>JBEKJF010000062.1:0-16428 GCA_050011375.1 Candidatus Sulfotelmatobacter sp.
TGATGTACGGCGACTCCTATCTTCCTTGCGACTACGCGGCTATCGCGCGGTACTTCGAGTCGGCGGGCGTGTTGGGAATGATGACGGTCTTTCGCAACGACGGCAAGTGGGACACCAGCAACGTCGAGTTCGAAGCAGGCGGATCAGAAGCAGGAAAGATTTTGGCGTACAGCAAGACGAACCGCACTTCGCGCATGCGGTACATCGATTACGGATTAGGAGTTTTTCGCAGCGAGGCATTTGAAAGATTGCCGGCGGGAAAGCCTTGCGATCTGACTGAACTCTATTCTGATCTGCTTCAACGCAATCAGCTCGCGGCATTTGAAGTGCACGAGCGGTTTTACGAGATTGGATCGCCAGCGGGATTGCAGGAGACGGCCGAGTTCCTGGCTACAAGAGAAGCCAATCAAAAATCATAAGAATGACGAAAGAGAACACATTCACGAAGCAGTTCCTGGCAGAAGCCAAAGATGTAATCGACCGCCTCGACGCTGCCAGTATTGAAAGAGCCGCATCCTTGCTAGCGCTGACGCGCGCGTCCGGCGGACGCTTATTCATCCTCGGCGTCGGCGGCAGCGCTGCCAACGCTTCCCACGCCGTGAACGACTTCCGCAAGATCGCCGGCATCGAAGCCTACGCGCCCACCGACAACGTATCGGAACTCACAGCCCGAACTAACGATGAAGGTTGGGCCAGCGTGTTCGAGGGTTGGCTGCGCGTGAGCCGCTTGCGCGCCAACGATCTTGTGCTCGTGCTCTCGGTCGGTGGCGGAGATCTGGAAAAAAATGTCAGCCCCAATCTGGTGGCCGCTCTGCGATACGCAAAGGCTGCAGGCGCGAAAATCCTCGGCATTGTTGGCCGGGATGGCGGCCACACCGCGAAAGTCGCCGACGTGTGCATCCTTATTCCTGCAGTCAACCCGGCGCACATCACTCCGCACACGGAAGCCTTCCAGGCGGTCGTGTGGCATCTGCTGGTCTCGCACCCGGCGGTGAAGCAGCAGCAAACCAAATGGGAATCAACCGCTTCTGACAGCGCGCAGCTTCGTCCAGCAGTTTTTCTCGACCGCGATGGCGTCCTCAACCGGGCTGCAGTCCGCGATGGCAAGCCGTTTTCGCCGTCCGGAATTCAGGAACTCGACCTGCTGCCCCAAGTCGCATCGTCCTTGCTCGATCTAAAGGCCCACGGGTTTGCGCTCATCGTAATCACCAACCAGCCCGATGTTGCGCGCGGCCAGCAGCCACGCGCAGCCGTCGAAGCCATCCATCAAGAGTTGGCATCAACCCTGCCGATCGACGATATCTTCGTCTGCTATCATGACGATGCGGATGATTGCGCTTGCCGCAAGCCTCTGCCCGGACTTTTGCTCGAGGCCCAGCGCAAGCACAACATCGATCTGTCGCGCAGTTTCTTCGTGGGAGATCGTTGGCGCGATATCGATGCCGGCCACGCCGCAGGTTGCAAGACGGTTCTGATCGATTACGGCTATAGCGAGCGAGCGCCGGCGCAACCTCCGGAAGCCACGGTGCGATCGTTGCGAGAAGCCGCCGACTGGATCATCGCCTCCAGTGCAAAAGAATCGCGTAGTCTTGAAGACGCCGCACAACCGGTGGCCTCACAACAAGGAGCCTCACAATCGGGGATCTCACAAAAACGATGAAGTCCGTATCTGAATTGCGAGTTCAGGTGTTCGCCGACGGAGCCGATAAGGCCAGCATGCTCGAGCTCTACCGGCAGCCTTACATCAAGGGTTTCACCACGAATCCGACTCTGATGCGGAAGGCGGGCATCACCGACTACGAGCGCTTCGCTCTCGATATTCTGCAGCACATTCCCGACCGTCCCATCTCTTTTGAGGTCTTCGCCGATGATGAACCTGAGATGGAGCGGCAGGCCCGCAAGATCGCCCGCTGGCCTGGCAATGTTTACGTGAAGATTCCGGTAACCAATACTCGGCGCGAGCCAATGTACGATCTTATCCGCCGCTTGAGCGCGGATGGTATTCAGATAAACGCCACAGCGCTGCTGGCCCTCGATCAAGTTCGTCACGTCGCGAAAGCACTGCAAGGCGGCGCGCCGTCTTACATCTCAGTTTTCGCCGGTCGCGTTGCCGACACCGGCCGCGATCCCATTCCACTCATGAAATTAGCGCTCGAGTTGATGGCTCCCGAGCCCAACTGTCAGCTGGTCTGGGCCAGCCCGCGCGAACTTCTGAATATTTTTCAGGCCGACGAAATCGGCTGCCACATTATTACTGTCACGTCCGACGTTCTGAAGAAGGTCAGCCTGGTTGGAAAAGACTTGCACGAGTTCTCTTTGGAGACCGTCCGCATGTTCCACGACGACGCTGCCCACTCCGGCTACACTTTGGAACTCACAGCGGAAGAACGCCTGATCGGATCGCTAAGTTCCTAGCTCTAACTTCGTATCTCACCCGGGATATCTTCCCGTGATATACCCTTCCAACTGTTGAATGGTCTCGGCCTGATCAGAGACGATCCACTTAACCAGATCACCCAGCGAAACCACTCCCAGTACAGCGTCGTTCTCGCCAATCACCGGCAGATGGCGGAAGTGGTGCTTGGTCATGATCGACATGCAATCGTCCACTGTGTGACGCGGACTCACGAAAACAACAGGCGATGTCATGATGTCGCGAACCGGGGTCTCTTTCGAAGAGTGGCCTTTCAGAATTACCTTGCGCGCATAGTCGCGCTCCGACAGAATGCCCACCAACTTGCCGCCGGAAATAACCAGCAGTGCGCCCACGCTCTCCGCCGCCATCTTCTCAATCGCTTGATAGACGGACTGGCCGGGTTCGGCCGAAAGTATCCGGCTGTTCGGTTTGCTCTTCAGCACCAGCGCGATTGTGTCCGTAAGTTTCATCGAAGACCCTCCAGCCCGCAAGATTATACGCCTGACCGCTTTCGATCGGAGCGCAGAGAGCGCACTGGCCCGATCAAGAAGCAGTACTTTCTCGAACCATTTGTTACCGCTTGCCCAGCTCTGCATTCAGCTCGCGGGAAATATGCGTTACCCATGTAACCATCGCATGATTACCTTTCAAATCCGCCACTCAAGTTTTCTCACGCAAACCCATTCCCCTTCGTAATTCGCCCGCGCCCGCGACGCACAACTAAACTTCGATGCGGGGGTTTAGATTTCACATGATCAACACAATCACAAAGTCGCTCTTAGTCCTGGCAGTGGGTGGTCTCATGTTGGTTGGCGCCGCCGCTGCTCAAACCCAAGACAGCAACACATCCGGCGCGGGACCAGGCGTAGTCGATCCCGGTCATCCTCGCGTCAACGAAGTGAACGGCCGCGAGCAGAATCAGCAGGACCGCATCGCCAATGGCGTCAAGAACGGCACCATGACGCCGGGACAGGCCGCGCACGTGGAACGGCAGGAACAGCACATCGACAATCAGGAAAAGAGGGATATGGCCGCCCACGACGGTCACCTGACCAAGGGCGAACAGCGCCAGCTCAACAGAGAGCAGAACCACACCAGCAAGGAGATCCACAAAGACAAACATTCCGAAAAATAGATGAGCCTTCCACTTTTCAAGTTTCGACGAAAGCTCACGACAAAAGCCGCGCATGCTCGCGGCTTTTTTCTTTTTCCCATCCCGTTACATTTTCGGGATTCCGCCTGCCTCTTGCCCTTTTGTGCTTACTCTTGTCTATAATGGCCGGGGCACAGTGAGGCTTCGTTTTTCCCGGCAGGAAGTCGGCTTTCCCGCTTGTCATTACTCATCGTATCCACTCCGCCGATTGGAATAGTGAAGAATTGTCTGTCGATTGCATGAATGTGAAACCCGGAGTTGAAGTAGCCGGCCTGAGCGATGTAGGCTGCCAGCGCGAAAACAACGAGGACTCTTACCTCTATTGGGAGCCCGCCGGCGCGGCCGAATTCCAGCGCAAGGGTCGCCTCGCTGTCATCGCCGACGGCATGGGCGGCCACGAAGGCGGCCAGGAAGCCAGCCGCCTTGCCGTTGAGACCGTTCGCGAAGTTTACGACCAGAGTTTCCATGACGATCCGCAGGCGGCTTTGGTCGACTCGTTCTCCACAGCTCACGCCCGCATTCAAGACTACGCCGAGCAGCATCCAGCATTTCAGGGCATGGGAACTACGTGTACCGCTCTGGTGCTTTGCGGACGCCAGCTTTATTTCGCGCACGTTGGAGACAGCCGCCTTTACTTGATCCGCGATGCGCGCATCCTGCGCCTTACTCGCGATCACTCTTACGTGGGCCGCTTGGTAGAAAGCGGCATCGTCCGTCCTGAAGATGCCGAGAAGCATCCGCAGCGCCACATCCTCACTGCCGCTCTCGGGGCGGGCAGGGAACTGGCCGTCGATTGCGCCGAACAACCTGTGAACTTGATCGAGGGAGACGACCTCCTACTTTGCACCGACGGTCTTTGGAGCGTTGTGACCGAGGCTGAACTCGAGGCGGCCGTGACCGCCAATACTCCCGCCGAGTGCTGTGATGTGCTGGTGAAGCTGGCCCGGCAACGCGGCGGCCCCGACAACATTACCCTGCAGGTCTTGCGCATAGGAACTGATTCGCAAACGTAGAATCCACTCGACTTCCTCCAACGGATTTCCTCTGAACCGCAATCCCATGCACATGCCTCTTCGGTTTAATAGCCAGAAAATTAACGTAAGTATCTGAATGCATTAAAGTTACTTAGCGAACGCTTCTTTCCCAAAAAAGGGAATCGCACTTGCTATGACGTTCATGTGAATAAAGTCTACTAACACAATGGGCTTTATGGTATAGTCACCGCCGTACCAAAATCGAATATGAAGATCTCGCAAAAAGGACTCTACGCTTTGCAGGCCATGATGATGCTCGCACGCCATCACCATCAGGGCGCCATCAAGATTCGCGAAATCGCCTACGAAGAGAATCTTCCAGAAAAATTCCTGGAACTCATCCTGCTCGAACTGAAGAATGCACGCATGGTCGAAAGCGTGCGCGGAGCCAAGGGCGGCTACCAGTTGCGCCGCGAACCCGCCGACATTCCCTTGAGCGAGATTATGCGTTTGATCGACGGTCCAGTAGCGCCGTTCGCCGATGCCGAGCAACTGCGCGCGCTCATTGGCCGCGACCTGCCTCATCGTGCGCTTTATCAGGTGTTTCTCGACGTGCGTGATGCAGCGGCAAAGATTTTGGAAAATACTACGCTGGCAGATCTGATCTCCGGCGGAGGGCCCCGTTCTACGAAAGGCAAACGTGTGGTCAAGAAAAAAGAAAAAGAAAAGGGAAGCATCCTGCCTATGGTAGTCGGAGGCCAGAAGAGTGAGTAAACGAGACTTTTGCTGTAAAAGTGAGGTTTGACGCCGCTAACCCGACCTCGCACGGAAGGAAAACCCTCCCCCAAGTTTTCCCGATTTTGTAACACTGAATTAATAGTCCCTTAACACTCGCTTCATGAAAAACATGTAAGTTTGTGTGTCCCGAATCACTAGTAAGTCAATTGTAATTGTAGTAACGGCTGAGAAGGCAAAGTACTGCTCGGCAACGCCGCAAAAAGTAAAGGCCGTCAGTCGCGGCCTTCAGCCGTAAAAGTTTCGTGAAGAGTTTTTTGTCGTAACTCAAACGTGTAGTCGAACAAACTCAAAAGGAGAGGATGTACATGAAACCAATCAAGCACGTATTTCTTGCAGCCCTCACGCTGGCGGCACTATCCGCCGGCGTCTGGGCAGAAGACTCGGCCTCAGGCAAGCCGGCAGCCAACCCAGCTGCGGCAACCGCGGCGCCTGCCCCAATAACCGCAGCCGACGTCCAGTCGCTCAAAGATGCGCTGGCCGCACAACAGAAACAGATCGAAATCCTAACCCAGCAATTACAGCGCATCCAGGCTGGAAACCAACCGAGCCAACAGACCAGCGGCGACGCTGCTACCGTTCAGAACGCGAATCAGAGTTCTTCGCGTGCTGCGACCCTGCAACCTGCCGTCCTGCAGATGCAGCAGCCGCAGCAACCAACAGAAGAGATAGTAGTAGTCGAACAATCCCCACTCAGCAAGCAGATGGAGAGCCCGCTCACCATCCACTTCAAGGGCATCAACATCACGCCCGGTGGATTCGTCGCCGCCGAATTTTTGCGCCGTTCGCGCGCCCTCGGTGCTGACGTAGTCACGCCCTTTAACAACATCACCATGCCCGGAGCTTCTCAGAGCGACCTGCCGGAATTCTTCGGCACCGCCCGTCAGACCCGTCCCACCGTCTACGTTTCGAGCCGTGAGGGACGTGTGGATTTTTCCGGTTACATCTCCACTGACTTTCTATCTTCCGGCTTAACCTCTACGGCAACTCAGACCAACGGCTACACTCTCCGCATCCGGCAAGCGTGGGGTCAGGCCAAGTTTCCCGGAGGCTGGAGCTTCCTCGGTGGCCAGATGTGGAGTCTGCTCACCGAATCGAAAGTTGGAATTGCTCCCAGCGACGACACCGGCAGAACCAACGACGCTCGTCCCACGACCATTGACGGCGCGTACAACGTTGGATTCACCTTCGCCCGTCAGGACGCGGTTCGCGTGACCAAGGACTTCGGTGGCAAGGTCGCGATCGCATTCGCTGTCGAGGGTTCTCAGGCCACAGTTACCACCTCAGGAAACACGAATGACTACGTGCTCGTCCAAGCCGGCGCGAGCAACACCTACAACACCACTTCCACCTACGGATTCAATCCCTCGCCCGATCTCGTTGCCAAGATCGCATTTGACCCCGGTTTCGGTCACTATGAAGTCTTCGGCATCTCCGATCGTTTCCAGGATCGCGTATTCCCCTGCGAGAACTTCGCTGGTACATCTGCGGCGACGGCTACGGCAGTACTGCCTGCCTGCCCGTCTTTGGCCAACGCAGGTACAACGGTGGGGGCTTACAACAGCAGCAAGGCCGGCGGCGGCTTCGGCGTCAATGCTCGTTGGAACTTCTACAACAAGCACATCGTATTCGGCGTGCACGGATTCGGTGGCAGCGGCATCGGCCGTTACGGCGCGTCGCAGCTCTCCGATGTCTCCATCAATGCCGATGGCACTGTCCACCCGATCAAAGACTTGCAGGGTTTGGTCACGTTGGAATGGAAGGGCAAGAAGCTTGACGTCTACAGCTACGTCGGTAGCGAGTACGCTGCCCGGACGTTCAGTTTTGATCCCATCCAGAATGTCAACGTAGGCTATGGCGCGCCTACCTTCAACGACTCAGGCTGCTATACGGAAACTGCTCCAGCGGCGGGCACCCTCACGGGAACCACGCCGCTGCCGGGCGCTCTCGCCAAATGCTCCTCTCAGGCACGTGATCTCACTGAAGGAACGCTTGGATTCTGGTACCGCTTCCACAACGGTCCTCGCGGCCGCTACCAGTGGGGCATGCAGTATTCCTACGTGAACAAGGCCACCTGGGCAGACGAAGTCCATGGCCTCGAACCTCATGGACTCGACAACATGGTCTTCACCTCGTTCCGCTATTACTTGCCGTAAAACCTGAAATGGTCCCGCGTCAGCTTTGACGCGGGACCATCCGGTTCTCCGTCCAGTTCTAACGACTGCTCAACTTTTCGGAGGGCGCCTTCCCTTCGGAAACGCCGCCGGTCCGGTTTTGGGCTACTCTCCTTTTTCCGGGCCGGTGGTGTTAACTTAATCTATGACAAGTTCCGTAACGCCGCTCGAATCGCAGCGCGATAAAGCAGCGCAGCAGCGCAGCAAATGTAGCGCGGCGGGGCAGCGAATGTAGCGCCGCCGTCTCGGCGGCTGTTGTGGGGGCGTCTCGCCCCACAAGTGCCACCAAGAGTGTTGGTGTTGCGAAGCCGTGGAAGAGCGGCGCTTCAGCGCCGCGTAAAGCCAGTTAAGTTCAGGGCTTTTAGCCCCTGAGGGGTGAGAATGAACTCCAGACGCGACTTCCTCAAATACATATCAGCGGCCGCATTCGCAACCGGCGCAACTCCGTCCCTTTTAACCTGGGCCTTCCCGCAGGAACAATCCGTCGACGTCCCCGGCGAAGACGGAATGCTCCTCCGCTCCTTCCGCTTCGTCGATCTCGAAACTCCCGTCGAATATTTCAACAACTGGCTTACGCCCGTGCCGCATTTTTTCGTACGCAATCACATGTATGAACCGGTTCAACTCGACGCCAACGAATGGCGTCTCTCCATCGGCGGAGAAGTAGAAAAGCCGATAACCCTAAGCCTGGCCGATCTTTCCAAACTCGAAACTTACTCCGTCGTCAACACCCTCGAATGCGCCGGCAACGGACGCAGCCTCCATCGCCCGCAAGTCCCCGGCATTCAGTGGGGCAAAGGCGCGGTGAGTACCGCGCGCTTCTCCGGCCCGCGTATGCGCGACGTGTTGCATCGTGCCGCAGTGAAACCCACCGGCAAGCATGTAATGTTCCGCGGACTCGATGAAGTTCCCGGCAAAGTCCCTCCTTTCATTCGCAGCATCCCAATCGAGAAAGCGCTCGACTCCGATACTCTGATCGCCACTCACATGAATGGACAGCCGCTCACCAAGCATCACGGCTTTCCCGCCCGAGCCCTCGCGCCCGGCTGGATCGGCGCAGCCTCCTGCAAATGGCTCACCGAAATTAAATTGCTCGACGCCGAATTCGCCGGGAATTTCATGAACCCTGCCTATCGCTGGCCGAACCAACCGGTGAAACCAGGCGATGCAGTGAAGCCCGAAGACACGCACCCGCTAACCGCGTTAAGCGTGAAGTCGGTAATCGCCGGTCCAACCGACGGCGCAAGCGTGAGTTCAGGAAAAATAATTGTGCAAGGCGCAGCCTGGGCCGGAGAAGCCGACATCACGAAGGTCGAGATCTCAACCGACGACGGCACAACTTGGAATCCCGCGAAATTGGGTCACGACCACTCCCACTACGCATGGCGCCTTTGGACCTACGACTGGAAAACTACGAAGTCCGGCGACTACACCATCCAGTCCCGAGCCACCGACAGCCAGGGCCGCACCCAGCCCTCAACCCCAGCCTGGAACCCCAGCGGCTACCTCTACAACGCCATCGATCAGGTGAAAATCCATGTCGCATAAAGCTATGAAGTCGTGGACGAATATGGACGCCTGCAGCACCGTGGAAGATCGGCGCTTCAGCGCCGCGTCAAGCGCCAAAAATGACTGGGGCTTCAGCCCCCGTGGTCGCATTTTCTGCGCCGCAGCTTTCGCCCTAATCCTGCTCGCCCTATCAGTCGCATCCCAAGCCCAAAAGCCCACAGGAGCAAGCCTCACAGCCGATCTCCCCGCCGGCTCCATACAAGCCAAAGCCACCACCGCCTGTCTCGAATGTCACGAAGCCCGCATCATCCTCCAGCAGCGCCTGAGCAAAGCCGCATGGACCAAAGAGGTCGACAAAATGACAAAGTGGGGAGCGTTAGTCGATCCCGCCGACCGCGACGCGCTAATCGATTATCTAAGCTCGAACTTCAGTCCCGACAAACCTCCCTACGAGCCGCAGCGAACCTCAGGAGGCACTAGCTCGAGAAAGTAATCGCGACAAAAACATTCTGCAATTTCACTCTGCGCGAAACTCCCCGCTACAATATTCCGTGCCCTTCACTATTCGGGACTTCCAGCCCACCGACTTCGACACCCTCTGGCAGATCGACCAAGATTGCTTTCCCCCTGGCATTTCCTATTCGCGCGCCGAACTCAGTTACTACATCCGCCGCCGCGCCTCATTCACCTTGCTAGCCGTACCCGCCGGAACAACCGATCCCGATCAGCCGCATTCGCAGGAAAAGCTCAAAAGAAATTCTCCGCCCAAACCGAAGGCAAACATTCCCATCGCCGGCTTCATCGTAGCCGAAGCCGTTCGCGCCTCCGGTCACATCATCACGATCGACGTAATTGCCTCCGCCCGCCGCTCCGGCGTAGGATCGCTCCTCCTCCACGCCGCCGAAGATCGCCTGCGCGCAGCACACTGCCGCTCGGTCGTACTCGAAACCGCCGTAGACAACATCCCAGCCCTCAAGTTCTACAAACTCCACGGCTACAGCGTAATCAAAACCCATCCCCGCTATTACTCCAACGGAGTAGACGCGCTAGTCCTCGAAAAAAATTTGTCTTAGCAGTTCTCAGCGTCCTCCGCGGCCGTTCTCCGCGAACCCCGCGACGAAAGTTTCTAGCGCTTTATTTGAAGTTGCACGAATCCACCCACTCCAATTACCTTGCCAATAAATGAACCCCGCCACCAAAGTAGCGATCCAAGGCGAACGAGGATCCTTCAGCCACGAAGCCGCAGAACAAATGTTGCCCAACTGTGAAGTCATTCCCTGCGCCCGTTCCGCCGAAGTATTCCACTGCCTCCAGCGCGGATCCGTCTCAGCCGCCGTAATCCCCATAGAAAACTCCCTCGCCGGAACCGTAGCCGAGCATGCCGATCTCCTCGTCACGCAAGACGTTTTCATCCAAGCCGAATTCCTGCTCCGCATAGTCCACAACGTAATCGCATCTCCCGGTGTGAAGTTAAGCGCGCTTCGCAAAGTGCTCTCGCACCCGGTAGCGCTCGACCAATGCCGCGATTTCTTCCATCACCATCCCCGCATCGAACCCGTCCCGTTCTACGACACCGCCGGCAGCGTGAAGCATGTAGTAACCCACAATCTCCCCGACTCCGCCGGAATCGCCAGCCGCCACGCCGCCCGCGAATACTCCGGCAAAATTCTTCAGGCCGGCATCGAAGACGACAAACGCAACTTCACCCGCTTCTTCCTGATTCGCAAATCACCAAAACCGCGGACCGCGAGAAAGGGAAGCGCAGCCAAGTCGAGCTACCAGCGCCTAATCCCGCCCAACGCAAACAAAACATCCATAGCCTTCAAAGTAAGAAACGTCCCCGGAGCCCTCTTCAAATCCCTAAGCGTCTTCGCCCTCCGCGACATCAGCCTCAGCAAAATCGAATCCCGCCCCCTGCGCGGACGCCCCTGGGAATACATCTTCTACGTAGACTTCCTCCGCGGCGACGACGAACCAGCAAGAAACGCCCTCCACGATCTAAAGGAAATAGCAGAGCAAGTAAAAGTCCTAGGAATTTACAAAGCAAAGTAACGCCGCGGTCCCGCCAAATGTCCAAGCGCATCCCCACCGAAGGTTTACCCCGTGTTCCTCCGTGTCCTCCGTGTTAAAAGGCTTGGCTCTTCGCTCTACTCTTCCCATAAGGGGACTGAAATCTCCTCCGCAATAGCTGCTGCACCTCCGATACACCACAAACCCTCCTCAACAGGACTAGAATTCATTCTGCCGACCACGGGAAGCCTTGAAACCTTTCCCGAGGAATCACATCTAAAGCTTGAGTCAGTTACACTCAAGGAGAGCCAATGAGCGATAAGCCGCTTTCCGAGCAAGCACCTAAGCATCGGGAAATCAATGACGTACGAGCCTTGCCCGTACTTCCTGTGCGCGATACCGTCCTGTTCCCGCACGCCGTCCTGCCCCTAACCGTAGGCCGGGAGAGTTCCGTCCAACTTATTAATTCGCTCGGAGAAGATAAAACCATCGTAGTAGTGGCGCAGCGCGAAGCCCGCGTTGATAGCCCCCAGGCGAGTGACCTCTACACCGTAGGCACGTCCGCCGTAGTCCACAAAGTCGTCAAGATGCCCAACCAGAGCCTCTTCGTATTCGCCGAAGGCCTGGAGCGCGTGCGTCTCGGCGAGTTCACGCAGTTAACCCCATTCATGGCCGCGAAAGTTTCTGTAATCCCCGAGGCCCCACCGCCCGACAGTTCCGAAATCGAAGCCCTCCAGCGCAACGTGCTGACGCTGTTCCAGCAGATCGTCGCCGGTTCGCCCACGCTTTCCGACGAGCTATCCACCGTAGCCCTGAACATTGACGAGCCGGGCCGCCTGGTGGATTTTATCGCCTCGAGCTTGCCGTCCCTTTCCACGCCCGACAAGCAGGACACGCTCGAAACGCTAGACATCCGCGCGCGCCTCGAAAAAATTAATCATCACCTGGCCAAAGAACTAGAAGTCCAGCAACTGCGCAACAAAATCCAGAGCGAAGTGCAGGACCGCGTCCAGCAAACTCAGCGCGAGTATTACCTGCGCGAGCAGATGAAGGCCATCCAAAAAGAATTAGGCGAGCAGGATGAAGGCCAGCGCGACGTCGAAGACCTCAAAAAGAAAATCGACGAAGCCGGCATGCCCGACGAAGTAAAAAAAGAAGCGCTCAAAGAATTGGGACGCCTTTCGCGCATGTCTCCCATGGCCGCCGACTATTCACTCACGCGTAACTACGTCGAGTGGCTAGCCGTGCTTCCGTGGAACAAAACTTCCGGCCAGGAAATCGAGATTCTCAAAGCCAAAGAAATTCTCGACACCGATCACTACGATCTAGAAAAAGTAAAAGATCGCATCCTCGACTATCTCTCCGTCCGCCGTCTGAAGCCGAACATGAAAGGCCCGATCCTTTGCTTCGTCGGACCTCCCGGCGTCGGCAAAACTTCGCTAGGAAAATCAATCGCCCGCGCGCTAGGCCGCAAATTCGTTCGGCTATCGCTCGGAGGCGTGCACGATGAAGCCGAAATCCGCGGCCATCGCCGCACCTACATCGGCGCACTCCCCGGACAAATCATCCAGGGTATTCGCCGCGCCGAGACCAAAGATCCGGTTTTCATGCTCGACGAAATCGACAAGGTAGGCCGCGACTTCCGCGGAGATCCCGCTTCCGCATTACTCGAAGCGTTGGATCCCGAGCAGAACTCGACCTTCCGCGACAACTATCTCGACGTCACGTTCGATCTGTCGAAAGTTCTTTTCATCACGACCGCGAACATGCTCGACCCAATCGCCGAGCCTCTGCGCGACCGCATGGAAATCATCGAACTCCAGGGCTACAGTGAAGAAGAAAAACTTCACATCGCGCGCCGCTATCTGGTTCCGCGTCAGGTGGAAGAAAACGGAATCACCGCCGAGCAAATCGAATTTCCCGATGAAGCTCTGCGCTACGTCATCCGTCACTACACGCGCGAAGCCGGAGTGCGCAGCCTCGAGCGCACCATCGGCACCATCTGCCGCAAGCAAGCGCGGCGCTTGGCCGAAGGCAAGACCGAGAAGCTCGTAGTCACCGAGCAAATCATTCAGGAATTTCTAGGCGGTATCAAGATCCGCGTAGAAGGCGAAATCGAAGAACGCACTGAACGCCCCGGCGTAGCCGTAGGCCTTGCCTGGACTCCATCCGGCGGCGACGTGCTCTTCGTAGAAGCCAACGCCATGAAAGGCAAAGGTGGATTCACTATGACCGGCCAGATCGGCCAGGTCATGCAGGAATCCATGCAGGCCGCGTTAACCTGGGTGCGCAGCAACGCCGCGCAGCTAGGCATCGCCGAAGATTTCTTCGCCGACCATGACATTCACATGCACGTCCCAGCCGGAGCCATTCCAAAAGATGGACCATCCGCAGGCGTCACCATGGCAACCACCCTGGTCTCGCTGCTAACCGCCCATCGCATCCGTCCGCTCACAGCGATGACGGGAGAAATCACGCTAAGCGGCAACGTGCTTCCAGTAGGCGGCATTAAAGAAAAAGTCCTCGCCGCCAAGCGCGCAGGAGTCACTACCATAATTCTGCCCGCGGAAAACAAAATGAATGTAGAAGAGGACCTCACGCCCGAACAAGTCGAGGGCCTAAGCATTCACTACGTAAAGTCAATCGAAGAAGCCATGCGAGTCTCGCTGCCGGCAGTAGCCGAATCGCTAGCCGCAAAGGTCTTCATGGAAACGGACGCGACGCCGAAGCCCAAAGAGCCCAAGCCCGAAACTCCGCCAATCCGCCCCATCCAGGAGCCAGCCGTTGTCCACGACAAAGTAGTAACCTGGCAATCTTGATGAGCATTCGGTAATGCAGTAGTGACGAGCATTCCGCCACTCTGTCATCCTGGGCATTCCGTAACTCTGTCATCCTGAGCGAAGGTTGTGCTTCGCGAAAGCGAAGCACAACCGCAGTCGAAGGACCCCTACCCCGCCCGCACTGTCCCTGAACTGGCAAGGCATTTCTATGAACGCGCTTCCCAGACTCGTCTCGTAACAAGGGTAGGGCACGACTTCAGAGCCCGAGCAAAGCGTTCGGGAAGGGCACGACGTTCAGTCGTGCCATAAAACCAGCCAAATCATCGCACGGCTTCAGCCGCTGAGGTACGCTCGGTCGAAATCCACCCCCACCTAAAGTAACGTGCATGAACGAAGGGAAAGCCAGGAGCACACCCGCCAGATCGGGTCGTTGCGCGAAGCCGCCGCCGATCTCCTTCAGATCGCCCAACATCACGAGCGTCGCATCTCCGGCTTGGAAGAAGGCCGTCAGTAATCCTGAAAGCTTTAGGTGGCTGCCTGGCCCAACCGATTCAGAGAACTGACCACTGACCACTGCTACTGGCTCAGCTTAATAGCCAACTGCCGCTCCGGCTGCGTCATCTGCCCCCATAACTTCTGCAAGTCCTGTTGCAGCGCTTGATTATCCGGCTCTCTATGCAGAGCCAAAGCAAACCACCGGTAAGCCGTAGGCAAGTCCCTAGGAGTGCAAGTCCCAGTCGAATACATCACCCCGAAAGAAGTCATAGCCCGAGCATTCGATTCCGCCGCCGGCTTCAAAATCCGCAATCCGCGGTCGCAATCCTGCGCCACGCCGCGCCCATAAATATAGCGCTCCCCATCAGTAACAGAATCAACACCGCGAGCCGCAGAAGGTTTCACCGCAGCAGGCTTAGCTGGAGCAAACCTGGCCGCAGCAGCCTTGCGCGCTCGAACTCGCGGGGCAACCGCAGCCGCAGCCGCAGGTTTCTCAGATTCAGAATCAGCAGCCTCCGGAGCCTCCGCAGCTTCCGGCGCTTCCGAATTCCCCGCGCCATTTTTCTGGGCCTCAGCATTCGCCGGGGCAGCAGTCTCAGCCGCACCACTCTGCGCCGGCGCAGTCGACGGAACATTCTGTTGTGAAGCATTCGGCGAAGAAGAATCCGATCCCGCTACACTCCCAGCCTGATTAGGAGCCTGCCCCGCACCACCTTCCGCCGGATTCGCCGCACCCGCCGTTCCAGTTCCACCCGGCGCCGCAGCCCCGCCCGTATTCCCCGCACCAGAATCTGCCCCGCTCTGCCCAGCATCCGGACCCTGCTCCGTAGCCGCCGCCTTCTTATCCCCGCCATTCACCCAATCAAACCCGCCACGCTTCCAATGCAAATACCCAAATCCCCCCAACAACGCGAGCGCCACGACCAGCAGTATCAACTTCCCCCAACTCCGCCCAGGCGGCTCATCATCCTCAAGCAGATAATCCACATTAGAAGAAGGACGCAACGCACCCTGCCCGCCATCCGCTTGACGATCGCCATCCACGCCGCGCCCCGATCCAGCTCCGCCAGCAGGCGCACCCAACCCCAAAAAAGAAGGCCCAGTAATCCCCACATCCGAACGAGCCCAAGTATCAGCCCGACCCTGAGACGCAGCCGCACTCACCGCCGGACCACGCTCCACAACCGCCGCGCCAACCACCGGCGCCGCAGCCATGGGCGCCGCAACCACCGGCACTTTCGCCGCAGGCGTCTCCTGCGCGACCAGCGCCGCCCCGCACATTCCGCAAAAGCGGTGACCCTCAACATTCTCACTGCCGCATTTTCCGCAGCGCAAGCGCCCTCCTAAAAATTCACTCTTTAGTTTAAGCTTAACTCCCAAAACAAACTCCCGCGAGTACGATGCAGATTCCAGCCCCAAAGGCTCGTGTGGAGCGGACACTCCTCTCCGCTGCCTTTGACTTTCTTTCTTGATCCTGCATGGAAAAACGCGCCACAAAACAAGTGTGGGGAAGAGTTCATGTGGGACATCCGCCTCGGCTAGCCTGCCCTGAGCGCAGTCGAAGGGTCCAGCCAAGCGCAGCGAGGCGCACTTCTATTTCGACTCTCTGAAAAAAACTTAAACTCGCGCACGCGGACCCCTAATTCAAAGGCGTGCCAGCCGGGTCCGTAAGGGCCACCAACTTCCCCACCGGATACTCTTCCTGCGTAAGCGGAATCTCAGGCTCCGAGTTCAGTATCGTCACCACCGCGCCGCTCAACACTCCGCGCAACAGCAACCGATCTCCCTCCACGCCCACCACTCGATATTTCTCGTCGAAAACTGACATAGCAGCAGTCTTTTCTACCTGCGAATTAGATGCCAGCATAGCGACCTACGCTACCTAAGGAACAAACCCTTTCCCAAGCGAAAAGTTCCAAAGCCAAACCACCCCATCTCACCACCCCACCGCATTCCGCCTCACCGGCCCGCCGCCATCACCTTCCCACACTCCACGCAAGCCACATTCGCCCGCGGCGTAATCAGCCCGCACGACGGACACATTCTCTGCAACCCATATCCCGCCATCTGCGGCTTCTTTCGCCGCATCCAGTAAGCCGCCACCATGGCAAACACCACCGCC
>JBEKJF010000063.1:0-16402 GCA_050011375.1 Candidatus Sulfotelmatobacter sp.
CGTGATTGCGGTGATTGGCACGCTCGACATTGTTCTTGGCGAGGTGGATCGCTAAATAATGAGGCCCCGCTGATGCACGCGATCATCGACTACATTTCGTCGTACCTCACCAGCGAGAAAACACCCGGCGCCGCAGGAAACATGTTCTGGGTGCTCGTCTACATCATGCTGGTTTTCGCCGGGCTTTCGGTGGCCGTGATTGCGATGAACTGGCTGGAGCGCAAAATTCTTGCGCACATGCAGGTGCGGTTGGGACCGATGCGCGTGGGTCCGCACGGCTTGTTGCAGCCGATTGCGGACGCGATCAAGCTGCTGCTTAAGGAAGACATTATGCCGGCCGAGGCCGACGGTTTTGTTTTCTGGATGGCGCCGTTGCTTGTAGTGCTCTCCGCGTTCACCGTTTTTGTTGTCGTACCCTTCGGTCCGACGCACGCGATTACCGACATGAATATCGGAATTCTGTTCATGCTCGGCGTGTCGTCGCTTAGCGTGCTGGGGATTGTGATGGCAGGCTGGGCGTCGAACTCGCACTATCCGCTGATGGGCGCGCTGCGATCGAGCGCGCAGATGGTGTCGTATGAGATTGCGATGGGGCTGGCTGTGGTGTCGGTCGTTCTGGTGACGAGCCTGCACGGGGCCGGACTTTACGGTGTGGGTGGCGCAGGGGCGGGAGACGGCACGCTGAGCATGATTGGCATCGTGAGGGCGCAGCAGGAACAGGGTGTCTGGTTCATCTTCAAATTCTTTCCACTGGGGCTGATTGCATTTTTTATTTTTGCGGTCTCCATGGTGGCCGAGACCAACCGCGCTCCTTTCGACCTGGCCGAGGCCGAATCTGAGTTGACTGCCGGCTTTCACACTGAGTACAGCGGTTTTCGCTGGTCGCTATTCTTCCTAGCCGAATACTCCGCGATGATCGCGGTTTCTTCGATCGCAGTCACGCTTTGGCTCGGTGGATGGCTGCGGCCGTTTCCGAATCTGTTGAACGGTGATACCTGGGATCAGGCGTTCTCTTTCATCCCCGGAATCACATTTCTTTTTTTCGCCGCGATCTGCTTCTACAATGCGGTTCGCATGCCGAAGCATCCTCTGTTCCGCGTGCAGACGATTGGGCTCTTCGGGTTCGGCGTTGTGCTGGGTTTGATTGGGCTGATCCTGTTCATCCCCGCGGTGAGCATTCGAGTGCAGGATATTTTCTGGTTTGCGGCAAAAGTTTCCGGATTCATGTACGTCTATATATGGTTTCGCGGCACGTTCCCGCGTTATCGTTTTGACCAGCTCATGCAGTTGGGATGGAAAGTTCTGCTGCCCATGGGTTTGGGAGTTCTGATTCTGACGGCTATTTTCGGATTGTGGCCGTCCATACAGCAGTTGATACAGCGATTGATATGACACCGGTAGCGACACCATTTTTCTTTTACCTGTTTGCCGCGATCATGCTGATCGGCGGCATCCTGGTGATCACGCGCAGGAATCCAGTGCATTCGGCGCTGGCGCTGATTGTTGCGTTGCTGGCGCAGGCTTCGATTTATCTAATGCTTTACGCTCCGTTCGTCGCTGGCGTGCAGGTCATCCTGTACGCCGGCGGCATTATGGTGCTGTTTCTGTTCGTCATTATGCTGGTTAGCATTGAGCGCTCGATGAAGGAGCGGCAGTTCAATAGTCAATGGGTTGCCGGAAGCATTGCGGCTGTTGCGCTCGGCGGATTATTTATCGCGGTGTATGCCAAGGGAGAGAAAATCTTTCCTCATCACGCGATGCGGATTACGCCCGACGAATTACTGAACACGCAGGGTGTCGCGACGATGCTGTACGGGCAGTACATGTTCGCCTTCGAGATCGCTTCGCTGTTGCTTCTGGTGGCGATCATCGGAGCGGTGGTGATGGCGAAGAAGAGGATTTGAAAAACGAAGCTTCTAGCTGCTAGCTCCTAGCTTTGAGCTAGAGGCTAGCAGCTAGAAGCTAGAAGCTGATTATGGAATCGATGCTGCACATCACGACGCTGCATTATCTGGTGCTGGGCGCAGCCTTGTTCATCCTTGGGGTGGTCGGGGTGCTTACCCGGCGAAATGTAGTGATCGTGCTGATGTCGATCGAGTTGATTCTGAACGCTGTGAATCTGAACCTGGTGGCCTTCTCGCATTTTTGGGGAGGATTGCACGGCCAGGTCTTCGCCATTTTTATAATCACCGATGCCGCCGCCGAAGCCGCGGTCGGACTCGGCATTCTAATCGCCTTCTTCCGTAACAAGGAGACGGTGAACATAGACGAAGTGAATTTGATGAAGTGGTGACAGACAGCTTCTAGCTGCTAGCTCCTAGCTTCTAGCCGGACCCGGAAGGGTCACGCGCCCGAGCCAGCAGCTAGAAGCTAGAAGCTAGAAGCTGAATTTATGTTTTTTCTTTCCCACATCTGGCTGATCCCCCTGCTGCCGGCCTTCGGCGCGGCGGTCATGTTCTTTTTTGGCCGCAAGCTGCAGAAGGCCACAGTCAGCGCGGTCTGCGTCGGCACTATCGTTCTCGCATTTCTCATGGCTTGCGGCGCCGTCTGGCAATATTCAGCATGGTCGTCTACGCCAGAAAACTTTCATAAGCCTTACGAGACCATCCTCTATACATGGCTGGGCACCGATACGGGCCACGCGAATTACGCGATGCACGGCGGAACTCCTGCCGCGTTCCATGCGGATGCCGGCTTCCTGCTTGATCCGCTTTCTGGCATCTGGCTGCTGTTCGTCACCGGCGTCGGCATGCTGATCCATATTTATTCCACCGGATACATGGCGCATGAAGGCGGCTATTACCGCTTCTTCGGATATCTCAACCTCTTCATGTTCTCCATGCTCACGCTGATTCTCGCCAACAACTACGTGCTCATGTTCGTCGGCTGGGAAGGCGTGGGCCTGTGTTCGTATCTGCTGATCGGCTTCTATTTCCACCGCAAGTCGGCCACCGACGCGGGAAATAAGGCATTCATCGTTAACCGCATCGGAGACGCCGGATTTCTGTTGGGAATGTTTTTCATCGCCTGGATTTTCGGATCGCTCCGCTTCACCGACGTCACGTCTCTAGCGCACAGCGGACGCTTTGCCATTGGCGATCCGCTCATCACTGCGGCGACGCTGCTGCTTTTCGTTGGCGCTTGCGGCAAATCGGCGCAGCTACCGCTCTACGTCTGGCTGCCCGACGCGATGGAAGGTCCTACGCCAGTTTCTGCACTCATCCACGCTGCGACCATGGTCACTGCGGGCGTTTATATGGTCGCGCGCTCGAATGCGCTGTTTGTGCTGGCGCCGAAGTCGATGTTAGTCGTAGCGATCGTGGGTGCATTGACCGCGCTCTTTGCCGCATCGATCGGTTTGGTGCAAAACGACATCAAGCGCGTGCTGGCTTACTCGACTGTCTCGCAACTTGGCTACATGTTTCTTGCGCTTGGCGTCGGAGCGTTCGCCGCCGGCGTCTTCCACGTTTTCACGCACGCATTTTTCAAGGCGTTACTGTTCCTCGGCGCCGGGTCAGTGATTCACGCGATGAGCGGCGAGCAGGATATGCGTAACATGGGCGACCTCGGCCACCGCATTCCCATTACGCATCGGACGATGTTCATCGCGACGCTGGCTATCGCGGGCATTTTCCCTTTTGCGGGATTCTTTTCGAAAGATGCAATTCTCTGGGAAGCATGGTCGCGCGAAGGCGGAGCGTACCGCTTCCTCTGGTACGTTGGCTACGGCACTGCGCTAATGACGGCGTTTTATATGTTCCGGCTAATGTATCTGACCTTTCACGGCCACCCGCGCATGAGCCACGAAGCGGAGCACCACATTCACGAGTCGCCGGTGTCGATGACCGCGCCGCTGGTGGCGCTTGCGCTGTGTGCCATCGTCGCCGGATGGCTGGGCTGGCCGCACAGCCTGGGTGGATCCGATCGTTTCACGAAATTCCTTGAGCCCGTTTTTGCCACGGAAGCGCAGGTGCTTGAACAGCAGGGAAGAGCTGGCCAGGTTGCGGCCGGGCAGAAAGAAGAAGAACGCAACACGGGCACGGAATGGCTGCTGATGGGATTGTCGCTGGCTGCCGCCGGTATTGGCTGGGGCATGGCTTGGAGAAGCTATCGCCACGCCGACAAAGGTTACACTGAACCCATCGCCGTTGCTGCTCCGCCCGTGTACAACGTACTGCTCAACAAGTATTACGTGGACGAAGGCTACGACTACGTCTTCACTGGCCGGCGCAAGGTGGGAGACGTGCGCCTCGGTGTGCTCGGGCTTGGCGTAGCGTCCTCGTGGTTCGACGTACATATTGTCGATGGAGCGGTCAACGCCGCCGGCTGGATCACGCGTCTCGCGGCGACAGTGTCCAGTTGGTGGGATAAGTGGATCATCGACGGCATCGGAGTCAATGGTCCGGCAATTCTGGCGCGAGCGCTCTCGTATCCCGCGCGGGCATTCGAATGGGGCCTGGTGCAGTGGTATGCGCTGGTGATGACTGCGGGGCTGGTGGGGTTTGTTTTTTATTACGTGTATCACTGAAAGGTAGCTTCTAGCTGCTAGCTCCTAGCTAAAGCGTTTTAGCTGGGAGCCAGAAGCTAGAAGCTAGAAGCTGAACTCATGCAAAACCACATACTCTCGATCATTCTCTTCACGCCGCTGATCGGCGCGCTTGTGCTCCTGTTTGTTCCCAAGGAGAACAAGGACGCGGTTCGCTGGATCGCAAATATTTTTGCGCTTGGCGGCTTCCTGGTCTCGCTGCCGCTGGTGCCGATGTTCTGGGCGCAGCGCTTCGACGCTACGCAACACTTCAAGTTCATCGAGGGCACGGCCAACAACTGGATTCCCTCCATCGGCGCGGGCTACACGATTGGCATCGACGGCATTTCTTTTCTGCTGATCATGCTGACTACGCTGCTGGGCTGGATCTCGATTCTCTCGTCGTGGACGGCGATTGAGAATCGCGTGAAGGAATATTACATCTGGTTCCTGATCTTGCAGACCGGTATGCTCGGCGTCTTCATGGCGCTGGATTTCTTCCTCTTCTTTGTTTTCTGGGAAGCGATGCTGGTGCCGATGTACCTGCTGATCGGCATCTGGGGCGGCCCCCGCAAGCTTTATGCGGCGATCAAGTTCTTTTTGTATACGCTGGCCGGCTCGGTGCTGATGCTGCTCGGCATTCTGTTTTTGTATTTCCACCATGAACGCGTCACGCATGTTTTCACGTTCAGCATTCCTGAACTCTACAAGACTGCGCCGCAAATTTATTCCGACCCTGCTTACGGGCCGACGATCGCCACTTTGCTGTTCTTCGCTTTCTTCTTCGCGTTCGCCATCAAGGTGCCGATGTTCCCCTTCCATACGTGGCTGCCTGACGCGCACGTGGAAGCGCCGACCGCCGGCTCGGTCATCCTGGCGGGCGTTCTGCTGAAGATGGGGACGTATGGATTCATCCGTTTCTCGCTGCCGTTTTTTCCCGACGTGCTCACTCATGGCAAAGTCCGCGGCTGGATGATCGCGCTCTCGATCATTGGCATTCTTTATGGCGCTCTCGTCTCGCTGATGCAGAAGGACATGAAGAAGCTGGTGGCGTATTCCTCGGTTAGCCATCTTGGCTTTTGCACGCTGGGAATTTTCGCGCTCACGCCGCTTGCGTTGAGTGGATCGGTGCTGCAGCAGATTAATCACGGCATCTCGACGGGAGCGCTGTTCTTGATTGTCGGCATTCTCTACGAACGCCGGCACACGCGCGAGATTGCCGAGTACGGCGGTATTTCGACGGTCATGCCCGTCTACGCCACGATTACGCTGATCATGTTCCTGTCTTCGATGGGACTTCCGCTCCTCAACGGTTTTATCGGCGAGTATTACATCATGCTGGGCACGTTCATGGTGAGCTGGCGATGGGCGGCGTGGGCTGTGCCTGGCGTGGTGCTGGCCGCGGCGTATCTGTTGTGGCTTTACCAGCGCGTCTTTTTTGGCACGGTGACCAATCCGAAAAACGAGAAGCTGCACGACCTGACGCCGCGCGAGGTGCTGACGTTTGTGCCGCTGCTCATCATGGCCTTCTGGATCGGACTTTATCCCAAACCGTTTTTGCAGATACTTGACCAGCCTGCGACTCAGATCGTACAGAGCGTGACGAACCCGCAGGGAACGGGCGCAATGAATGCTGCGCTTCAGCCACCTGCGGCAGCGCAATCAGAGAAAGGGAAGAACTAGTGGGCGCGGCGGCTCTGTCATTCGACGGGCACGACTACCTGATGGCCTTGCCCATCACGTTGCTCACTTTGTTCGCTCTCGGCATTCTGCTCATCGATCTCATGATCCCGCCGGAGAGCAAGTGGATCAACGGCGCGACCGCGTTCATCGGAGTGCTGTTCGCCGCCGGGGGCGTGTACAAAATTCAGGCGTCGATGGAATCACAAGGGTCCGTGGGTTCGTTTGGCATGATGAACACCATGCTGATAGACCGCGTCTCCCTCTACTTCTTCTATTTGTTTTTAGCGGCCACCGCCATTTCTATTCTCATGTCGATGCGCTACCTGCAGACCGAGCATGAAAACCACGGCGAGTACTACACGCTGATGCTGCTCTCGGTGGTCGGCATGATGTGCATGGCCTCCGGGTTCGACATCGTGCTGCTGTTCATCGGCCTGGAGTTGATGGCGATCTCTACCTATATTCTCGTAGGGTTTCTGCGCCGCGACCGTCGCTCGAATGAAGCGGCGCTGAAGTATCTGCTGCTCGGGGCATTTTCCTCCGGTATTTTTGCTTATGGCCTGTCGCTGTTTTACGGTCTGACCGGGAGCACGAACCTGGGCGCCATCAGCACTAAAATCGCTCAGATTCTTGCCAAAGATCCTCATAATGCCATCGCTATTGTTGCCTTGCTGACCACAATGACGGGGCTGCTGTTTAAGATTGCCGCCGTACCATTTCATCAGTGGGCTCCCGATGCTTACGAAGGTGCGCCCACCTGCGTTACCGGATTCATGTCGGTTGCGGTGAAAGCCGCGGGATGGGCGCTGCTGCTGCGCATTCTGATTGGCAGCCCGTTCAAACTGGAGTACGGACTGATCTCCATGCGTTCTATGTGGGTTCCCGTGCTGGTCTTCGTTTCCATCGCGACCATGACCGGCGCAAACTTTGCCGCGCTCACTCAGACCAACACCAAGCGCCTGCTCGCCTACTCTTCGATCGCTCACGTTGGCTACATGCTGCTTGGCTTGATCGCCGGAACTTACACGCAGATCAGCTCCGACGGCCTCAAAGGCATCCTGATTTATCTGCTGGTCTATACGTTCATGAACCTGGGCGCGTTCGGCGTGATCGCATCGCTGCGCCACCGGAACGTGATCGGAGACGAACTCGACGATCTCAACGGACTCTATGCGCGCGCTCCCGTCGAAGCCGTGCTCATGCTGATCTTCCTGCTCTCGCTCGCCGGGATTCCGCCCCTGGCTGGATTCTGGGGCAAGTACTTCATCTTTCTCAGCCTGATCGAAACCGGGCACTACGCGCTGGCTTCGCTGGGCGTGCTCTATTCCGTCTTCGGCCTGTACTACTACCTGAAGATGGCGAACGCCATGTTCATGGGCCAGCCCGAAGAACGTGGTGTGCTGCCGGTTAGTTGGACGATGCGCGTCGCGCTCGGAGTCACCGCGTTCGCCACGCTCTTCATCGGGATCATGCCCGACCGCTTCATCCAGTTCGTGAACTGGTCGGCAAACATAGCGCAGAATCCGGCGATGTCAAAGCTGGTGCGCTAGGCGGGTCTGGGCCGGAAGCTGGAAATGCTCATGTGGGATCGGGCGCCCTTCGGCTACGCTCAGGGCAAGCATTCGCCCCTTCCAGCCAGCGCGAAGCTGAGGCCGGAATTTTCCAATGCTACCGATGAGCGTAGAATCCACTCTGCAAGTCTAAAGTAAAATGCCACCCGATCCAGATCCCGAGCCCGGTAAGAAAGAGAACTTCTGGGTGCAGGCCGCGCGCTACAGTCAGTTGGCGGTCGTGTTCCCCGCTGCCTTAGTAGTGGGATGGCTGATGGGCGCGGCACTCGACCGCTGGCTGCACACAACGTGGCTCTACCTGGCCGGCATCTTGTTGGGCATCGCCGCTGGCTTCATCGAACTGATTCGCGCAGCCATGCGTGACACCAAGTAGCTCGTCGATGTCTAATCAGATACAAACCGAACCAGACGCGGTGCAGGCCGCTGCGGCGGACCATTTCTACTCCGGCGCTCTCCGTCGCATTGGGCGTGTCATGTCCGTGCTCGCTCCATTGCTGGTTGCGGCCGCGTGGTGGAAGTTCGGCCCACGTTCCGCCATCGGCTTCGCTTTCGGCTGTGCCATCGCCTATCTGAATTTCTACTGGTTGAAGCGCGTGATCGCTGGCTTCGCCGACCGTGCCACTGGCACGGCCACATCGCAATCGGGGCAGGGAATCGTCTTTCGTTTTTTGCTGCGTTATGTTTTGATGGCCCTCGGCGCCTATGTTATATTCACTGTTTCACCCGCGAGCCTGAACGGGCTTCTTGCGGGCTTATTTTTGCCCGTGGCTGCCATCGGCTGCGAAGCGGCTTACGAACTGTACGCAGCGCTGGCGCGCGGCGTATAACGAGCACGGAAGAGCTTAGGAGCTAGCAGCTAGAGACTTTTCATTTATGCCCGAGCAACTTTGGTTCACCGAAATCCTGAATCGCCTGTTTGCCGGCCCCGTCACGGCGTTGCTGCTGGCATTGCATGTCAAGGTGAAATATCCGATAGCTCCTATTCCAAACTCTTTTGCGATGGAGATTTTGGTTTTCTCGTTCCTGTTGATTCTGTTTCTGCTGGTTCGTTCGCGCCTTTCGGTCGATCGTCCGGGCTCGTTGCAGCATGTCTTCGAGGGCGTTGAGGGATTCATCCAGGGCCAGAGCGACGAGATCATCGGCCACCACAGCGAAGGCTACACACCATTCCTGGCTACGCTCTGCTTCTTCATTCTGTTCTGCAATCTGATCGGTGTGATTCCGGGCTTCGAGTCGCCGACCGCGGTGCCCATAGTTCCTCTCGGCTGCGCTCTCTGTGCTTTCTTTTATTACCAGGCTCAAGGATTCAAGCATGCTGGCGTTGCTTATCTGAAGCACTTCGCCGGCCCTATGCCTGCTCTGGCGCCGCTGATGATCCCCATCGAACTCATCAGCCATCTGGCGCGCGTGCTTTCGCTTACCATCCGTCTGTTCGCCAACATGTTTGCTGGCGATATGGTGACGTTGGTTTTCTTTTCGCTGGTTCCGATCGGCGTGCCGATCGTGTTTCTGGGCCTGCACATCGGAGTATCACTTTTGCAGACGTACATTTTCATCCTGTTGACGACGGTTTACTTGCAGGGAGCGGTTTCGGAAGAGCATTAGAAACAGTGGTCAATGGTCAGTGTTCGGTGATCAGTTAGGAGCCGGATCGAACGAATTACGTGAAATACCTAAAATTTGAGGTTTTGCTGGCCACTGGCCACTGATTTTCAGCCGCAAGCGTGAGGGCGTCTGCACGGTATGGCGTCAACCACCCACTGGCGGTATTTCATACGAGGAGAAACACAATGAGCAAGTTGAGCAAGTTGTTTATGGTACTGTCTGTACTCTCGTTCGCCGTCCCGGCCTTTGCGCAGGGCGAAGCTGCTATGGGTGGGGTCAACTGGGTCGCCATCGCCGCCGGATTCTCCATGGCCTTTGCTTCCGGCATTTGCGCTCTGGCGCAAGGCAAAGCGACTGCCGCCGCTGCTGAAAGTCTGGCCCGCAATCCGGCCGCCCGTCCCGGCATTCAGCTGGCTCTGATTCTGGGTCTGGCCCTGATCGAGTCACTCGCGCTTTACACCTTGGTCATCATCTTTGCCAAGGTGAAGTAGACAAGTTTCAGAGTTTCAAAGTTTCGACGGCTTTAGGGTTCAAGAGTTGTAATCGCAAAAAAGGCCTCTGCTCGTCGCAGAGGCCTTTTGATTTTCCGAACGGTGCGGGCTAGGGAACCCACCTCGCTGGCTCGTCCGGATCATCTCTTGTTTCAATCATGGCTGCCCCGATAGCGTCGACAGTCACGGCTCTTTTTCTGGCGCGGACTTTCAGTGCGACGGTGAGGAAACACAGAAATGCCACAACGACGCACCCGCCAAGAAACCAGATAAAGTCCATCGCAGTGACCAGTTCGATGCGGCAGGGAAAGCGCGGTCGTCGAAATCTTGAAACTTTGAAACTCTGAAACCTTGAAGCCTGTCCCCTAGGTCTTCCGCTCCCCACTCCACTGCTGATCTTTATTTTGCGGAGCGTGGTTCAGTGCGTCCACCAGAAGACGGCGCAGGCGATAGCGGCTTTCCAGGTCGGTGTTCACGATTTCGAATCCTACTTCATTGATTCTCGCGCGGCGCAGCAGCACATGGGCCTTAATCTTCGATCGCAAGCCCACTGAAATTTCCAACTCGGCTTCGCTGCCGATGCGGAGATTGTCTTCTTTCGTTCCCATGCCGCCGCCCAGGCTCAATTCGCGGACCAGAATTCTTGACTTTCCCCACGAACTACCAATCCAGGCGTTGATCGAACGCGACAGTGCCATACGCTCGTAGCGCCGTTGCCTTACCCACGGACATGCGGGAGCCGTATCCAGAGGCGCGATCGCGAGTTCAGCCGCCTCGATGCCGCTGTCAGAAAGAATTTGAGCGCTGTAGCGCGGATCAGTCTTCGCGAGCGACTGCGCCGCCGCGATTCGCAATTCCCGGTGATAAACCCAGCCAAATGTTTTCTTAGTCTCGATAATTTCGCGCAGCAGCGCCACCGCTTCCGGATCGCGCAAACGTCCCAGAGATTCGATGGCTTTGAGTTGCACAAACGGCGGACGCGAAGCCGTTTCCCCCGGACGTGCCATGGCCAGCAACGGCGGCGCAGCCGTGAGGTCTCCGCTCATTCCAATCTCATCGAGGGATTCGGGCAGCACCGCGGAATCCAGCACCTCAGCTAGTTCGAGCAGTGTGCGCCCACGGTTCGGCGCAGCTCCGTATGCGATCTGGCGCACCACAATGTCGTGATAGAAACGATTCCATTCCGGCAGGCGTGCCGGCAACAGTTCGAGCAACGTGTCTACATCCAGCCGGCTCAAGAGCCCGACCACACCCGCAGCCTGCCGTGGCTGCCCGGTGCGCAGAATTTCCCGCAGTTGCACCAGCGCAGGACTACCCATCTCTTTGACGAGTTCGACCATGCGATCGCATTCGTCGCGCCGCATGCAGCGGAAGAAGCGGTCGGCCAGATGTTCGGCTCCCGATTGCGATGTGCGTCGCAGGACTACCAGCAAATCCGCGGGTACTGAATCGCTTCTCAACGCCTCTTCAATGAACTCTGGAATCCGGTTCTCCACGCCCACGCGCGGCCGCAAGTCGTTCACCAGCACCGGACGCTGCTGCAGCAGCAAATCCATCCCGCCGCAAACTGCATTCACGGCCTGATAATTTCTGGCCTCGCTGGCCTCCTGGCTCAGGCGCACGAATGCCGCGCTCAGCAGGCTTTGCAGCTCGGGATCTTTTTCCACACATAACTGCTCGCTCACCTTGTGGATGGCCTTGCCCATCGATTCGCCGCCCAGCCGCGAATAAAGGTCGGCAAGCTGGCTCAATCCAATTGCGGTCTTGCGGCGTGCTTCCGCATCTTTCGTGCTCAGGCAACCTGAATAATTATCCAAAATTTCAGCCGATGCCTGCTTGTCGTCGCGATCCAGCAACACTTCCACAAACTGCCGCAGATTGCGCGGCGGCACGCACGGGGCTTCATTGGACATGAGCACCGTCTTCTTGCCCGACTCTGGCACTTCCGCCCAGAACATCCGGTCCAGGATGTCGGCATGCGATTCCACCAGGATGCCAGCCTTGTTCATCTTTTCTTCTTGCAGTTTCAGAATCTGGCGCAGCGAGTCCATCTGCCGGCTCATGTGCTCCATCATCTGATGGACCGCATTCACCTTGACTTCGCCCTTCGAATAGCGCTCCAGCGCGAAGCGGATCGCCATGTGCTCGGCAGCCTTCATCAGCAGCGGCGTGTCTTGCTGCTCGCTGGTAGCCTTGGCCGCCAGGCTGCCCAGCAATTGTTGCAGGTTCAGCCGTGTGTTCGGATCGGTTTCCGTCAGCTCTTTCTGTAAAACTTCGGGTCCGGCATTGGGATCCTCCTGCACCTGCCCGAACCGAGTGAGCAGCCGGATGGCCTGCACCACTTCCGCCTCTTGCAGCGGAACTACGCCACCTTCCCATGCCGGCGCAGTTGCAGCCCCCGCTCCATCGCCAGTTCCGGGTGCCGGTCCCGCGACCCAATGGCCGGGAAGGTTCGGAACGCTTCCGAACGGAACTGATACGCCGCCGCCTTGGCCTCCGCTGCCCTGGCCTCCACCGCTCGCGTTCGCGCCTTCCGCCGCCGCAATCAGTTGCAACAGCTTCTGCGGATCGTTCAGCCACTGCTTGAACTCAGGTCCCAGAGTTTGCGCCGCGATCTGCGCTGCGACGCTGATGTCACCGGTCAGCGGATCGGCCGCCACAAATTTCACTTCATTGATCTTGATCGTGCTGCTCTTGCTTTCGCTGTTGAGCGCTTCCTTGATCTGTTTGGCAACGTCCTGCGCCTTCGACCCAGCCACAGTGAAAGCCCTCACCAGCCGGGCAAAGTCCTCGATAGTCACGTCTTTGGAAAAGTGCAAGCTGGCCAGCCCGGCCGTGCTCAAAAGCGTTCCAAAGCTGCGCTCGGTCTGTCCGGCTTCCAGCGGAACTCCATCCAGCAACAGCTTGTTGTCGGAAACTCCAAGCAGGAAACCGCCATCTCCGGCTGTGGGCAGCCCATTCTGCAATTCGTTCCAGGCAGTCTCAAACTGCGCTTCCGTGCGCTTGTGATCCGGGCCGTACATGCGCGCGTACTTGATCAGGATGTTCAGGCTGTGCACGAAGGCGCGTGCCGAGGCCGCTCGGTTTGCGTGAAATGTCGTAGCGTCGTTGATAAAATTGCTCCTCAACCGCAGCTCTGGCTACAGGCAGTAAAAGGTTAAATGGAACTGGTAAGACCTTGCACATTACGGAGGTCACTGTTCACCCAGTGCCTCCGCAGGCTGCCCTAGCGGAGTTGAAGGATCTGTCCTAAGGATTTGTCCTCTGGTGGATGTTGGGGAGTGGCATTCGAAGCCATCTCCGGCGAAAATAGACCTTCGCGACTATCATTGTTCTGTGATCATTGTTCTGTGATCAAGGTTCTGTGATCAAGTTCCCGTAACTAAAGTGCCTTCCTCTACCCTGCGAACGACGCGCGTCCAAAAAACCACCGGCCTCCGTTACTGGTTGCTGCGGGTCTTGGAGGAGTGCGATCACGTTTCCGCCGATTTCGCCGCCGATCCGGTTCATGACCTGCGCGTCTCGTTGCGGCGCTGCCGCTCGCTCGCAGATGGATTGATGGCCCTCGATCCTGACCCCAACTGGAAGGCCATGCGGAAGGCCGGCAAGCGGCTGTTTCAGCGTCTGGGAGACTTGCGCGATATCCAGGTGATGATGGAATGGGTTGAGAAATTAGAAAAGCTGGATCGAACTCGCGCAGCGCGGTCGAACCCGCTCGATCTGTCGGCGTCGGAAGAAATCCCAGAGGTTGCCGCAGATGAGTCCAGTTCGCACGCTACTCCCAGCGATCCCGCAGCCGAGGCGTTGGTAAGAATCCTGACTGCGCGCGAGCGCGAACAAAAACTCGAAGCCCGTGCCGCTCTCGAAGAGTTCGACCGTAAGCAGTGGCGCCAGTGGAGCAAGTCACTTCCCGCGCGCGCTGCCCGCTTCCGTCCGGGCAGCCCGCTCTTCAAGCATCTCGCTCTCGAGCGCCTCGCCGCGGCTCGCGAACTTCACAATCGCGCGTTACGCAACCGCTCGCAAACCGCCTTTCACAGCCTTCGCATCGGCATCAAGCGCTTCCGCTACATCGTTGAGAATTTTCTTCCCGCCGAGCACAAGGCCTGGAGTAACGACCTCAAAGAAATGCAGGACTTGCTCGGCGAAGTTCACGACCTCGATGTGCTCTGGTCGACGGCCGTCTCCTGCCATGTTTTTGCGGACGAACATTCACGGCGGCGCTGGCACGAAAGAATTCTCTCCGAACGCACCAAACGCATTGAAGGCTATCGAGAGAGAATGGTCGGCCCCGAATCTCTGTGGCAGGTCTGGCGCGCCGCCCTGCCGCAAGGCAAAGAGATTGAAGTCCTCGCCACTCGCCGCATGAAGCTCTGGGCGAGCAGTCTCGATCCTGACTTTCCGCACTCCGAGCGCGTCGCGAGTCTTGCTCTTCAACTCTACGATGGCCTTCTCGGCATCGGATGGCAGCCCGCTCTGAACCGCATCTCTGCACGGTCCAGCCTGCTAGCCGCGGCGCTGCTGCACGATGTCGGCAAGTCCCAAGGCGAAAAGGGACATCACAAAACCTCCTTCGACCTGATCCGCGCCCACGGCACCCCGCTAGGCTGGAAGCCCGCCGACCTCCAGCGCGCCGCCATAGTAGCCCGTTTCCACCGCGGAGCCCTGCCCACCAGAAAGCACAAGTCGCTGCGCGACCTACCCCCAGACGAGCAGAAGGGAACCATCCAGCTAGCGGCAATCCTGCGGCTGGCCAATGCTCTAGATGTCGCGCACGACGGCAACATCCGCCGCATTCAAATTGAAAATGATCAGATCACGAGTAAGGGGAGCGAAGCTCTGATCATCACTGCGGAAGGCTACAATCCAAGTAGCTCCACGGCCCAAACCATCGCCGCCGAACGCCACTTACTAGAAACCGTTCTGCGCCGCCCAATCATCCTGAAAGCGCCGCGCCTCAGAAAAGCGCAGCCGCATCGTAAGTAGCGCCGGCATCCTGCCGGCTGTCGCGATGGCGTCTCGCCCTCGCTGCTGGGAGAGAAGCCGCTATTGCCACCTTCCACATTGAACGGGGTGACATTATCTTGGAGCATTTACATGCAAAATCCTTCATCTTGACAGCCCCCCCCCCGGCCTGTGCAATGCTCATTGCCCTCGGTTCTAAACGTCGGCAGTGTCACGGGACCTTACGCGAAAGAGAGATTGATAATGCCAAGCACAAAGCTTTTCGTCAGATTGGTGGCGGCGCTGATCGTTTTTCTCGCCATGCTCGGAGCGTGCGCGTCGGCGCAGCAAGAAGTTGTGCTGCATAACTTCAGCGCTGACGGCAAGGACGGGTTCAGTCCCGCCAGCAGCCTGATCTTCGATTCGGCCGGCAATCTCTACGGCACTACCACCTCTGGTGGCGCGCACGGTGGTGGGACCGTCTTCGAGTTGATTCCTAAGACTGGCGGGGGCTGGACGGAGAAAGTGCTTTATAGCTTCAGGCCGAACGGTATCGACGGCCAGCGCCCCGTAGCGGGCCTGATCTCCGATGCCGCTGGCAATCTATATGGCACCACCGAGTACGGCGGCACTGGTGGCCAGGGAATTGGCCAAGGTACCGTTTTTGAGTTGTCCCCGGGGCCGGGTGGAGTGTGGAAAGAAAAGTCGCTCCATTCCTTCAGCTACAAGGCCGGGGAAGGGTATTACCCGTTTGGATCTCTGGTCTTGGATGCCGTCGGCAACCTCTTCGGTATGACTCCTGACGGCGGCACTGACGGGCTTTGCGGCACCGTTTATGAGTTGACCCCTCAGCTTGGCGGAAGCTGGAACGAGACCATTCTGCTCGACTTCGACGGTGCGAACGGGTGTACGCCCTACGCTGGCTTGATTCTGGATGCATCGGGCAATCTTTACGGCACCACCTTCAATGGCGGGCCTCACGGCAGCTCATTTGGTACGGTGTTCGAGTTGTCCCCGCAGGTCGACGGAAGCTGGAATGAGACGCTGCTGCACAGCTTCAACGCCAATGGCACGAACTGCTGCTACCCCGCAGCCGCACTGACCACAAACGCTTCCGGGAACCTCTACTCCACAACATACGGGGATTTGGCTCTAGACACAGGCGGCACTGTCTTCGAGTTACGGAATGAGGCTGGCACCTGGACTGAGCAAGCGCTGCACACGTTCATTGACAATGGCACGGAGGGTTATAACTCCTACTCCGGTCTGATCTTCGACGGCTCTGGCAACCTATATGGCACGAATTATAACGGCGGTGCCAACAGCTACGGGACGGCGTTCGAGCTGAAGCCAACGGCGGGTGGGCGTTGGACCGAGAAGATCCTCCATAGCTTTGGCAGCGGCGCGGATGGAGCGAACCCTATTGCCAGCCTGATCCTCGACTCTTCCGGCAATCTCTACGGAACGACATTCGCGGGCGGCTTATACGACGGCGGTGTGGTATTCCAAATTAAGCCGTAGTGCGGCGACCCCGCTAAAGCTAGATCGCCTTGGCATCAAACCCGCTGAGCACCGCCGCCTCCCGC
>JBEKJF010000064.1:0-16353 GCA_050011375.1 Candidatus Sulfotelmatobacter sp.
CAGGAAGAAAGAGAAGTCAGATCCACCGAGGAGGGATTTCCCACTACAGACAGCTCAAAGATGACCTAGTGCTCTGGATGAAGCAAGACCAGGGGAGAGACGCACGATTTACAACCATGGTCGATCTCTATAGGCTCCCCGACGACTTCCCCGGTTATGCCGAGTGCCGGGGCGGTGGGGACCCACTTCTGCGAGTTCGATGCTTGGAGGAAAAGCTGTCGGATGATTTGGGTGATTATAGGTTTATTCCGTACATTCAGCTACACGAGTTTGAAGCCTTATTGTTCTCCGAGGTGGGCGCTTTCGAGAGTGTCTTCCCGGACCAACCAACTCTAGCGAGTGCCCTCGCCGAGGTCGTGGGTCATTTTCTAAGCCCCGAACATATTAATGAGAATCCAGACCAGTCCCCCTCGGCGCGTATCCTGCAACTCATTCCGGACTATGTGAAACCCGTCGCCGGGATACTGATTGCCCAGAGGATCGGCCTGCCGGCTCTACGCGGCAAGTGTGCCCACTTCGCTGATTGGATGAACCAGTTGGAGCAGTTAGTTTCAGGCTGATGCGGGGATTCGCATCAAGGATCGCAGATCAAAGGCTCTTCTTTGGGGGGACGGAGCGTCTGCCCCACCCGGCATCCTACCTCGCACGGAAGCGGGGTTCTGACCGGGCCTTCGGCCCGATTCGGAATGACATCCCGGGCGAAGTTCCTTACATCTATGGAAAATGGTAGCCGGATCCTGTCAATAGCTAAAGAGTAAACGATTCGGGCTATGTGACGGCAGGTAAAGGAAATATAAAGTTGGGAAATGTGACGCTTTGCCCTATAGCAGGATGATATAATTGAATTATAGGGTCGAGAAATCGACTAAAAGGCGTAGCCCACGGGCTGCGCCTTTTGTGTTTCTGGGGCGATTTCAGGGCGACTTGGCAGCAGGAACAGCAGGTCCCTCCACTCCGCTGCTCCTTCCCTTCGGGAAGGAGCAGCGCCGGTCGGGATGACAAGACTAATTGGATACAACGTGATGTTGCGTATTGGGAGAAAACTATGAGGCGGCGGGGTAATAAGAGAGTTTTTGCTAATTTCAAGCAGCGGGGCGAGTGGGTGGAGTTGCTGTTTATGACGGTGGCTGCGGGGTTGGGTTTTACAGTGGCGAAGCCGTTTGGAGAATCGGCTCGCTACGATGTGATCGTGGAGCATCTGGCGCGGTTTTTGAGGATACAGGTGAAATCCACGGAGCTGTGGACGGGTAGCAGCTATGTGTGCCAGTTGAATATGTGTGGGCGACTGTACACGGCGGAGGACATTGACTACTTTGCCGTCTACGTTTTGCCTTTGGATTTGTGGTATATCTTTCCGGCGCGGACGCTGGCGGGGTTGAGCAACGTGGTGCTTTCGCCGCACCGCAAGGGGCACAAGTACGAGCGCTACATGGAAAACTGGTGGCTGCTGACCAGGAAGCACTCGCGACGGGGAGCCAGGACTGTGGTGCCTTCGGGGGATGGGGATGCGACCGAGCAGTTGAGTGCGCGGATTGTGGAGAGGTTGCGGATGGTGGGTACGCGAGTGCGGTAGTCAGAGTCAAAGTCAAAATCTAAAGTCAAAGGCGACGGATAGGGGTGTCCGTCCCACAAGTGTCGTTGCCGCCCACGGGGACAGCAGGTTCCTCACCGGGCTCTTCGCCCGGTTCGGAATGACATCTCTATTTTTATTGTGCCTTCTTCTTTGATTCCTTTAGCGGCTGGCTAGGCCGCCGGTGGTTTCGCCGCCGTCCAGGGTGTAGACGTGGCCGGTGGCGTAGGCTGCGTCGTCGGAGGCGAGGAAGGCGAATAGGGCTGCTATTTCTTCGGGCTTGGCGTGGCGGCCTAGCGGGATCTTTCGGTTTACTTCTTCTAACATCGCGTCGGTGTATTCGGCTCGCTGCATGGGGGTTAGCACATAGCCGGGGGCTATAGCGCAGACACGGACTTTGGGGGCTAGTTCGAGGGCCATGGATTTGGTTAGGGCGATGACTCCGGCTTTGGTGGCGTTGTAGTCGGCGTAGTGGGGATAGCCCATGATGCCGTTGGTGGAGGCGGTTTGGAGGATGACTCCGGCGCCGCGCTCGGCGGTGTAGTTCTCGACCATGTGGCGGGCGGCGGTTTGAGCTACGTGGAAGACTCCGGTGAGGTTGACGGCGATTATTTTGTCCCAGTCTTCGGGAGTGATGTCGAGGAAGTTGTGGCGGATGCTGATGCCGGCGTTGTTGATCAGGACATCGACTGCGCCCATTGCGCGGATGGCTTGAGCGAAGGCGGCTTCGACCTGAGGCCGGTTGGTGACGTCGGCGAGTATAGCTTCGGAGATTTTTGGGAACTGGTGGCGGATTGCGTCGCAGGCTTTTGCGTCGCGGTCGAGGATGCAAACCTGGGAGCCTTCGTCCAGGAATCTGGCGGCTGTGGCTGCGCCTATGCCGCTGGCGCCTCCGGTGATCAGGACTCGTTTGTGCTTCAGGCCTTGCATTCGGTTTCCAACTCCTGCGGCGCGATGATCAGATCGGACACAACGAAGCTCCTGAATTACTGAATTCTATTTGGTCGAATCTCATCTTAATCTTGTGACTGAGATAAGTGTAGATAGCCGTCTTCGTGGCGATCCGCCGGAGAAAAGCGATTCTCGATCGCGCGAGGCGGCGGAGATACGGCCGGCGCACGTTTGGCTGATGGCTTTTAGCGTGGGCGCGATTGTCGCGAACATTTATTACATCCAGCCACTGCTGTCGACGATTGCGACGGCGTTTCGCATTTCGGTGCCGCAGGTGGGAATTGTTGCGATGCTGACGCAGTTTGGCGCGGCGTTGGGAATGCTATTTTTTGTTCCGCTGGGCGACACGAAGGAGCGGCGCCGGCTGATTGTTAGCCTGCTGCTGGCGGAGAGCCTGTGCCTGGCGCTGATGGCGAGCGCGCAGAATTTTGTGTGGCTGGCGCTGGCCAGCTTTGGAATTGGGATTACGACGGCTACGGTGCACGTGATTGTGCCTTTCGCGACTCACCTCGCGTCGGCGGCGCGGCGGGGAGCGACGGTGGGTGCGATCCTTGGCGGATTATTGTTAGGGATCCTGTTGGCGCGAACCTTCAGCGGGCTTTTGGGCGCGTGGGTGGGATGGCGCGCGATTTATTGGCTGGCTTCGGCGCTGATGCTGTTGCTCGCCGTGTTGATTCGCACAGGATTGCCGGTGAGCAAGCCGGAACTCAAACTCTCGTGGCCGAGTTTGATGCGTTCGACGGCGGTGCTGATCCGGAATGAGCCGGTGCTGAGAGAGGCGGCTACGTTGGGCGCGATATTTTTTTGTGCGTTCAATGCGTTCTGGACGACGTTGGTGTTTTTTCTGGAGACTCCGCCGTATCACTATGGAAGCGCCGTGGCCGGACTGTTCGGGCTGGTGGGGGCTGTGGGCGCGGTTTGCGCTCCTTTTATCGGACGCATGGCGGATCGTTATGGGGCGAGGCGCAATATTCTGATCTCGCTGATTGTGACGCTTTTTTCTTTCGTCATTCTTTATTTGTTTGGTAAGCACATGAGCGGTCTGATTGCGGGGGTGGTGCTGCTCGATATCGGGGTGCAGTCGGGGCATGTATCGAATCAGACACGAATCTATGGCCTGCTGCCTGAGGCTCGAAGCCGCATGAACATGGTTTACATGGTCTGCTATTTCAGCGCTGGAGCTCTGGGATCGTATGCGGGGTCGGTGCTATGGCATCGGTTTGGGTGGGCCGGAGTTTGCGGACTGGGATGCGTGCTTTTATTGGTTGGATGCGGCGTGTATTTTTTGTCGGGGTGGAAGGATGGGGCGCGCAGCTTAGAGCAGGCATTGTGACGATCGCCGGATTACTTGACTAGTTCGGAGCTTCTGAGCAGCATGGTGTCGTCGCAGGCAAACAGCAGGTTCCTCGTCGCTTCGCTCCTCGGAATGACAAGACGATTAAATGGGTTTGCCGCGGAAGAAGTAGATCAGCTCGATGATTAGGATTATCACGACCATTAATTCGAGGACGAAGGCTCGGCTTTGGTTGAATTCGTCGACCATGAAGCGGTAGAGCTCTTCGGAGGTTTGCAGTTTTTGTTGGACGAGGTCTTTGTAGTCGGGGACTCCGACTTTCTGCGCGGCTAGCTTGTAGAGGCGGGCGGAGAACATGTCGCTCAGGAATTTGATGGCGTTGTCGGCGCGCTCGGTGAGTTCGCTTACGTCGAGCAGGACGGTGTGAAGTTTTGAGGCGGCGCGGGCAGTGCGCCAGCGGAACCAGAGGCCGTGGCCTCCGCGATCGAGGAAGTCGTAGACGCCTTCCAGTTGTTTGGTTAGCAGCTCGTCGTAGTGGCGGAACTCTAACAGCTGAGAGTTAGCGTACTGCAGGAGCTGGATGGCGGTCTCGGCGCCGAGGGGAGTGTCGTAGATGAAGGCGGCGTTCCATCCGATGACGGCGAGGTCGTTAGGGTAGTACGAGATGCGGGATTGAAGGATCTCCTGACGCTCGCCGTCGGAGAGCGGCTGATTTTCGCCGCGCACTATTTGGGAGACTACATCGCCGCGAGAAGCCAGAAGATCGGTTGCTGAAGGCGAACCGGCAATCTCACGCAGGTGGAAGATGAAATAGTCTTCCTTCAACCACTCTGCGGTGTAAGGCTTGACCAGGGCGGGAGCGGCTCGCTCTAGTTTTTCTTTGACGATGCGGGTGGCGAGACTTTCGAAGTTGGTGTCCCAAACCCAGCGGCTGGAGAGTTGGACGAGCTTGTCCCAGTCGCCGGAGAATGGGAGCTCGAAAATTACGCTGACTACGCCGTAGTCGAAGTATTTGATGTCGCCTTGGAGTCGCTCGCCACTTTCGAGAATTAGCGGTTCGAGCGCTTCTTCGACCGGAGGGCGCTGGTAGCGGACGTAGCCGGGAGCGAGATGCCGGAAGCTGGCATCGGCGGTGCGTGCGCCGAGAATTTGGCGGAGTTGGTCGAGGCGAATTTCTTCGCAGACGTCGAACTGGATCAGGACGAGGACTGAGCCGCAGAGAGGAGCGTCCTGGGCCTTGGCGGCTACCAGGGTGGGCAGGGCTTCGGTGGGGACCTTGCCTATGGCTGGCTGCAGCGATGGCTCCAGAAGCGTGCTCTTTTCAGTGTCCATAGCGTTCAGTTTCGATCACGTTCAGTTTCGATCAATGCGGAGGCGCTAATGTGCTGCGATGAAACGAGAATGCCCGCTTACAAGGCTTAAGCGCTGTGCGTTCATTCTCTACTATTGTCCCAGAAAATTGTAATGATGGGCAGGGGGCTGGTAAGTAGTTGATTTGCAATGGTTTGTCTGGATATCGACGCAAAGAGAATTAACGGGCATCCGGGGGAGGGGAATGATAATATGTGTACATTGAGTACACAATTATGAGTACGGTTAGAATTGGCATCCGTGAATTCCGCGAAAAACTAGCGGGCTATCTCGAGTCCGATCAGCCGTTGGCGATCACTCGTCATGGTGAAACGCTCGGCTTTTATATTCCTGCGCAGAAGCGCAGCCGGACTGCGGAGCTGGATGCCATGCGCGCCGCCGCTAAAGATCTGGATGAGATGATCGTTTCGTGGGGAGCGAAAGAAGAGGAACTGATGGACGAGTACAAACGGATACGGCGGGCTGCCCGCGAGAAAAAGCGAAATGCCAAGCAAAGCGCTGGTGGTTGACGCCAACATCCTCGTGCGTGCCGTTCTCGGGAAGAAGACACCGATTTCTTCGGCTGCGGTGTAGCCACATGGACTTCCGACCGGCTGCGCATTTTCCTGCGCGATTGAGCCGCGGCTAATCCGTAATTATTTTCTCCTAGAAAGTCCCCATAATAGCGCCCCGCCCGCTGCTATGGCCGCTAATCCCAAGCCGGCGCGCTTCATGGACTGGAAGACTTCGGCTTCGCGATCGCGGTTGCGGGATGATTCGGGGTAGGGTCGGGAGTTCGTGACTTCTTCGTTGAGTGCCATCTGAAGTACTTCGGCGAGGTGCAGGGCTTGGCGCGGCGAGCATTGGGCGATTTGTTCGCGGCAACTGAAGCCGTCGGCGATGATGAGCCAGTCGGGCGGGGCTTGGCGAACTGCGGGGAGGAGTTCGAGTTCGCCGATGGCGATTGAGATATCGTACTTGTCGCGTTCGAAGCCGAAAGAGCCAGCCATGCCGCAGCATCCGGGAGCGGGGCTTTGGAAGTCGACGCCGAGGCGGCGCAGGACGGCCTCTTCGGCGGTCATCTTCATGAGAGATTTGTGGTGGCAGTGGCCGTGGAGGAGCGCTTTGCGGTTGAGTTGGGGCAGCGGGAAATTCTTTGCTTTGGCTTCGAGGAATTCGCTCAGCAGGAATGTTTGGCGCGAGAGAGCTTGCGCGCGTTCGTCGTGCGGAAAAAGATTCACGAGCTCGTCACGGAAAACGGCTACGCAGCTTGGCTCTAGGCCGACCATGGGAGTGCCTGCTTCGATTTCGGGCGAGAGTTCGTCGAGGATCTGAAGCAGAAAAGATTGCGCGCGGTCCAGCATGCCGTGGTCGTAGAGCGGGCGTCCGCAGCAGAGGTTGGCTTTGGGGACGATGACCTGGAAGCCTGCGGCTTCGAGGACTTCTACGGCGGCTTTGGCTGTACTGGGATGGAAATAATTGTTGAAGGTGTCGGGCCAGAGAAGAACGCAAGGCGCAGCCCCTGAAGGGGCGGTCGATTGCGAAGAGCTTGCGGTATCGCTAAAGCGATACCCCGATACGAACCTTCTTGCTCGCGTGCGTTCAAACCACGCTTTGAAAGTTTCTGGAGCGAAGGCTGGTATGGAGCGCTGCTGCGGGATTCCGGCGACTAGCTTGGAGAGGTCGCGCAGGAATGGGAGTTGGGTCGTTAGGTTAAGCAGGCCGGGCGCGTGCGATGCTACGCGCGCCCACAGATCGATGTTGCCGAAGGCGTAGGCGCTGAGCGGGCGCACGCGGCCTTCGTAGTAGTGGGAAAGAAATTCGGATTTATAGGTGGCTACATCGACGCCGACGGGGCAATCGCTCTTGCATCCTTTGCAGGCGAGGCAGAGGTCAAGCGAGTTTTTTACTTCTTCGCTGCGCCATCCGTCGCGGATCATTTCATCGCTTCGACCTTCACCTTGGGTCATTTCCCAGAGCAGGTGGGCGCGGCCGCGCGTGGAGTGTTCTTCTTCGTGCGTGACGCGCCAACTGGGGCACATCAGACCGCCTTCTTCGCGGCGGCATTTACCCACGCCGACGCAGCGCAGAGTTGCCTGGGCGAGGCTGCCATGGTCGGCGGTGAATTGGAAATTGGTTTCCGGCTCCCACGGGGAGTACGTTGCGCCGAGGCGGAGATTTTCGTCGAGCTTGTAGGGCGGCTTTCCCGGTAAACCAATCAGCTTGCCGGGATTCATCTTCCAGTCGGGATCCCATACGGACTTGAACTCGCGGAAAGCTTGAATGAGTTCAGGGCCGAACATTTTCGGAAGCAACTCTGCGCGCGCCTGACCGTCGCCGTGCTCACCCGAGATGGAGCCGCCATAGCTGACTACGAGGTCGGCGGCCTCTTCCATAAACTTGCGGAATTTCGCGATGCCGTCTTTCGATTGCAGATCGAAGTTGATGCGAGTGTGCACGCAGCCGTGGCCGAAGTGGCCGTAGAGCGAACCTTTGTAGCCGTAAGCGGCAAACATTTTGCGCAAGTCGCGCAGGTAGCCGCCGAGTTTTTCGGGAGCGACGGCGGCGTCTTCCCATCCTTCCCAGTTGAGCGGCTCGCCGGGCACGTGCGAAGTGGCGCCCAGCGCCGATTCGCGGACTTCCCAAACGCGCTTGGCGTGCTGCTTGTTGGTGTAGAGACGCATGTTGGGAGGATTCGCGCTTCGGCCTAGCGACTGCATCAGCGCACGAGCCTGGGACTCGGCTTCTGGCGCGGTATCGGCTCCGAACTCGACCATGAGCCATCCTGCGCCTTGGGGCAGAAGCGCTAGGCCTTCAGAGTTGATGCCTTTTGCTCGCGTGTAGCCGACGAGAAGATCGTCGAAGCCTTCGAGGCCGATGGGCTTGTGCTGCATGATTTCAGGGACGTGATCCGCGCACTGATAAATGTCTGGATAGGCGATGACCACGAGCACGCGCTCGGGCGGGCTTTCGACAAGGCGGACTGTGGCTTCGAGAACGGTGACGCACGTACCTTCAGAGCCGACCAGCGCGCGGGCGATGTTGAATCCATTCTCTGGCAAGAGGTGATTCAGGTTGTAGCCGGAGACGCGGCGCGGGATGTTGGGAAAGCGCTGGCGAACTTGATCGCCGTAGACGCCCGCGATGGATTTCAGTTTTGTATAGATTTCGGCGCGGCGTCCGCCGGCTGCGCAGATGTTTTCAAGTTCGGCGCTCGATGTGGCGCCTACTTTCATACGGACGCCGTCGTAGGTGAGGACTTCGAGCGCCTCGATGTTGTCATCAGTTTTGCCGGCCATCACGGAATGCACGCCGCAGGAGTTGTTGCCGATCATGCCGCCGAGAGTGCAACGATCGTGCGTGGCGGGGTCGGGCGCGAAGGTGAGGTGGTGCTTTTCGGCGGCGGCACGAAGCGTGTCGAGCACAACTCCGGGCTGCACGCGGGCGATGCGGCGGGCGGGATCGATTTCGAGAATCCTCGCCATGTATTTGGAAAAGTCGAGTACGACAGCGACGTTGCAGCATTGTCCGGCGAGCGAGGTGCCACCGCCGCGGCAGAGAAGCGGCGCGCCGAATTCGCGGCAGAGCGCGACCGTGGCCATGATATCTTCGGCGTCGCGTGGGAGCACGACCCCGATAGGGACCTGGCGGTAGTTGCTGCCATCGGTGGAGTAGAGCGCGCGCGTACCGCGGTCGAACCGGACATTTTCGTCAGAGCCGCCACGAAGCCTCGCACGCAAGGCATCGGCTAGTCCGGCCGAGTTCACTTGAGCGGACTTCGAGGCCTGCGCAAGTTCGGTGAATGGGTTTGGCATGCGGGCCGGCTTCTCAATTTCACTTTGAAGACGAATCAGCAGCGTCAGCCTTCTTCACATTGGCGATCACGATCTTCGTCTTACCGCTTTCCTCTTTGGCCGTGATGGTGATCATATTATTTTTGTCGTTGGAGATAATCGTGCACTGATCCGACTGGGTGCTCATCACCATCGCATTGGGAAACTTGGGCTTGTAGAAGCTGCAAACTTTGTCGGCGGAATCGGAGGTCTCAAAGTGCAGCGATACGGTGCGAACGCCGCCGAAGGAGGCTGAGGCCGAGCCTTCCTTCATGGCCTGCGCCCCGGGATAGGGATCGACTCCCAGATCGTGAGCGGCCGCCTGCGGGTCGTTGGAGGACTCGACGGTTCCGAAGGGGGTTTCCACTTTCACGCTCTCGCCGTTCTGGCGAACGTGCGTGTGACGAGCGACGCGCCAGGCGAAGAATCCGAGCGAAGCTATGCCGAGAATTCCGACCAGGATGATGACACCGACCACGATGAGAATGGCCTTGAGAGCGCCGCCTCCGCCCGAAGTTGGTGCTGACGCGGAAGCGGAAGCAACTGGAGTCGCAGAGCGAGCAGGGGTCGCGGGTGTAACCGCCGGGGCCGGCGCCGAAGTGAGCACGGCTGCTCCGCATTTGCTACAGAACCGGGTTCCGGGATCGATGCTGGTACCGCACGAATTGCAGAACGCCATAGGTCACCTCGTTAGCACTTAAATATGTTCGCGCGAGTATAGCGCAGATTGAGCGGGAAACGGAGAGGGATTGCCAGCGCGAAGCGGGGAGCGATGAAGGTTGCTTTGCCATACCGGCGCGGCGGGCGAAGACGCCCGCCTGAAAGTCGCCGGAACGGCGGCGCTACTCTAGCTCCAGGGTCTGGTCGCGTAGTCGGTCATGGTTAGTCCGAGCAGCAGGAGCAGGAAGAAGAGAGCGGCGATGACGACGAGTTTCGTCAGCTTCTCGCTGGCGTGCCAGACATGCATGAAGAAGAGAGCGACCAGGGTGGCTTTGAGGGTGGCAATGCCGAGAGCGACGGCGGCGTTGAAGGAGCCGAGCTCGATGAAGGCGGCTTTGTAGGTGATATAGGTGAAGATGAGGAGCGTGGCCCAGATGCCAAAATACATTTTCAGCGGCGATTTGGCGTGGGCGGAATTTGAATGTTCTGACATAAAGAGCCTCAGAGATAAAACGTTACGGATGCCGGTCGATCAGGTAGAGCAAGGGGAACAGGTAAATCCACACGATATCGACGAAGTGCCAGTAGAGGCCGCCGATCTCGACGGGAGTATGCCACTCGGGAGTGAAGCGGCCTTTCCAGGCCATGATTAAGAGCCAGAGAAAAATTCCCAGGCCGATGATCATGTGGAGCGCGTGCAGGCCTGTCATCACAAAGTAGAGAGAAAAGAATATTTGCGCGTGGTGCGGATTGGCGTATTGATCCGGATGTCCGGGGACTTGCACCTTATCGAAGCTGAACGATGCGCCGGGGACGTGGTGCTCAACGAATTTTTCGCGGTACTCGATGCCTTTGATGCCGAGGAAGGCCATGCCCAGGAGCATGGTAAGGATGAGGCTCACGATTAGCAGCGTGCGACGAGCAGTTTGCGCGGCCCAGACGGCGAGAACGACTGTCAAGCTGCTGCAGATGAGGACGGCGGTGTTGGTGGCGCCGAGGGTGGCGTCGATCGACTTGCTGGCGGCGGCGAAATCCGCAAAATACCAATGGCGGTACACCAGATAGGCGCAGAAAAGGCCACCGAAGAACATGACTTCGGTTGCAAGGAAGACCCACATGCCCAGGCTGGCGGAATCGCGCTGCTGCTGCGCGTCGGCGAAGTGATGCAGGAGTTCCGGATGATGCTCCTCTTCGTGGTGAAGGCCGATTACGGTGCTATCGGGCAACGGGAACCTCCTCTTTGTGAGGCGCGCCTTTGTCCGGTGAATCCAGTTCGTCGTAGTTGTAGGCTTCCCAGGTCACGACTGGCTCTTCGTCGAAGTTGAAAGTCGGCGGAGGCGACGGCGTTTTCCATTCGAGTCCGGCGGCATTCCACGGATTGTCGGGCGCTGGCTTGCCATAGCGCATCGACCACAAGAAATAAACCATGGGCAACAGATAGCCGACTCCGAGGACTGTCGCGCCGGCGGTCGACAGCACGTTCAAAATCTGGAATTCAGGCATGTGGCTGTAATCGTAATAACGCCGCGGCATGCCCATGTAGCCGAGCAGGAATTGCGGGAAGAAAGTGAGATTGAATCCGATGAAGACGATCAGCGCGGCGAGGCGCGCCCAGCCTTCGGGATAAAGCTTGCCGGAAATCTTCGGCCACCAGAAATGCATTCCTCCGAGATAGCCCATGACGGCGCCTCCGACCATGATGTAGTGGAAGTGGGCGACGACGAAGTAAGTGTCGGTGACGTGGACGTTGATGCCCAGAGCCGAGAGGAATAATCCGGTGAGGCCGCCGATGGTGAAGAGTCCGAGGAAGCCGAAAGCGTAGAGCATGGGCGCATCATAATGGATCGAACCTTTGTAGAGAGTGGCCGTCCAGTTAAAAACTTTAATGGCTGAGGGAACGGCGACGGCGTAGCTCAACAAAGAAAAGACCAGGGCAGCATAGACCGACATTCCGGCTACGAACATGTGATGCGCCCAGACTAGAAATCCGAAGACTGCGATGGCGATCGACGAGAACGCGACAAAGCTGTAACCGAAGATGCGCTTGCGCGAGAAGCAGGCGATGATCTCGGTGACCACGCCCATCGACGGCAGGATCATGATGTAGACGGCGGGATGCGAATAGAACCAGAACAAATGCTGGAATAGGAGTGGATCGCCGCCGAGTTTGGGATCGAAGATGCCGAGATGCAGAGCGCGTTCGGCTGCGACCAGCACGATGGTGACGGCGACGACCGGAGTGCCTAGAAGTTGAATAATGCTGGTGGCGTAGTGCGCCCAGATGAAGAGCGGCAGGCGCGACCAGGTCATTCCGGGTGCGCGCATGCGGTGGATGGTGACGACGAAGTTCAGGCCGGTGAGGATGGAAGAGAATCCGGCGACGAAGATTGCGAGTCCGGCTTCGACAATTTTTGTGCTGGTGAAGTTGGTGCTGAAGGGAGCGTAGAAAGTCCAACCGGTGTCGACGCCGCCGGTCAGCATGCAATGCAGCATCATCACGCCGCCGATGACGTAGAGATACCAGCTCAGCAGGTTGATGCGGGGGAAAGCGAGATCTTTCGCGCCGATCATCATGGGCACGAGAAAATTACCAAGCACAGCAGGGATGGAAGGAATCAGGAAAAAGAAAACCATGACCATGCCATGCATGGTGAAGAGCTTGTTATAAGTGTCGGCCTGAACCAGATCGCCCGCGGGAGTGAGGAGTTCGAGGCGGATTAACAGCGCGAAGAAGCCTCCGATGAAGAAGAAGAACGTAATCGACAGGAGATAGAGAAGCGCGATGCGTTTGTGGTCGGTGGTGAGCAGCCAGGACCACACTCCGTACTTTGCGTTCAGATAGTTCTCGCGTTCAACAGGTGGTGCGATCGCAGGTTGAGGCGTCGCGGGTTGAGGGATCGGGTTCGGCATACTTATTGCACCTGACTTCCATTGGCTAGGGCATTTGTTTGCGCTGGCGGCGCGGCCGCGCTGGCGCTGGCTTTGGCGGCCTCACCCTTGGCCGCGGCGATCGACTTGATGTAGGCGACCAGCGCGTTGACCTGCTCTTCGGTGACCAACCCCTGGAACGTCGGCATGATGGGCTGGAATCCCTTTAGTCGCTTCGCGCCCGGATCGAGAATGCACTCGCGGAGATAATTCTCGTCGGCAGTGACGGTGCGGCCGTCTTCCAGTTGAACCGGCTTGCCGAAAATTCCGTGCAGGTTGGGACCGCGTCCCTGAACGTCGGACCGGTGACAAGTCGAGCAGCCGAGTTCCGCGAAAATCTTTTCACCCGTTGCGGAGAGTGGGCCGGTCGAACCGCCGTTCATCCAGGCTTCGTACTGCGCCGGTTCCATGACCACAATGTCGCCGACCATACCGGAGTGCTGTGTGCCGCAATACTCTGCGCAGAAAAGATGGTAAGTGCCGGGCTTGGTCGCGCGGAACCACTCGACGGTATAGCGGCCGGGCAGCACGTCCTGCTTGATGCGGAATGCGGGAATGTAAAAGCTGTGGATCACGTCCTGCGAGGTCATGATCATTTTTACGTCGCGCCCGACGGGGACGTGAAGTTGGTTGATTTCGCGCTGGCCTTCGGCGTGTTCGAGCTTCCACATCCATTGCTTCGCGACGACATACACTTCAGTGGCGTCGGCGGGCGGAGTACGCTCTTTGAAGTAGACCAGCGCGCCCCAGGCGAAGATGACCATAAAGATGAGGAAGGGAATCGTGCTCCAGGTGATTTCGAGAGCATGAGAGCCATCGATCTGGACGGCGGGAACTCCGGGGCGATGACGGAAGCGCGCGGCGAAGTACACGAGGCAGATGAAGATCAGCAGCGTCATCATCCCGGTGACGATGAGCAGGAAAATGTAGAGAGCATCCACGCTGCGCGCAATCGTGGAAGCCTGCACCGGCCATAATGGAAAATTATTCAGCATAACTTCAGTCGTTGGTCGTTGGTCGTTCGTCGTTGGTTCTTTGGTCCATCGCCATTTCGCAGTCTTACCTTGTCCTCGCTCCGCTTGGTAATGTTCGCCGCGGCACGGAAAGATCGAGCCGCCACAGGATGAAGAGAAAAATTCCCATGATCAGAATCGTCACTGCCGCCGCTAGCCGCAGAATGTTCGCGACCATCGCGCCATATTTTCCGGTCTCAGGATCGTAGTGATAGCAATAGAGCAGTACGGCATCGACCGCGTTGCCGATCTTGCCTTGCGAAGCCTCTACCAAGCCCATGCGCAAATCCTTCGGCGGAAAATCCACGCCGTAGAAGTAGCGCGAGATGCGGCCTTGCGGCGTGAGCACCATGATGGCGGTGGCGTGAGCATACTGATTGCTCTTTTCGTCGTACTGATACTGGAAGCCCACAACTTTGGTGAGCGCGTTGATCGAGTCCGGCTGGCCGGTAAGGAAATGCCAGCCTGCGCCGGCATTGGCGCGGCCGTAGCGGGCGACGTAATCTTTCTTCTTCGCAGCGGCCATTTCTGGAGTCTCGCGCGGATCGAAGCTCACGGTGATCACGTCGAATTCGTTGCCCACATCAAACTTCACCAGGCGCATGGCGCTCGAGAGTCCGGCCAGAGCCTCTCCGCAGAGCATGGTGCAGTTGTAGTAAACGAGGTTGAGGATGAGCGGCTTGCGGCCGAAGTAATATCCAAGCTTCACGGTCTTGCCGGCGTCGTCACGGAAGGTGAGATCGGGCGGCACCTGCGCGTCGAGGTGTTGGTCGATGCCGACATTCTCCAGTCGCGGAGGCCGCGTGTTCGCCGGAGGAGACATTACGCCGTTATTCATCTGTCCCCAGGCGGAAGTTGCCAGCAGTGCGACTGCGAGCACTACATGCGCGGCGGAGATCGAATTGTTCTGCCTGCGGATCACTTCTTTTCATCCTTCTTGTTGGCATCATCGCCGACCGCTGGCTGCGGGCGAACGGGCAACCCTCGTTCGACGAGCAACTCCATGGCGCGATCGATGGGAATATGCACCGTGCCGGCTTTTTCGTCGACCCATCCGTAGCTGTAGAGTTCGTTGTCTTCGTTGACGATGATTCCGTTGAGCTGACCGCGCTCGTCTTCCTCCAGCTTGGGGTTGGGAAAAGCGCTCTGCGGGTATCCGGGAGCGATGTGGCGCGTGTCGGAGGGAACATTCGTTATCAGAGGATTCACCTCGGGCTGCGACGCCTTTTCGCGGTGGTCGAGATATACGAAGATCCCTCTGAGAACGCCCATACAGATCGCTGTGCCGACAAGGATCGTCAGCAGGAAATAGAGAATGCTCGACGTTTGCAGATCCTGGTGCTCGTATCCGCCGTGTCCGGCTGGGGTCTCGTGTTTGGTTTCGTCGGTCATTTCTAACTTCTTAATATCAGTTACGCGTGCGCATCATGTGCCGGCTGCAGAACTTCATGGGCGTCGGTATCATAGGCCGGCAGAAGCGGCAGCGAAGCCAGGTTCCGGAAAAAATACCAAAGCCAGATACCGCCGATGGCGATGGGCACAACAATATCGGCCACACTTATGGCAAGAGTCTTCGAGAATGTTGGCTCGATGATCCAGAGCAAGTCGAGCCAGCCCATGAACAAAAGCAGGACTGCGACCCAGACCAGCTTGCGAATGTTGCGCTTGAAAGGGCGCGAAAGCAGCATGGCGAAAGGAATTACGAAATGGAACAGCACCAGAATCATGCCGATGTAACCCCAGCCGCCGTTCAGTCGCCTCAGGTAAAAAGTGATTTCCGCGGGCAGATTTCCCGCCCAGATGATGAGCCACTGCGAGAAGTTGAAGTACGCCCAGACCATGATGAAAGCCAGCATCCACTTGCCGTGGTCGTGGACGAAATCAGGCTTCAACATCTCAGACATGGGCTTGTAGTCGAAGAGAATGCGCTCGACGACCACCGCAAAACACATTGCCGACAGAACTTCGCCGATGAGAATGATCAGTCCGAAGATGGTCGAAATCCAACTGGGATCGAGCGACATGATCCAGTCGATGGCGGCGAAGGAGATGGTGAATCCGTAGAGGATGAGGCCGGGGCCGCTGACCGCCTTGAAACGGCCACTGTTGTCGGGGGCATTGGGCCGGTCGGTCTCTTTCGACCACTTCGATAGCAGGAACGAGAGGACATTCCAGACCGCGAAATAAAATACGGCGCGGATGATGAAGCCGTTCACGGTTAAGTAAGTCTGCGTAATTTGCTCGAGGTGCTCGCGGAGATGCTTGTCTTGAATGTTGCCAAGCGGTTGAGCCCAGATGTAGAGCTTGTGTATCCCGAAGAAGACGGGGATAAAAAGCAGGAAGAGCAGCGGCAGCGTACGCATGGCTGCGCCCAGGATGCGGCGAATGACCGTGCCCCAGCCGCCACCGGTGAGGTGACGGATCATGAGAATCGCCATGGAGCCGAGAGCGACTCCGAGCCAGCACATGAAGCCGAGCAGGTACGCGCGGTAGAACTCGTCCGGATGGATGAACGCGAGGATCACGGCGATCACAGCAAAGACGCCGCCGATCACGAGCGAGCGCTGCGATATTTTCCTTACGACTTCGGGCGCCGTCAGATCGAGATGTAGAGTGGCTGCGGCGCTCATTTGTGTTCCTCACCGTGCGAACTTGTTTCGGAGTCGATCACGGGAAGGGTTGCGCCGGAGCCGGGCTGGCCGCGGAACTGCGGAGGTTGCGATGGCACGTCTTGTCCGGCGGGAACGTCAGCCT
>JBEKJF010000065.1:0-16281 GCA_050011375.1 Candidatus Sulfotelmatobacter sp.
AAGCAAGATTCTCTCCCACCGTGAACGAGTCGAACAGGGCGCCGCTTTGAAAGAGAAAGCCAATGTTGCGCCGAACACGTGAGAGATCTTTCTCGCCAACCTGAACGATATCTTCCGACTCGATGCAAACTTTTCCGCTGTCCGGCTTGAGCAGCCCATCCAATAACTTGAGAGTGACGGTTTTGCCCGTGCCGCTGCGCCCAAGAATGCAAAGCGCTTCACCTTCGCCAAGCTTGAACGATACGTCGTCCAGGACCTTTTTGTTCGCGAAGGTTTTGGATACGTGCTGGAACTCAACTGCCACAGCATCGCTCATAGGGCTTGCCCGGGAAAGAAAAAGAAGATGACCTTCACCAGAATGACATCGACTACAATGATCAGAAGGGAAGATAGGACCACGCTGTTCGTGGCAGCCCGCTGCACTCCCTGCGATCCTTCGTTGGTGGTGTATCCGAAATAACCCGATACTGTACCGATGATGAGCCCGAAAACCGAGGTCTTGAGTGTGGGCGGAATAAAGTTAGCCCATTCCACGGTCTTGAAAGCGCTGGTCATATAGAGTTGCAGAGAGATGTGAGAAGTAGCGTGCTCCGAGAAAAATCCTCCCGCCAAGCTGGCGAAGTCCATGAATACAGTCAACAGCGGCAAAACGAAAATGCAGCCGACGATCCGCGTCACCACAAGCATTTTGAAGGAGTCCACCGACAAAGACTCGATGGCGTCGATCTGCTCGGTCACACGCATATTGGTTAAGCCAGCGCCAATGGCCGCGCCTACTCTTCCCGCCACCAGCAGTGCGGTGACCAACGGCCCCAGTTCGTTGAAAAACGCGGCCGATTGCAAAGTCGGAATCATGGCTTCCGCGCCAAACTGAACCAGCGTGCTCCGGGTATGCATCGACATCACAACACCGAGAGCGAAACCAGCCGCTAAGATGAGCGGGAGCGAACGCCAGCCAATCTCCTCAATCTGGCCCAGAAAAAACTCCCATTCAAGCGGGGGCTGAAATGCGCCCACCAACGCCTTCAGGCCAAACCAGCTTACTTTTCCAATGAACGTGAAAAAGTCTCTTAACCTCAAGATTGCTGACTTCGCGAATTCACGATTTGATGCCCAAAATGCGAAATATTGAGTTTCCATCCAAAATTCCCCTGCCATCAGTTGCCGCGATCAAGTCTTCAGTCGAGGCGAGCCTTAATCCAGATGAACCTTGGGCTCGACGGACATGCCGGGGCGCAACTTGTCCAGGTCGCGCTGATTCGGGTTGAAGCGTATCCGCACGGGCAGCCGCTGCACGATCTTGACGTAGTTACCGGTTGCATTCTCGGGCGGGAACAGGCTGGATCGATCTCCAGTGGCGGCGGGCATATACTCTACCTCGCCATCAAACGACTCACCGAGTGAATCTACGTCGATGCTCACGTGCTGGCCCACGTGCATTTTTCGGAGTTGTGTCTCCTTAAAGTTCGCGGTCGTCCAAACATTGTCAATCTGAACCACCACGATGAGCTGCTGCCCTTGCGAAATTCTGCCGCCGATCTCCGCACTGCGCTGGCTCGCGATGCCGTCGACCGGGGCCACGATGTGGCAGTAGCTCAGGTTGAGCAGAGCCGTATCCAGCTGCGCTTTCGCCGAGTCCACGCTGGCTTTGCGAGAATCGACGGTTGCCTTGTGAGCCGCGAGCTGACGGGGTAAATTGGCCTTGTCCTCGGAATGCTTGGTCTGCTGCTGGCGCAGTATCGTTTTTTTCTCCTCGACGATCTGTTCCGAAGACGCGGCCGCGTATCGGCTCGCCTCGACTGCCGCCTCATCCCCACCTGCATTCGAAACGTATTGGTCATAGTCGGATAAAGAGATTTCTCCCTGGTCGACCAATTTCTTGTAGCGCACCAGATCGGACTGGGCTTTCCGGTTGTTCGCCTCAGCTTGACGCAGCTTCGCGGAATTGCTGTCGTAGTCGCGTTGAGCGCTGGCGATTGCCGCCTCCGCATTGACGACTTGCTGCACGTCCGTATCGACCGTGGCTTGGTTGGAAGTCACCGTGATGGGGACGTTCGGACTTTCTGCAGCCGCCTGCGCGAGGGCTTGTTCATAGTCCGCACGGGCTTGCTCCACCAAGACTTGGTAGTCGCTCGGATCTAGATCGACCAGGGGTTGGCCTGCCTTCACCGGCTGGTCATTTTCAACGTAGACCGCCTTAACCGTCCCGGCCACGCGTGAGGCTATGGCATTGAGGTGCCCATTAATTTGCGCGTCATCCGTCGACTCGTAGGTGCGGGAGTAGAGCCACCACGCGATCCCAGCCACGAGCACAACGACCCCGACAGCGATCCCGATAATGATTCTTCGCCGTTTGGTGGCGGGATCAACGGGCTTCTGCTCTTCTTTTTTCTTGTCGTCGTCCTTCTCTCCCTTCTTGTCGTCGTCCTTCTCTGCGGAATCGCCCTTCTTGTCCTGATCTTTGTCCTGATCTTTGTCTTTCTGATCGCCTTCCCTCCGGCCCCCGTCGTTGTGACCATTGCCTTGCGATTTGTTTTCCTGGTCGCCGGGCGACTGCTGCTTCTTTGCTTTCTCGCCCTTCTGCTGATCGAGCTCTTGCGGCTTCTGATCTTTCTCTTCTTCGCCAGTCGTGGTAGGCATGGTCAATTTCCTTTCAGCATGTTCGGGATGAATTGTTCGGCTTGTCCGGTTGCTCTGGCAAGGCTGATCCGCGCCAGATTCAGAGAGAAGAGAGTGCTGACATAGTCCCGCTCTGCCGAGGCGACGGTCTCTTGCGATTGCACGACTTCCACTGAATTCGTAACCCCGGCGGCGAATCGGTCGAGCGACTGGGTGAGAATCTCGGCAGCCACTTTGCGATTCTCTATCGCGACCGCGATCTGTTCGGTCGCTACCTGCAAATCGACGTAGGCTTGTCGTACATCAAGTTCGACCACACCTTTTTCATCGGCATATTCCGCCTGTCGCTGGCTGAGCGCGGCATCGGCCTGTTCGACATCCGCTTTCACGCGGCCGCTTTGAAAGATCGGGATGGTGACCGTGGCTGCGGCCTGAAAAACAGAAACTCCCTTGTTCGGGTTTATCCCCTCGATCCCGTAGTCGCCCTTGACCTCAAGCGACGGGAGATACTCCGCCTTCGAGGCTCTGTGGGCTTCGCTTGCGGCCTTCAATTGCAGCCGGGCAGCCTTAAGATCGGAGCGCTCCTCGAATGCAATTTTCAGCGCCTGTTCGAGCGAGACCGCCTCAGGCACCTGAGCGGGCAGGTCTTCACTCAAGGTGAATACTTGGCCCACAGGCAGACCGATAAGTCTGGCCAGTTGCATGGTCTGCTTCAACAAATCCCCGCGCAAGGAGGTGAGCCTCTGTTGCTCGGTGTGATATTCGACAAAACTCTTATTCCGGTCGATGGACGCTTTCGTTCCCGCCTGGAACTGGTGTTCGGATTGCTTGAAGGTCGCGCCCGCTTGCTTGACCTGCGCTTCCTGGGACAAGACGTTTGCTTTGCTCGCCAGGACTCGAAGGTAAGTTCCGCCGACCGCTAAAACGATGAGTTCGCGCGCATCCTGGGCGCTCATCTGCGCCGCATCTGCCGAAGCTTGTGATTGACGCAGATTGTACAGCGAAGTCATGCTGAGGTCCTCGCTGAGATTGGCGAGCGCGCTGTAGTAGTGGAACGGTCCCACGGCGGTTGGGAGTGGAATACTGCTGCCGAACGTGCCGGGACTGAGACCTTGGGTTGCGAGATCGATCTTGGCTCCGTTCTCAGCCACGGTCCCGTAGATGTTCGGCAGCATCTTGCTGAGCGCTGCCAGCCGCTCTCCACGCAACTGTCTCACCGACGAGTTCGCGCTGATGGCGCCCAGGTTGAAGCGAAGGCCTCGGCGGATCGCATCCGCAATGTTCAGGGTAAGCGGACCTTGCGGTGCATTCGGATCAGGAATGCTGCCCTGGTAAGAGCCCGAGACTTGTATGGTGCTGTTGACGGTGTTGACGCTGGAACTGCCGCCGTTTCCGCTGGAAGACTGCTCCGCTTGAACAGTGCTGCCACTCTGCGCCCTGCCGGACGGAGGCAACTGATCGGCCCTCGGAAGCGAAGATGAGTCGCTTTGCTGGGCCAAGCTCGCGCCGCAAAGCACAACAAAAGCAGCGGCCAGAATGCCGCAAAAGATAAGGTGAATGGGGAAGCGCCGATTCATTCTCCGCTTCCCCGGAGCATAAGTTCGCTCCTGGGCAAAGCGGCCGCAAAGAATGCGACCTGTACTGGGAACCGTATTTATGCATGGCAATTTCAAGTGTGATTTCTCCCTGCCGTTTCGCGTCGGGCCGCTCCTCACTCTGCACCTCACTCCGCACCGGCGGGTGCTCCCTCGCCGGGTTTGTTCTTGCTCAGCAAGAAAGCGCATAGGACCATTCCCAGAGACATCCAACACAGCAAGCGATAGACGTCCGCATATCCCAAGACCGCGGCTTGTTGATTGAGCTGACTGTAAATCTGTCCACGGGCCATCGCATCCCCTCCCGGACCGCCGCCATATGCACTGGAGAGCGCGCCGAGCCGTTGCGCAAAGACTGGGTTTGCCGCCTGCATATGATCGGCGAGCCGATTTTGATGAAATAGGGAACGATTCGTAACGATGGCTCCAGTAACCGAAATGAAGATGCTCCCTCCGACATTGCGGGCAAAGTTGATAATGCCGGAGACCTGATTGCTCGCGTCTTTGGGCAGGCCCATGTAGGCGGCGTTGGTGATCGCGATAAAGCACAGCGGAATGGCGGCGACTTGCAACATCCGCAACCACGAGCCGAAGCCGAAGCTCATCGACAAGTTGACGTGGGTGGAGCTGTAGTAGAAGGCGGCGGCAAAGAAGGCGAATCCGCCTACGGCGAGATTGCGTGCGGCAAACTTGTCGGCAGCGATCCCAGATAGCGGCGCGAGAACCAAAAGGACAAGGCCCCCGCCCGTGAGTGCCTTTCCGGCAACGGTTGCGGTATAGCCCAGAAGCTGCTGAGAGAACTGCGGCTGTAACACAGTGCTGGCGTTGAGAAGTCCGCCAACCAACAGCATGAGGAAGGCACAAATAGCGAAATTCTTAAACTTGAATAATTTGAGATTCATGATCGGGTTCCTGGCGTCCCACTCCCGCCAAACCAGCCCGATCATGCCCAGCACAAAGAGCGCGGCACATACTCGAATCAAGCCAGAAGCGAGCCAATCGTTCTCTTCTCCTTTATCGAGCATCACCTGCATGCCACCCATGGCGACTGTCAGTAAGCCCAGACCGATGTAGTCGAGCTTCTTGAGATTAGCCAGCGTCGCTTTAATCCAGGGCGGATCTTCCACAAAGCGCGTAACCAGGACGAAGGCAAGAATCCCAACCGGAATGTTGATGTAAAAAATCCATCTCCAGTTGTAGTTGTCGGTAATCCAGCCGCCGATCGTCGGCCCGATGGAGGGAGCCAGCACGGTGACGAGAGCATAGAGAGCGAAGGCCTGGCCACGCTTCTTCTCATCGAACGAATCCGCCATGATAGCCTGCGCCATGGGTTGCAGACCCCCGCCTCCAGCGCCCTGTAAAACGCGGCAGATCAACAGCATCGGAAGCGAGACCGAGATGCCGCAAAGGAAGCTCGAAACCGTAAAGATGGTGATACACAAGAGAAAAAAACGCTTGCGCCCGATAACGCTCGATGCCCACGCGCCCATGGGAAGAACGATGGCGTTCGATACCAGGTAGCTGGTAAGAACCCAGGTTCCTTCGTCGGTGCTGGCCCCCAGATTGCCGACGATATGAGGCAACGCGACGTTGGCGATAGAGGTATCAAGAACCTCCATAAAAGCGGCTAGCGCTACCGTTGCCGCAATCACCCAGGGATTGACCCGCGGCTTCCATTCTCGCTCCGCCGAGCCATGAGCCATAAGTTAGTCCGAGTTCCGCAGTGGTCAACGCAAACGTAAGTGTAGGACCAGAACGTAATCCAAACTGAGCAAAAGGGAACAACTCTGAATGGTTTTCCTGTAAGACAATGAAAACTGCGCAAGAACTTATGTTGACGGGCGTTAAGTTAGGAATCGACCCTGAAGCCCTGGAACCAGAGGTCCTCAATTCGGGTCGACCGGGCCGCGCTCTCCCGAATGACTTTCGAAGTGATCCCTTTGGCACAGTATGTCCGACGGGATTGAGCGAATCTAGATTGAAGGAGCGATCGTTTCTAACCCGTCCCTTTACTTAATTCACCGTCCACCGCATTGCTCATCACGCAAAGCCTGTTAAGACGGACTCAGCCCGGCCACGAACTAAAGACCATGGAGGTTCTCGAGAATATGACTGCTCAACTTGCTTCAGTAGGCGACCGGATTTTGGCTCATGTGGAAGACGCTGGTGTGATCCGCGAGGGCAGTTTCATTCCCAACATCACCGGCGACAGACCCCAGATTGGCGGCATGCAATTCGACTGCGGATATATCTCGCCTTACTTCATTACTGATCCCGAACGCATGGAAGTTGTCCTCGACAACGTCTACGTCCTCGTCCACGAAGGAACAATCAGTTCCAGAAAAGATTTGCTCCCGTTGTTGGAGCAGATCACAAAAAGTGGAAGGCCGATGCTGATAATCGCAGACGACATCACCGGCGAGGCGCTTGCCACTCTGGTTGTGAAAAAGCTGAATGGCCATCTGCAAGTTGCCGCCGTTAGGGCGCCAGGCCTCGGCGATCAGCGCAAAAGTATGCTGCATGACATCGCCCTTTTCACCGGTGGCAAAACCACTCCCGAAGGCATCGAGATCCAACTGAGCGACAGGCAAATTTCCGATCTCGGTAAGGCCCGGAGGATCACCGTGGACAAGAGCCATACTTGCATCGCCACGTTTGAAACCAGAGATCCGGGGGTCTCGTGGCCGCCGCTGGCGGAAGAGAATTAGCTACGAGGCCATTTCATCTTACGAACTGGAAATGAGCACAAATGCAGACGGAAATGGCACGAACCGAAGACCTGCTCGCGATCGATGCGAGCAAAAACATAGCACTGACCGAAACGGTGCTCTATCCCTTACGATTTGAGCCGATTTTTCAATATCGACCGTGGGGTGGCAGGCGCCTCGCCGACTTACTAACCGAACCCATGCCGAGCGGACCTGTCGGAGAAGCATGGCTGCTCAGCGACCGCGATGACCACGCAAGCCAGGTAGCCGAGGGGCCGCTGAAAGGCCGGACGATTGGCCAATTACTGAAGCAGTTTCCGGAGCAAATGTTGGGAAAGCTCGCCCACCGCTTTCAGCGATTTCCGCTGCTGTTGAAGTTCCTTGATGCGCACGAGATGCTCTCCGTACAAGTGCATCCAACGAAAGCGAATACGAATCTGTTGCCCGCGGGTGAGACCGCAAAGTCCGAAGCCTGGGTTGTGCTGGAGGCCGGCGCACAAAGCCACGTCTATGCAGGACTGAAGGCAGGAACAACTGCCGCCGACCTGCGGCGGGCGCTCGCGAAGGGAACGGTGGCAGAGCAACTCGCAGGCTTCACTCCGAAGCCTGGCGACAGCGTCTTTATAAAGGCTGGGACAGTCCATTCTCTGGGCGGCGACGTTGTGGTGTTCGAAATTCAACAGAACAGCGACGTTACGTTTCGCCTCTACGACTGGGGTCATGTGGACGCGAAGACAGGCAAGCTGCGAGAACTACAAGTCGATCAGGCGATGGATTGTATTGACTTTGCGGAGGGGCCGGTCGATAGGGTAACGCCCGTGCTGGAGTCCGCGACACCCGTGAAGCGCGAGCAGATTTTCGATTGCGAATACTTCCGGTTATGCCGCATCGCCGGAGGATCGCCGTTTTCCGTTGGCGCAATGGATTTACCGCGGGTGCTGGTGTGTATCGAGGGCGGGGGTGAGATTAAACAGGGATACGCCAGTTATGCGGTTGGAAAAGGCGACGTTCTATTCCTGCCGGCGGTGGTGGGACCTTGTACTCTTTCGCCCCGCGGCGGAGTCAACCTGTTGGAAATTGCGCTGCCGGAATAGTTGACAACCGGGAAACGGCAGTCCGATTCACCGAGCCGCAACTTTCGTCAACGATCGAATATTAGCAATCGCAAGAATTCATCATCGAGGCATAGTGAAAAAGCTCATCGTGTTTGATCTCGACGGCACGCTTGCCGGAAGCAAGTCGCCTCTTGATTCTGAGATGGCGGGACTGCTGCATGATCTTCTCTTGATCGTCAGAGTAGCGGTGATCTCCGGAGGCGATTGGCCGCAGTTCGAAAAACAACTGCTCTCCAACCTGCCTCATGACAAAACCCTGTCAAATCTGTCCCTGCTTCCGACCTGTGGAACAAAGTTCTACCGATACGACTCAGCGGCTTGGAAAAAGATTTATTCGGAAGACCTTACTGCGGAAGAACGAGACAAAATTCTGAGTGCTCTCAAAAAAGCGATCAGCAGCAGCGACTTCAAGGCCGAAAAATTGTGGGGCGAACAAATCGAAGACCGGGGAAGCCAGATCACATTTTCGGCCCTGGGTCAGCAGGCGCCGCTGGAGGAAAAAGATAAATGGGACCCCGATATCAGCAAGCGGAAGAAGATCAAGGCGGCTCTCGACGGTCTTATTCCAGATTTTTCTGTCCGGATCGGAGGCTCGACATCGATTGATATCACCAAACCTGGTATCGATAAAGCCTATGGCATCCGGAAACTCCGCGACCTGCTGAGCGTTTCATTGAAAGAAATGATTTTCATCGGTGATGCCTTGTACGTCGGAGGGAATGACTATCCCGCCAAACGGGTAGGCGTGGATTGCATTCCAGTTAAGGATCCTGACGAGACGAAGCGAGTGATTCAAACAATCATCGCATTTCTGGCGGTCAGCGATCAGGCAGCATGAGGTCAGGAAAACATGAGTGGATTTGAGTTGCAGCGCTTCGCAATGTTGATGGAACCGCAACCAGGCAATCCTCAGGAGGCCGAAGGCGTCCTGAATCCGGCGGCCGCTCGTGGCCCGGACGGCGAGCTGTACCTTTTTCCGCGGCTGGTTGCGCGGGGGAACTACTCGCGCATCGGCATTGCTCGAGTGCGGTTCAATGAAGCGGGAGACCCTGCGAGCGTCGAGCGTCTCGGCATCGCTCTGGAGCCCGAAACCGACTATGAGTGCGGGATCGACGGCCGCGGAGGCTGCGAAGACCCTCGTGTCACGTACGTCGAACCGCTGCAGCGCTACCTCATGACATATACAGCGCGCACGCCGCGCGGGCCGCGCATTGCCGCGGCATGCTCGACGGATCTTTTTCACTGGAAGCGGCTCGGGCTTGTCCCTTTTGCTCCGTTTCAGGGCTTGGATCTCAGCACCGTTGACGACAAGGATGCCTGCCCATTCCCCGCTGCCATTCCGAATCCCTCCGGGCAACCGGAGTTGGCGCTGCTTCATCGGCCCCTGTTTGCGGGAACGTCTCCCGAGGAAAAGGCGCGCTACGACGCCTCCCACGAGGTAGATCTTGATCGCGAAAGCATCTGGATTTCCTACCGCCCGGTTTCCCTGGAAGCTTTCCAACCGGGTCTCGCCGACCAGTTTTCTCATCATCGGCTGGCGACTCCGGTATCGCCATGGGAATGCCTCAAAATCGGCTGCGGCACTCCGCCGATCCTGACTCGGCACGGCTGGCTGGTCGTTTACCATGGCGTTAGCGAAATTGGGCAGCCCAGCAATGGTGTGCATCGTCTGTGTTACGCGGCCGGAGTGATGGTGCTCTCGAAAGAGCAGCCGCAAGTGATCCTTTATCGTTCTGCGAAACCTGTGTTGTCGCCGACGTTGCCGCAGGAACGCGACGGGACTGTCGCCAATGTCGTGTTCCCCACCGGCATCGACCGGCGCGACGACATCGGCTCACCGGACCGCTTCGATGTCTATTACGGAATGGCCGACAACCGGATTGGCGTCGCGCGACTTGACTTGCCTGACGTCCTCCCGGGGGGAGGAGTTGCCGACTCACTAGAGAAGGTGGCCTGCGTTTAATGTTGGAACGGAATTGGGCGAAGTGGCCATAAACTGATTAAATACTTCGCTCAATTGCACTCGGCGAGTGGGAGCCCCACTTCCCGCTTTCTTCGCGAGAAGTGGGCCCGAACATTTAATCCATGACCCTTACTTCGCCGGAATCAAATCGAACTTGCCCGACCCCTCCTCGTAGAACAGCGCGCCTTCTTTTTTATCGCCGCCGCTCCAGTGTTTGTGCCCGCCGGGGACGCGTATAAAATCGCCCGCGCCGACCCGCTTCTCGCCGGCATCATCTTTGTAGAGATATGCCCCCTTCAGCACCACGATCCACGTGTCATTCGTATGCGAGTGCATGCCGTTGTCCTGTCCGGGATCGAACTTGGTGAAGGTCGCGTGTGCGCCCTTATCGGAATCGCCCCAGATCGCTGCGGCCGATACGCCCTTGGCGAGCGGCTTGTAGTCGGCCTTGGCGGACGAAACGAAAATTACCTTCTCCTCGCTTTTCTGTCCCTGGACCCGTCCCAGTGACCACGCACCGATGATCGTCACTGCCATCGCAAACACGAAAAGAGATCGCTTCATTCACTTCTCCTTTTTTGCTGTAGTTTTTAGATTTCACCCCAAGACCCACGCATTCTACACGCCGCGTGGAGGATAGCAATGTCTGTCGGCGCAATTCCCTCGCGGCTGGCCCGTCCTTGTCTCGCGTTCTCTTGCGAGACAGGGCGGGGAATTTGATTTCGGATCCATCCCACACAGCCGCGCGCCGGGCGCGTGAATCCAGCGCGCAGCGTGGCTTCGTCAAGAATGCCCGGCTATAATCGCAGCGCAGTGCTCGGAGAAGTCTATGGTCTTCGCAAAGCGTCTTCGCGAAGGGGTAATTCGCGGCGACATCACTTGCAGCGTCAGGATTTGGACCGGGCCCCATGTCACGGAAGGCCGTCGCTATCGCATGGGAGACGGCGAGATCGAAATCGAATCGGTCACACCAATCGGATTTCCGGATGTCACTCCGGAACTGGCGCGGGAATCCGGCTTTCTTGGCGTCCTCGATCTGCTAAAAGTTGCCAAGCATGGCAAAGGCACCAACATATACCTGATTCGATTTCACTACATTCCGCCTCGCGGGAAACGCAAGAGCGGATCGAACAGAAAGTAGAAAGAGGACCCACCCTGCGTCAAGAATTTCCCACTATTGCCCCAAAACAAAACGCCCCAGACTCATTCGAGTCGTGGGACGTATGTCGATCAGCCCTCCCCCAAGTGCTGCTCAATTAAGAGACTAAACTTAAGCCGCGTATTGGTAAATGGCCTGTTCGGGCCATTGCTTTCACCTAAGTAACCCACAATGGTAACTTGGGTTCTCGCTGTCGCTGCCTTCCAGAAGGAGTGACCGGCCGTCGACTCCTCGGGGTGAGGGAAAGAATTGACAATCTCCTGACAAGCGCCGCGAGGCCGGATCGTTTATCCTTAATGTGACCTTAAGTGATCATCAAAGGAGCGTTATGAAAATTTTCTCGCTGCTTCTCGCGATTTTGCTGTTTGTATCTCTCTCAGCCATTGCTGCCGATCAGACTCAGCCTCCGGCGACTGGCGCGCAAGCTCCGGCTTTCTCGCTGCCCAGCCAGGAAGGTACGCAGGTTTCTCTCGATCAATACAAAGGGAAGTGGGTTGTCCTTTATTTTTATCCCAAGGATTTCACCTCCGGTTGCACCATTGAAGCGCACAACTTTCAGCGGGACATCGACAAGTACACGCAGAAGAACGCGGTGATTCTCGGCGTCAGCGTCGACAATGTCGATTCGCACAAGGGTTTCTGCACGAAAGAAGGATTGAACTTCAAATTGCTGGCCGATCCTAACCATACGGTCGTGCAAGAGTACGGTTCGATCATGGAATACAACGGAATGACACTGGCCGCACGCAACACGTTCCTGATCGATCCGTCGGGCGTGATCAGGAAGGTTTATCTGAAGGTGAGCCCGCAAGGCCACAGCGACGAGGTGCTGGCCGATCTGCAGCAACTGCAGGCGAAGTAGTTGTAATCTACTGCGACTTCGCGAGATCGTTCTTCAGCAGGCTGACTTCGACGCGCGTGCCTTTAGCGCCCTCGGCGGCGGCGTTGCCCATGCCGATCACGTAGATGCGGTACGCAGGAATGTCGTAGTTGAGCACGAGGTAGCGCACCACCGAATCCGCCATCTTGCGCGAGTTGGTGATGGCACCTTGTCCCTGCCCTGAAGAGAAGCCCTGCACTTCGATGATGTAGCCGCGCTGATTCTTCAGAGGACCAGCCATCTCATCCAGCGCATCCTTGGCCTGCTTGCTCAACACAGTCTGCCCGGGACGAAAACGAATCTCGGTCTGCGCGCCAGATTTGTACTGATCGATGTTTCCAACCACGCTCTCCTCGGTCGAAAGGCGAGTGTTAAGAGAACTCGCAGTCTGCTGCGCCATCTGAGCTTTGTTGGCAGCATCAGTTGCATGTTCATCGGCCATGCTGGCCTTCGCGGAAGCCAACTGAAGGCCATGCTGGGCGCGGGAATCCACGTCGCGAATCATCTTGCCGTTTTCCGCGGTGATCAGATCGAGTTCATTGATCCGGTCGCGAACGGGCTGAACGTGCCGCCGCACGTACTCTTTAGTGGCAAATGGATGCATGAGCAGCGACCCCAGGCTAGGCTCCTCGCCATCCCAGAAATCATGATTCGTCGCAGGTTGGCTGGAAGCAGGCTGACTGGACGAAGCCTTCGATCCCCCCGGTCCGGTCGCCGCCGGCGGCGCGCCAGAATTCGAACTGCTTTGCTGCGCGAATGCGGCGAGCGCGAACGCTGCGAAGACGAGCAGAGTCGTGAATATGCGATTCTTCATAATCCTTAGCCTTTCCAAGTTATGGGAACGTGCCAGAAGCTAAATTCTCAGCGGGCAACGCTATTGTATCGCCGAAGCCGAACATGCAGAGACGGAAAGTCAATCGCGAGGCCGAAGCCCGACAGCCGAAGCCCGCTTCACCCGCGCACGCTGATTCGCGAGAACGAAAGGACGGCCCGCGATGAGATCGGCCGCCCCATCGACATCGCCGGACGGAACGTGGTGAAGATCAGCATCCGCTTCACCTGAGGCAGCAACTCCTGCGACTCGCCGGGATCGGAAAGGATCTTGTAATCCTGCACTCGGCCGTTCTTGTCTACGTAAGCTTCAATCACCAGCGAGTCCGTGTTCATCCCGGTCAAAGTCGTGCCGAAGACGCTCTGCTGCAGTTCCGGTCCTGTAGTCAAAACGGTCGGCACATCCTGATTGTTAGCCTGCACCTCGCCGGGCATCGCCAGGATCGCGGTCACTAATCCGAAGATCAGCAGCGCACAAACAAGACCCGCCGTCGCAGGAACCATGAATGCGTTCAGGGTATTTTCCACGCGCATGCGCAGGCCTTCAAACCGCGGACGCCGAGTCTCGGCCGCCTCACGCGAAATAGCCAAACGCAATTTCAGGTCAAGATCCGCCGGCATCTGCGGACGCCCCACGCTCACCAGCAACTGCTGCGTCTGCCGCAGCAACGTGTATTCCTGCATGCAACGGGCGCACTGCTCAAGATGCTCCTGCAAGGCGCGCATCTCGGTGCCCGAGACCGCGCCGTCAAGATAAGGCGACAACACTGCTCGCACCTGCGCGCACTTCATCGTCATGCCCTTCGTAAAAACGGACTTCATGCCCGCATACTTCATGGCATCACCTCTACCCTTCTACCCCCTCCAGAAACCGCTCCAGAAGCCCCTTGAGACACCGAAGACCTCACTTGCTGTTGTTGCACCCGTTCCTCTGGCGCAGTCAGCCCCAGCTCAACACTCACTTCGCGGACATAGGGAGCCAGGCGTTGCTTCAAGGCCTGGCGTCCGCGGGTTAATCTGGATTTCACCGTCCCCAGTGAAATCTGCAGAACCTCGGCGATCTCTTCATACGACATGTCTTCCAGATCGCGCAGAATCAGCGTCGTGCGGTAAGGCTCAGGCACTTGCCGCAGTTCGGCATCTACGCGCTGCCGCACTTCGCGATGCGCAACGCTATCGAACGGGGAATCGTGGTGATCGGTCAGCGCATTCTGCATGGCGGCGTTTTGCATAAAATCGCCGTTCGCCATTCCATCCGATTCCGCCGGCTCGATCGAAGTCTCCTGCGCCTTGTGCCGGAACCACCACCGCTTGCGGTTCGCCGCTTCATGCAGTGCGATGCGGTAGATCCAAGTCTTCAGGCTGGACTCACCATGGAAGCTCTTCATCCCGCGAAACACTTTCAGGAACACATCCTGCGTCACGTCGGCGGCGTCGGCCGGGTCGCTCAACATGCGATAGACCAGCCCGTACACCGGACGCTGAAATTCGCCAATCAGCCACGCATAAGCCGCTTCCGAGCCGGCCTTCAGGTCCGCGACAATCGCCGCTTCCTCTGCCCGTGCTCCGATCGCGCTTGCCAGGTCTGCCAAGGTTGCCACTCCCGCGGTGACCGCGAATCCAACTTGTGCCGCAACATGATTTGCCGCAACTATGATTATAGGATCTTCCACCTCATCCCCAACCGAAAAATCGCCGGGCGGGGTACTCGCCTTGCGATACACTCCCTCATCCAACATAGACTCCGCCGGGGCGTTCCGAGTTCCCGCTTATAAGTCATTTATTTGCAGCAATAAACGGATGCCCACTGTTCTCCGCATCCCCGGCGCTATCGATGAAAGGTAACCCACGCTGCGGTTACGGAAGGTAATCGACGGAATCTCGTGGTGCTCACGCTATAATTGCGCGACCCTGAATGGCTCTCACCTCTGGCACGAAACTCGGCCCTTACGAAATCCAGTCTCTGCTGGGCGCAGGCGGCATGGGAGAAGTTTACCGAGCGCTCGACACGCGCCTTGATCGCACGGTCGCCGTCAAAGTTCTGGCATCGCATCTCTCATCTTCTCCTGAACTGAAACAGCGCATGGATCGCGAGGGCCGCGCCATTTCTTCGTTGAACCATCCGCACATCTGCCAGCTTTATGACATCGGCTCGCAGAGCGGCACCGATTATCTGGTGATGGAGTTTCTTCAGGGTGAAACTTTGGCGGAGAGATTGCGCAAAGGCGTAATGCCGCTGAATGAAATCCTGAAGGTTGGGATTGCCGTGGCCGAAGCGCTGGCCGTCGCGCATCGCAACGGAATCGTGCATCGCGATCTGAAGCCGGGAAACATCATGTTGACGCAGGGCGGCGCGAAGCTGATGGATTTTGGCCTGGCGAAGCCGCTGGGCATGTCCTCGGCATCGGGATCCGGTGCGGCAGGATCGGGAACAGCGCCTCCGTCATTCACTGCGGCGGCGACGATGAGCGGGCCGAGCCCGTTGACTCCGCTCACCACGGCGGGCAGCATCATCGGCACGATTCAATACATGTCGCCGGAGCAGATCGAAGGAAAAGAAGCGGACGCGCGCTCTGACATTTTTGCATTCGGCGCTGTGCTTTATGAAATGACGGCAGGGAAGCGGCCGTTCTCGGGAAAGAGTCAAATCTCTCTGGCATCGTCAATTCTGGAAAGTGATCCGGCACCGATCAGCACAGTCAAGCCACAAACGCCGCCAGCCTTCGACCATGTGGTGACGACCTGCCTGCAGAAAAATCCCGAAGAGCGCTATCAGACGGCACACGATATCAAGCTGGAGCTGCAATGGATTGCGGCGGACAAATCGTCTCCCATCGCCGCTCCGGTTACGCCCGCACCGTCTCGCAGCCGCGAGCGTATTGGTTGGATCGCGGCTCTCGTCGCCGCGATTGTTCTGACTGCGGCCGCTGCGCTGTTCTTTTACCATCCGGCACAGTCTACGCGCTCCATCCGCGCCGTTATCGATCCTCCGGAGAAAACCACATTCGATCTGACCGGCGATTCTGCAGGTCCGCCCGTGCTTTCGCCTGATGGCACATACGTCGCGTTTGCGGCCACCGGCGCAGACGGCAAGACTGCGCTTTGGGTCCGTCCCACGAACACGGTGGACCCCCGCGAACTGCCCCGCACCGACAGTGCGACTTTTCCCTTCTGGTCGCCCGACAGCCGTTCCCTCGGGTTCTTCGCCGACGGCAAGCTCAAGACGGTCGACCTCGAAGGCAGCTCGACGCAGATGATTTGTGACGCGCCGCTCGGCCGCGGCGGCGCCTGGGGAGCGGATGGAGTGATGCTGTTCTCGCCGGCTCCCACGGCGCCGCTCATGCGAGTGAGCGCCAGCGGCGGAACTCCAGTTGCGATTACGAAGCTTGACCTCGGTCTGCAAACTTCGCA
>JBEKJF010000066.1:0-16188 GCA_050011375.1 Candidatus Sulfotelmatobacter sp.
CTGCACAATCTGAAGCCCGGCACAAAATATCCGCCAACGTTAATCGCAACCTCCGATCACGACGACCGCGTAGTCCCCGGCCACAGCTTCAAATTCGCCGCCACCATGCAAGCCGATCAAGCTGGACCAGCCCCAATCCTGATTCGCATCGAAGTAAAAGCCGGCCACGGCGCAGGAAAATCCATCACCAAGCTGATCGACGAAACCGCCGACACCTGGTCCTTCGTAGCCCACAACCTCGATATGAAAGTGTCGTTGCAGTAGCACCCGGAAAGTATTTCAGATTTGTCATCCTGAGCGAAGTGGCTGGCTCGCGAAGCGAGCCAGCCACGCAGTCGAAGGACCCCAAGCAAGTAAGCGCCATCACTGGCCCCGAAGGGCATTCTCACTGGGCCGATGGACGAATGGGGCGGACGCGACTCGCAAGGTTTACCCCGTGTCCTCCGTGTTAAAAGACTTTGCTCTGCTACTTCCCCTCATCCGCCGAAGGCCCATAAACCGAAGGCACCGCCACATCATTCAGCCGCAAATAAACTCCCAACTGTGCCCGATGATGAATAATGTGATTCATCACCATCCGCCGCATCGCCCCGATACGCGACCCGTCATAAAGCTTTCGTTCCCCGATCAAGAGCTTCCAATTCCCGGCCAGGCGCTCATCGCTGGCACTCGCAATCGCCGCTCGTAGCGCCGCCACGTTCTTATCGAATAATTCCAGCACGTGCTTCTGCGACTCGGCCACCGCAGGCTTGCGCGCCAGTTCCCCCGCCGGACGGTTGGCAAAATCCAGCACATCCTCTTTCATCACGCTGACTCCCATGCCCGGCAGCTCCGCAATGTGTCCCGCCAGCCGCCCCAGCAGCATCGACTTTTCATGCGGCTTCCAAGCCAGCTTGTCCTCCGGAATCCGCTCCAAAGTCCGCCGCGCCGATGCCATCTCCAAATCAAACTCCGGCAAAAACTCCGCACCAACCGACATAGCACCCTCCCAAGATTTTCAAGAATTCAAAACAAATGTTGAATGATGTGAGGACAGCCGCCTCGAGAGCCTGCCCCGAGCGAAGCCGAGGGGTCCAGCAAGCGAAGCGAGCCAATACTCAAAGAAGCTCGTTCATCGCTTTGGATGTAACAGCACCCAATTAGCTTCTCGAAAGTTTGTGAAGAAGCGTTTTTCAAAAAAAGATGCCACCAAGCCGCGCACGCAGCCGTTATCTGTACATTCAGCAGTCAAATCGGCCTAAGAAGGGCCCACCAAACCCCACTATTACCAATAAGGTTCGCCCCGCATCAAAGCAGGCTCCCCCGATGAAAATCCCATTTCCACTCCACGCCGAAGCGAAGCAAGCAAAGAATAAGGAGCAACGAGCCGCAAATATTCCACCAGTTAACCACCCAGGTTCGTACCAACAAGAATTACCCCGTGGACCCCCGCCTGCCCTGAGCGCAGTCGAAGGGTGTCCTCCGTGTTAAAGGTTCTTGCCCCAAAAAAGAAAGGCGGCCGTAAAAGGCCGCCACATTCTAGGTACTTGGTACTAGGTACTAGGTACTATCTTCCCGCCGCTGCCGCCGCAGGCATCAACCCAGCAATCGCCATCCCCTCAATCCGAGCGAGAACATTCTCCACGCTGGCCCCGGTATCCGTGCATGAATCGACATAAGGATGCCGGCTTCCATCCGCGTGCATGACCAGCACACTAACCCCCGCCTGCGCCTTCTTAGCCGCATAAGGCAGATGATGCCGGTCATTCCGCGTCAGCGTCGGACCCAGCACCACCAGATCGAATCCGCCCTTGCCAATCGCCGCTTCCACGGCTTTGCGCCCTACAGCCTGCTGCACCTTGTGCCCGGCCTTCTCAAACGCCGCCGCTGTAACTGCCTGCGCCTCCGCATCCCCTTCGCCATAAAGAATCTTCAGACTAGCTGCCTTCGCCATGAGTCCCGCCCTCGCTTGGTACCGGTTCACCTACCCAGTACTCGCCACAAAGGTAGCAACCCGCTCCCAAGCTGAGTACGTCACCGAAGGCCAGCAACGACCGGGGATTGCGGCCTTCGCAAGGAGAACCACACCCACAAGAACGACAACAACATGCGGGGACAGCTCATGTGGAGACAGCCGCCTCGGCTGTCCGGCTTGGGCGAAGCCCGGCCGAGCAAGGACGAAAGCCTGCAAGAGAGGACGATGCCGCACCCAGAAAACCGACTCTCGACCCCTCGCCAAAAAATCCGCCGTCAAATCTTCTTCCCCTACGCCCTTTTCTTAGCTACACTCATGCCCCAGAGGGTCTCTCATGTTTCGCGCTCGTCTCGTCGTCGCCATTCTTCCTCTGTTTACTCTCGCCGCCGTCTGTTCAGCCCAGCAGTCCGCGAATTCTTCCACCGCCGCCTGTAATCTCGACGACGGACGCCAGATCCGCATCAACTACACCCCAGTCAGCAGCAAGAGCGAAAGAGTTTCCAACGGAAAACCCTGGTCTCCCGGCGGCACTCCAATGGTCCTCTTCACCGAAGCGCCTCTGACCTTCGGCAACTCCACAATCCCGATCGGCGCCTTTAGCGTTTATCCTATCCCCGGCAAAGACAAGTGGTCCCTCGCCGTCAACAAGAACGTCACCCCCGGCTCCGCCTACGACGAGAAACAAGACATAGCCCGCGCCACCATCGAAACCGACCAGGTACCCACGGCGGCGGACCCGCTCGAAGTAGCCTTCGCCCACGTCGGCTCCAAATGCACCCTCCGCGTCTACTTCGGCAAGGTCGCCACCTTCTCCGACTTCATCGCCAAGTAGGATTTCCGTAGCGCCGCCCCACCACGAAGCGCGCCGCACAAGTAGCGCTGCCGTCCCGGCGGCTGTCCGGAGGGCGTCCCGCCCGCCACGCCGGGAGCATACGCAAGTCACGCAGTCTCGCCATTGCATTTCGTCCCCAGAAATCCTAGACTTCCGCGCATGAGGCCGTGGCCACTCATCGCGTCAACGTTGTGGTGGAGTGCGCTGTCGATCCTCGCATTCGCGTGTGCCGCATACGTCGATGTGACTTCCGGAGAAGGATTGTCCGGGATATGGATCTTGGCAATTTTGTTTTTCTTTACGTCCTCAGTTCTCTGGTTCCTCTGGTCGTACTGGCAAGGTCAGGATTGGACAAGAACTTTTGTAATCGTAGGTTTGATTTTGAAAGCGGTGTTCTGGCTTCTCAAGGCCAGATACTTTTACCGTGGATTCTTTTTTCCCGTCCGCGCAGCAGATCTTCTTTTCAGCATCTATATTTTCTACTGGTTAATGACCAAAGAAGCACGCAGCTACTTCACCTTTAAAGCCAGAACAAACTGATTGCCAAGGTTGCTCAGTGAAAATCCTCTCAGCCCCGAACCTGCTGCTCTTCCTCGCCGCCACCGCGCTAGCCCAGTCCAAGCCGCAAACCCATCCCTCCAACACTACCGAAAGCCTCCGCGGAGCCAGCGCCGTCTCGCAAAATATCGCATGGGCCTCCGGCACGCACGGCACCTATCTCCGCACCACCGATGCCGGCCGCACCTGGACCGCCGCCCAGGTCCCCGACGCCGCCACGCTAGACTTCCGCGCCGTAGTAGCCTTCTCCGCCGACGAAGCCTTCTTAATGTCCGCCGGTCCCGGCGACCAATCCCGCATCTACCACACCACCGACGCCGGCAAAACCTGGCAACTCCAATTCACCAACCAAAATCCCAAAGGCTTTTTCGACTCCATGCTCTTCTGGGACCGAACCCACGGCATAGTCTTAGGCGATCCCATTCCCGACGAAACTGATGCTGATAAAGACACCGTCAAGAAAACCGCCCAACTAAAATTCGAACTCTTGATCACCACCGACGGCCAAACCTGGACCCCACTCCCACTAGCCAACCTCCCCCCAGCAATAGAAGGTGAAGGCGCCTTCGCCGCCAGCAACAGTTGCCTGGCACTCCTGCCCAATCAGCCTGTCATGCTGACATCGAAGAATGGTGTCATCCCGAGCGAAGCGAGGGATCCTGGTTTCGCCGATGCAACCAACACAGCCGGCCCCGTCGTCGGACCGCCTGCGCAACCATCGAACAGCGGCGCTTCAGCGTCGCGCGACCCCAACATCTGGTTCGCCACCGGAGGCCGCGCCGCCCGCGTCTTCCACTCCCCCGACCGCGGCCAAACCTGGCAAGTCTTCAACACTCCCATCATCCACGGCCCCGACTCCGCCGGAATCTTCTCGATTGCCTTCCGCGATCCGCTGCACGGCGTAATCGCCGGAGGCGACTACAAGCATCCCGACCAGGACGGCCCCAACCTGGCCTTCACCAACGACGGCGGCAAAACCTGGACTCTCTCTACGATCTACCCCCAAGCCTACTTCTCCGCAGCCGCCTACGATCGCCGCATAAAAAATCCCAACAGTAAAGACCTACCCGATAACCAAGCCAAAATCCGCATCTTCCTAATAGGCCCAAAATTCATCTACGATTTCCGCCCACCCAAAAACCCCACCCGCATCAGCCCCAGCAAAAAATCCGGAATACAATTCAACGCCGCAAGCCCCTTCCCACAAGGCGGAGCACTGATCGTAGGCCCCAAAGGCTCCATAGCCATAATCCCGTAAAAAGGTTTACCCCGTGACCCTCCGTGCAAACCCCGTGTAACCCCGTGGTAAAGATTTTGACGTTGGCCCCGAACCCGCCAAAGCCCCCGACCCAAAGTTCCCTATAATCCCAAACAACCCTTGCCCTGTGACCGGAAACACATTACCCTATGTCAGGCTCGACAATGTTCACGCCGCACCCCAACCTCGCTGATGACGTTAACCACGCCATCATCCAATCCGAAATCGAAGGCGGCGTTTTCCTCCACGACCTCCCACCCTCAACCGTTCTCCACATTCAGACCATGCATCACTGCTACACCGCCGTTCTTCTAGGCGGCAGCGAAGCTCTAATCTCCGGCCATCCCGAATTCTGTCCCGCCCCGGTTCAAGTAGCCATAGCCGGCTCCACCTGGGGAGGTTCCATGCTCAAGCTCCAATACGTAGGCCGCGGAATGCACCTCGAATTTCGTCACCCCGAATACGCCACGCCCATCGTCACTTCTCCCATCCAGGAAATCCGCGACTCCCATCCCATCCACGTAGCCCCGCGCGAATTAGAATCCCTGCTAGATTAACGCACCGCCCAAGTCTCTCACCTCTGTCATCCTGAGCGGAGCGAATGCTCGCGCGCTTAGCGCGAGCATTTGCGTAGTCGAAGGACCCCTGCAACCGCTGGCAGCGCCAGCACCCTAGCAAGGCATCTCTACCAAGAACGCCTGTAGAATTTTCTCCGTGCCTCCGTGCCTCCGTGGTAGAGTTTGATTGTTCCCGGTACCATCAACCCGTACTCCAATGACCATAACCACCCGCGAAGTAAGCCACGTAACCATTGTCGACATCACCGGACGCATCACCCTGGGCGACGAAACCGGAAAGCTCCGCGACACCATCCACCAACTCATCGAGCAAGGCAAAAAGAAAATCGTCCTCAACCTCGCCCACGTCGACTACATCGACTCCTCCGGCGTCGGAGAATTAGTCAGCAGCTACACCACAGTCCGCAACGCCGGCGGCGAACTAAAACTCCTCAACCTCACCAAAAAAGTTCAGGACGTCCTCTACGTCACCAAGCTCTACACCGTCTTCGACATCAAAGACGACGAATTCACCGCCGTAAAATCCTTCGACTACTTCTTCGCCAAATAAATATCAACGATTGTCGGGAATCTCCTCCACTCTGTCATCCTGAGCGGAACAAGTGCTTAAGCGAAGCGCAAGCACTTGCGTAGTCGAAGGACCCCTGTAACCCCGCAGCACCGCTGCCCTCAAAAGGCATTCCCACGGAACTGCCAGCGCAATGTGACCAGCAGCGCGAATGATTCGCTCAGGATTCGGTCCACAACAAATCCGCACTTCATCCGCCTGCTCTATACTGCAGCTAGCAAAAAAGCCCTATGCACAAGCCAACATTAGCCCTCTTAATCCTCTTCTCATCATCTCTCCCAGCTCAGCAAACTCAAACGCCAGAAGACACCCCCAACGCCTCCACTTCAGACTCGCCCACCACGACCATCTTCAAATCCCGCACCGACCTGGTCCTCGTCCCCGTCGTCGTCCGCGGCAAACATGGAGATCCCATCTCCGGCCTCACCCGCGATGCCTTCCGCCTCGAAGAAAACGGCAAGCAGCAAACCATCTCCCTCTTCGAAGAACTGCAAACCGCCGCCACCGACACTCCCCCCACTCCCATCCTCGACCGCGGTTATTCCAATCTCCCCTTCGACGACACCCATCAGCTCCGGCTGACCATCATGGTCCTCGACCTGTTGAACACCACCCCCAACCAACGATCCGACGGACGAGACCTGCTCATCAAATTCTTGTCCAAAGGCCTGGCTCACAACCAGCCCGTCTCCCTGCTCTGCATCACCAGCAAAGATCTCGAACTGGTGCACCCCTTCACTTCCGATGCCACCGTCCTGATCGCTGCCCTCAAAAAGCTTCAGCTCGGTGCCGAGCGCATCATGCCGCGCCGAGACGCCATCGAGAAAACCCTCAAGCAGCTCACGGAGATTGCTCAAGGCTATATCGGAATCCCCGGCCGCAAGTCCATGATTTTCGCCACCGGCGATCTGCCCGATCCCCGGCTCGCGATCGTCCCCAATCCCGCCAATTCGTTCTTCGATCAGGAATTCGATGAAACCTTCAAGACCTTGATCGACGCCAATGTCGCCGTCTATCCCTTCGAACCCCTGGCCTTTTCGCGCGAGCCCACATTCACCACTCGCAGGGATAGCCGGCGAGCCAGCTTTTCCGACGAGGGTCTCCGCCACTTCGCCGACGCGACCGGCGGCAACCGCTGCATCGAATCCAACGACCTCATGAAATGCTTCGCCGAAGCCGTCGACGATTCGCGCTCCTACTACATGCTCGGATTCACCGTTCCCCCCGAAGACCGCAAACCGGGTTGGCGCAATCTTTCCGTAAAGGTATCGGCGGAACACGCCAACGTCCGCGCTCGCAGCGGCTTCTTCTACGGAAACCCCGCACCCTCCGGCACGCCCAAGTCCGCGCACGACGCCGAAATCAACGCCTTAGCATCGCCTCTCGCCTACAGCGCCGTCCCCATGTACGTTCGCGTTCTCCCGCCGGCGCCCACTCCGTCAGACTCAACCGCCGCGACTCCCGCCGCCAAGACAACAGTAGAGTTTCTAGTGACCATCCCTCTCAGCAGCGTCAGAATCGATCCCACAAGTTCAAGCCCACTCGACCTCGAAGTCGGAGCCATCGCCCTAACCCGCGACACCCGCGAAGCCGGAGAATTTCTCCACCCCGTCCGCGGCAATCCCAAACCCGAAGCCCTCCAGCAATTCGCCCGCGAAGGCCTAAAGCTCCGCGAAAAACTAGAACTCCCTCCCGGCTCCTACGACCTCCGCTTCATGACCCGCGACAACAACTCCGACAGAATCGGCACAGTAGTCTTCCCCCTAGAAGTGAAGTAGCGTAAGAGAAGCCGCAAACGCGAAGAGAACATGGAAGAGCAGTCGGAGAGAACGTGAAGAGAAGTTGAAGAGAACGTGGAAGAGCGGCGCTTTAGCGCCGCGTAAAGGTCCAACAAAGGAACCGGGGCTTCAGCCCCGAAGCACATCAATTTGAACGTCCGCAGCCAGAACCAAACGAGTTAACATTTCAACCCGTATCCCACTTCAACCGCTGAAGCGAGGATAAGCCGCAACTGCCGTCGTGCCCATCGCCTGCCGACACGCTCCATGAACCCACTTTGACGATTTAGGTCCCCCCAAGGCATTCGGCAAGGGCCCGAAGCCGCGGCACGGTTTTCACTGACCACTGACCACTGCACTTCAATACTCCCTCACCACTCCATCCACGCTCACAGCCACATACTTCCGCATCTCCAAATCCCGAAACTGCACGACCTGATGTCCCTCCCGAGCCAACTTCCCCCACGAGCTAGGCTTCTCCGGATTCTGCTCAATCGCCTCCCACCCCCGCCCATCCGACCGAAACGAAACCATCCGCAGCCGCCCACGCCCCACCCGCGAAACCGGAATCTTCTGGCCCTCAACAACAACGTCCCCGCCACCCATCAACTGCAAAGCCACCGACCCAAACATTTTTCCCAAGTCGTTCAAGTCATCTCCCAATAATCACGACGATCATGTAGCGACGGTCCTTCGCCCGTAAGCCTTTCACTGGCTCTCCTCGCACAATGGTAAAGCCAGCCAGCGAACTAGAACCACAGCCGGACCAGGAACGCGGCCAGCCGCGAAGCGGCGAAGAATGCAGCCCACAGCGGCACGTGTTTGTTACGAGACTCGCTACATGGAACAATCCTTGGTCCAGTCGCGAAGCGACGGCATGTGAAAGCCCGGCACGGCAGTGCCGGGAAAGCAGAAGTCGAACAACCGAGTCCGCTTCAGCGGACGGCACGAGTTTCGTAACACGCTCAGCAGGCCGTGGGTAGCGTATACGAGATTAACAAGCCCCGAAGGGGCGAAAGATAACTACTATGCGCACCGAACGGAGATTGACGCCGTCGGCGAGGGAACCAAACTAGTTAACCTTCTCACTCGCATCCCACTTCACCTACGCAAGCCCCGGGTCGAACCGCTACTTCCATCGCGCCAGCCGCCGCACGAACACTTTCAGATTCCACTATTACCACCCAGATCCCCCGAACACTCCGCACTGCAAGCCTGTGTGAGGGCCCCTGTGATCCTCTGTGAAACCCCTGTGCCCCTCTGTGGTAAAGGTTTTAAAGGTTTTGAACGTCGAGGGAGAACTCCCTTGACTTAGCAGGAGGAACTCGGAGGGTTGCCCCTGTTGATTTTGCTGCCCCCGAACAGAGGATTCAGGCCCTCTAGCTTTTCCCTAACCCCTAACCCCTAACCCCTGCCTTTCTACTTCTTGCTCCTCAACATCCCAGTCACCTTCTCATAATCATCCACAGTCGAATACTCAATCACAATTTTCCCCTTGCCATGCCGATCCCGAATCCTCACCCGCATCCCCAAAGTCCGTTCCATATCCGTTTGCGCCGCCCGCACATTCGGATCCATCCACCGCGCCCCACCACCCCGCTTCTTCTTTTCTCCCGGCATCGTCTGCCCCGGCAACATCGCAAACGACCCATTCACCCGCATCACGCGGTCTTCAATCTGATCCCATTTCAACTTGTGCGTAACCACTTCTTCCGCGATTTCCTCGATGTAATCGTCATTCTCCAATCGCAAAATCTCCCGGCAATCCGAAAAGCTGAGCCGCTCCGACAGCAGATAGTCCATCACTTTCTTCGGCAGCCGCAACAGCCGCATGTAATTCGACACCGTCTCCCGCGACAATCCAGTGCGCTGCGCAATCTCCGCCTGCGTCAGCTTGAACTCCAGGCTAAGCACCCGGAAAGCCTCCGCCTGCTCCAGCGGATTCAAGTCCTCCCGCGCAATATTTTCCAGCACCGTCATCTCCGCCGCCTGCTGCAGCGAAAGCCGCCGAATCATGGCCGGAATCGTTTCTTGTCCCGCCATCTTCGATGCCCGCAGCCGCCGCTCGCCCAGCACCAGGATGTAGCGCCCATCCTCCTCCGCCGGCCGCACCACCACCGGCTGCACCACTCCATGCTCTTTAATCGAATCCCGCAGCTCCCACAAAGCCTCCTCGTCAAACACATACCGAGTCTGGTAAGGATTCTTATCAATCACCTCAATCGGCAGAAACACCACCCGGTTCCCCACCACCCCTCCACCCTCAGCCACCCCCTGAATCGAAATCTCCGAATCCGCCGGTTCGTGAAACTGAGGGACCATATCGACGGCATGAACCACATCAACCGGGGGTACCGTATCGACAGTGGGTGCCCCATTTCTCGCATCTTTTGCGAGAAGTGGGGATTTTGCGGCGGCCACCAACAGCTCGTGTGGGTCGGACACTCCCTTCGGCAAGCTCAGTGCCTGCCCTGAGCCTGCCGAAGGGGCAGGCTCTGTCCGACTCGCCCGCGGCTCAGGTGAAACCAGCAGTTCAATAGGAGCGTCGGGCACGTCACTCTCATCACTCCCCTCGCGCTTGTCATTCCGAGCGAAGCGAGGAACCTGTTGTTCGCCGGTGCCACCAGTACTCTCCGCTCGCACCTCACTGTCAGCAACCGGCGCCGCACTGATTGCTGACGGCTGACGGCCGACGTCTGACGGCTGCCCCGCAACCACCCTCGGCCCCGGCAACAAAGCACCCAACCCCCGCCCCAAAGCCCGCCGCTTCTCCACCTTCTCCTCTTTTTTCTCGCCCGAAGGCCCAGCCAACTTCTCAGCCGCCGAAGTAGTAGTCATAATTGGGTTACCCCGTGTTCCTCCGTGTCCTCTGTGGTAAAAGCCTTTGACGTTGTGCCCACGAAAAATCTCTCGCTACGAACAGAACAAGGCCCCAATCCCTGTCATGTCGAACTGGGCCGAAGGCCCAAGTCGTTGTCATTCGGAACTGGGCCGAAGGCCCGGCGAGGAACCTGCTGTTTCGACGCCGCCAGAATCGTAAATGAGTACATCGACATACGTAAATATATAAATCGATACACATCAATCTACTAAGCCGTCTTATCCATCTCCTCTGCACCCACACCCTTCGCCGCCTCGTCTGACAGCTGAGAGCTGACAGCTGTCAGCTGCTCCACCGAAGCCCGCCCCAAAATCTCCTTAGCCAAACGTATATAACTCTCCGCGCCCTTCGATCGCGGATCGTACACCAGCGCCGCCTGCCCATGGCTCGGAGCTTCAGCCAGCCGTATGTTCCGCGGGATGGTTGTCGCGCACACCTTCGCCCCAAAAAACTTTCTCAGCTCAGCCGTCACTTGCTGCGCCAGGTTGGTCCGCTCATCCAGCATAGTGAGCACCACGCCTTCAATCTCAAGCTGCGGGTTCAATTCGACGCGGATGCGCTCCACTGTATCCATCAGCTCGCTGATGCCTTCGAGCGCAAAGTATTCTGCCTGCATAGGAATGAGCACAGAGTCAGCCGCGACCAGCGCGTTCAACGTGAGCAGATCAAGCGCCGGCGGGCAGTCCAGCACGATGTACTGGAAGCGATCGCGCAAAGGCGCGATCGCTTCTCGCAGGCGATACTCGCGCCGCTCCGCCTCAACCAGCTCAATGTTTGCGCCGATCAAATTCTTGTGCGAAGGAATCAGCCAGAGCTGCTCGATCTCAGTCGTGGCCAAGGCCTCTTCGCCAGAGGCTTCGCCAAGCAGCAAGTGGTAAGTAGAAACGCGCTCGGGATCTTTGACCAGGCCCAAGCCACTGCTGGCATTCGATTGCGGATCGCAATCGATGAGCAGTGTGTTCACTTCAGCAGCCGCGAAAGATGCGGCCAGGTTGATGGCAGTCGTAGTCTTGCCCACGCCGCCCTTCTGATTGGCAACAGCGATGACACGTCCCATAAGTTGTCGAGGAGCCAGAGCTGTTTGCAGAATAGTTCGATTCGCATTTCGAATGCAAGGACGAATGAACATCAAGCAGTAGAATTGCTGTGCAAAACGCGTCCAATGTTCCAGTCGGAACACATTGGCGATTCTTCTTCGGAGTCATTGCGACTTGAACTGGATGAATGTTCCGGTTGGAACATTGTGTTCAGCGTTCCGGTTGGAACACATTGGCAGTATGTTCCAGTCGGAACACATTGCGAGTATGTTCCAGTTGGAACATAACTCCAGTATGTTCCGGCTTGCACATAACTCCAATGTGTTCCGGTTTTCGCACAACGCCAGTATGTTCCGGTTTCTTGATTTTGGCTTTGATTCCCACTTTTTTAAGCAATGGGGCGTTAATGTTGCCGTCTGGCCTCGGAAAACGGCTACGGAGTTCCACTTGTTGATTTTCTTGGTTCGTGGGTTCCTACCAGGAGCAGGCGAAACTGGGACTGGGGGATCGGGATCGGAGGTGCCCACGAGAGGCTTGGTAGGGTTTGGCGGGTTTTTTCCAGTTGGGAGGAGCTGATCAGCAGGGCCAGGCGTCCGTTGGGGGCTACGAGCCTCGAGGCTACTGGGAGGATTTCTGATAGGCGCTCGACTGCTCGGAGAGTTACTACGTCGAAGGTTGCTAGGGGGAGGGTTTCGGCGCGGGCGTTTTGTATATTGATGTCCGTCAATGTAAGGGCGCGGGTTACTTCTTTCAGGAATGTGGCTTTCTTTTGGTTGGATTCGATTAGAGTTACGGATATGTTTGGCGCCCAGAGTTTTATGGGGATGCCTGGGAAGCCGGCTCCGGAGCCTATGTCTGCGACTCGGTCGTTGGTCGTAGGTCGTTGGTCGTTGGCCAACTCAAAGGCAGAGTCAAAACCTCTCACCACGGAGGACACAGAGGACACAGAGGAAGACACAGGGTAAAACGGGAATCGGTGGTTTGCCAGGCGGGCTTCGGGCTTTGGGCTCTGGGCTTCGGGAACTTCAACACCAATACCTTTCACCACGGAGGGCACGGGGTTCACGGGGTAAACCTTTGGGAAGAGGTGGGTGGCTGCGAATAGGGATTCGCCGAAGTGGCGGGTTACTATTTCTTCTTCGTTGCGGATTGCGGTTAAGTTTATGCGGGTGTTCCAGTGCTGGAGTATATCGATGTACGTCGATATACTTTGATAGAGAGCGTCGTTGGCCTCTGGTCGTTGGTCGTTGGCCAAGACCTCGGCTCCCGGACTTGAGCGTCGGGCAGGAAAGAGAACATCAGGTTCCTCACCGGGCCTTTGGCCCGGTTCGGAATGACAAGGGTCTGGTAGGAACGGATGGAGCAGTTCGGCTATGCGGTCTGGGCGCATGTGGAGGTCCGATTGTAGATGGCGGGGGGAAAATTCTTCAACGCTTGTGCTTGGTGGTGGGAACTCCTGGTTGGGTTTGTGGTGGTGGCGGCGGGTATGGGGTGCTTCGACTACGTAGGATCGTCTTTCAGACGATTCTACTTCGCTCAGCATGACAGGTGCCACCAAGCGGCCCACAACAGTTGCATAGGTCCTTCGTCGGGAGGCGCCCGCTATCGCGCGCGACTCCGCTTCCTCAGGATGACAATCTTGTTGAGGTTGGTTCGATTGCGGATAGGGATCGTTCGGCGTTTTGGCGTAGTGGGGTTAGGCGGGTTTGTTCGAGGTTGTCGCGGTAGAAGAGGTTGTAGGTGTCGAAGGGGATCAGGCGTCCGTCGGGGTGGGCTATGTGGACGCAGGTTTTCTTTACGCTGCGGACGTCGAAGGAGTGGGCGTCTATGAATTGCATGATGATTATTCGGAAGATGTTTTCGTAGGAGAGGGCGGCGGTTGGGGTTGTGGCGGCGAAACCAAGATCCCTCGCTGCGCTCGGGATGACAACGCTTTGGTTTGGGATGGCAGCGGTCTCGCTCGGGATGACATTTGAATTTGAGTCGGGGATCCAGATTTTGGGGAGGCAGCATAGTAGTTCGCGGAGGGTGCCTGCGCCGCTGCGCGGCGAATGGTTTGTCGCGAACAGTTTGAATAAGTTGGTGCGGACTGCGGGGTCTTGTTCGTAGAGGATGGTGTTGGCGGCTCCGTTGATCAGGACTTCGGGTGGGATCATGCTGGTTAATGGGATTACTTTTCCGTTTAGCTTTAAGGCGTAGGCCATGGCTAGCGAATCGGGATGGCAGGGGACTGGGATTACGTCTTCCGGACGGAAGACTTTTGTTTGTTCTAAGATTTTTCGGCGGACTTCGGTTAGGGTCAGGCGGTCTGTCGATGGGTTGAAGTTTCGGACGTAGGTTCCCTTGGTGGGTGAATCTAACCGATTCGTGGTGGGGGTAGTGTCCGAATCCCCACTTCTCGCAAAAGACGCGAGAAATGGGGCACCCTCGGTTGTGGTACTGCCATCTTTGGTTTCACTATATTGGAGGTCAAAATCCCCACCCTGTCGTCCCAAAGAACGGGACGACGAGGGTGCGGCACCCGCTTCTGATGCTTCTTCGTTTTCTGTTGGAACCCATTTCTCTAGCCGGCCGGCGTCCTGGATGGGTTGGAAGGTTACGCCTCTTACGCAGGGTTGCTGGAGGGCGTAGTCGATTATTTTGCCGATCTCGTGGTCGTTTAGTCCCTTCTTTAGCGTTACTACTAAGTTGGTGGAGATGTTGTAGCGGTTCAGTTTTTCTATGGCGTCCTGGCGGACTCTGCGTAGGTCGGCTCCGCGGAGTTGCATTAGGGGGTCGCGCTCGAAGGAATCGAATTGGAGATAGACTTCGAAATCTTCGCGGACTTCGGCTAGACGTTTTACGAAATCTTCTTCCTGCGCGATGCGGACTCCGTTGGTGTTGACCATCAGATGCTTGATGGGGCGGGCTTTTGCCATCTCTACGATGGTGAAGAAATCCGGGTGCATGGTGGGTTCGCCGCCGGAGAGTTGGACTACGTCGGGATGGCCTTCGTTGCGGACTACTGCGTCCAACATTTTTTCGATTTGCGCGAGAGTGCGGAATTGCTGGCGCTCGGGGCCGCTGGCGGCGTAGCAGACAGGGCAGCGGAGGTTGCAGTAGTCGCAGATCTCGATGAGGGTTAGGCAGGAATGTTGTTCGTGGTCGGTGCAGAGGCCGCAGTCGTAGGGGCATCCCCATTTGACTGGCGTGTTGTAGATTTGCGGCATTTCTGGCGGCTTCAGAAAGACTTCGCGGCAGCGGCGGTAGTAGTCGACGTCGTCGGCGATTAAGACTTTCTCGTGGCCGTGCTGAGGGCAGCGTTTCAGAAGGTAGACTTTGTCGTCCTGAAAAACGGTTTTGGCTTCTACTTTGCGGTAGCAGGTGGAGCAGATGGAGATGGCTACGTCGTAGAAGAGGTAGGGGCGGGTTTTGGGCATGGGACTCGTGGAACTATTCGCCACGATAGTACCGCAAGAATTCGGTCCTGGGGCGGATTTCGTTTGGCGCATGCTGAAGTCAAAATCTTTACCACAGGGTTACACGGGGTTCGCACGGGGTTGACGGTTGGCTTTATTCGGATTTGCGGTTTAGTTTGGCGATTAGCATTACTCCGCCTACGGCGATGCCGAGAAAAATTAGTGATGTGAGTGCTAAGCCGGCGCGGCCGTTTATGCTCCAGCCGCCGGAGACAGCGCAGATCGAGAAGAGCAGGGATAGCAGTCCCGCTACTGCGACGATTATTCCCAGAGCGATTGTGGCTAGTATCTTCAATTCTGATTTCTGGCGCGTTTGATTCGCGCCCGTCTATTCGCCACGATAGTACCGCAGGATCTCGGTCTTGGGCGGATTTTCCTTGGTGGCCTGAACGTCAAAATCTTTACCACAGGGGCACACAGGGGTTTCACAGAGGTTCACAGAGGGTGGGTGTGGAGGTAGTTGAGGATTACTGCCAGGGCTGGTAGGAGCGTGGTGTAGAGGAGGATTACTACGGCGGCTACTATCAGGCGCGGAGGATCGGGGTGGATGCCGGTTTGGCGGATTGCTTTCCAGGCTAGATAGAGGATTACCAGGTCGAGACCCCACGGGATGATGGAGAGTAGCGGCGCTAGGAATTGGCCGGGGCGAAGAATGAAGGCCAGGAACGCGGAGTGGCCGATTAGTCCTAATAGAAGATGGAGTGAGGGAATTATCAGGGCGTAGGCGAAGGTGGTGCGGCCGGGCTTGCGAAACAGATAGTAGAGGAGGATCAAGTGAGGAGCGATCGCGGCCATGCCCCAGAGCATGAAACCTGTCTGGTAGAGGGGGAATGGGGCGCGCGGGGAGCCTAGGGCTCCGTAGTATCCGACTAGGCCCAACGCTACTTCGGCGGCGATCTTGGCTACTATGGCGGCGGACAGTTGCTGAATAGTGGCTGCGCTTGCGGGGGAAAGATGCGTGGCTACGTCGGGGACGGTGAGGGGTTGGAGAACTGGCGGCGCGGGCGCGGTTAGTTTCGGGACTATCGGCGGGGTTGGGGGTGGAATTAGTGGATAGGGCGCGGTGAGCTTGCCTTGCTTCTTATCTTGGCCGTTCGACTCGCGGAAGATGATGCGCGCCAGGATGGCGATGATGACGATGCCTCCGATGAGGACGCCGATGGCGGCGGCGATGCCGAGGTAGAGATAGGTCTGTGACTGTGGGCTGGGATGGTTGTGATTGTCGGCTTGGGCGAGGATGGAGAAGCAGAGTCCAAGGAGAGCCACTCCCAGGGAAACTGCGATAA
>JBEKJF010000067.1:0-16147 GCA_050011375.1 Candidatus Sulfotelmatobacter sp.
ACCAAAGGAGATCAAACTTATACCGAGCAATTGAATGTTGCGATCGACCCTCGCGCCAAATATTCGATGGAAGAACGCAAGGCGCAGTTCGATCTCTCGATGAAAGTTTACAAAGAGCTGGAGCACATGACGTATGGAGTAGAAGCGATTGAAGGAGTGCGCGACGGGGCTAACGCGCGGGCAGCCAAGCTCGCGGTGAAAGATCCTCTACGCGCGCAATTGCAGAAACTTGCTGCGGATTGTGATGCGCTTCGCTCCAAGATCGTGGCCACCAAAGAAGGCGGAATGATTACCGGTGAAGAACGCATCCGCGAACTGTTGGGACAACTCTACGGCGCGGTGACGGGATATGACGGCAAGCCTACCGATTACCAAATCGCGCGGACAGAATCCCTGGGTCATGAGCTGCAAGATGTGATCGATGACTTCCAGAAGTTGGCGCAGAAAGACCTTGCAGGAATCAACGCCAGTTTGAAGAAGAAGAAACTGGAGGCGATCACGGTGCCGGCCGAAGCGGACTGGCAGAAGAAGAAAGCGGAGTCCGCAGTGGCTTCTGGCGCGGGAATGCGCGCGGATGAAAACCAGATGCGGGAGAGAGACTAGGAAGCTTGTGACAGAGCTGTCGACACGCTGAGTGCGCCGAGCACGGTTCGCCAATAATAAAAAACAAACGGCCCGCAGGTGTGATCCTGCGGGCCGTCCGGTGGACTGGTTGGGATTGACCAAGAGGTGGTCACTCTACGTGGCCTCTCACGGCGACTCCCGGGTCAGGGCCTAAGCCCCAAGGATGCGAGCCTTCGCGCGACCGACGCGATGCACTCATCCGTACTCACCGGCTAGTGTGCGGGCTGTAGCTCCCGGCGCGTCACAGCTTTGATCAGCGTCCGAAAGCCCCGCTTAGAGCAACCAGCTCTAAGTCTCAGCCACCTCACCTGGTCTTAGACTCCCACAACTACTGCCACTACAATCAGAACTTGTCATTCGACCACCTCCTTCCCGGTGTAATCGCAGATTATTACGAAATCCGCATGTGCGTCAACTGGCACGAAAGTGGGTGCCAGAAGTAGCAATATCGTGGCGCCGCCGGTTCAGCCGTGTCATCGAGCAGTCGAGGGTTTGTGTTTTCTTCGAGACTTTGTCTCTGCTTCACCAGCAGTTCCATAGCGATTTCGGAAACCTTTAACCGCATTTACGCGCCGCTATTTAGGTTTCGCTGGCAACCCCAGGCATACGTCCGAGTTCTTATCTGATTCCGGATTCTTATTCGATGAATGGATTGATAGATACAATCGGTGAGAAGCATCTGCCATACAGACGGCCTTTCTAGTAGCGTGGGCCGCATATGCGCTATTCTCAATAGGGAGAATGTGGAATGATTCGTTTTGCTGCGGCAGTGATTATTTGGACTGTCCTCATGGGTTCGTTTGTCCTTGCTCAAGATGCAACACCGAAGGTGGAAGTATTCGGCGGGTATTCCCTGTTGCGGTCCGATCGCGGCGGATTAACTGGCCCGCTGCTCGATGCGGATTTGAATCAGCCTTCGAACCCCTTCGCAGTGCCAACTTATTTCTTGCATGGCTGGAGTGCGGAGGCGCAGTACAATCTGAGCCGCTGGCTCGGGATCGCGGGTGACTTTGGTGGCCGCTACGGCTCGCCGATTTCGGCCTCGGGCGGCAGAACGCTCGCCGGACTGCCCAAAGAGACTTCCTATTCAGTCATGGTCGGACCGGTGATCTCCTACCGGACGAAGTCAAGACTCACTCCCTTCGCCCACGCGTTATTCGGTTGGAATCGAACGAGTCTCGATGCAAGCACGATTACCGGCAGCGTGGCGGCTCCGATCAGTGTTGCTGCCACAAGCTATGACGATTTTGTGGCGGCGCTGGGAGCCGGAGTCGATTGCAAAATCACACGGCGCTTCGCTGTTCGTCTGGGACAGGTGGACTGGTACCACACAAGCGTCAATCTGGGCAGGTTCTACACGAACGCTTTTGGTGGCGATCTGTTGGAAGGACTCAAAAACACTCAGGTCAACTACCGAGTCTCCGCGGGCGCTGTCGTGAAGTTCTGAGGATCGTGCAGTTCTGACGATTGCACTCAGCGATGACGATCGGATGACTCGGACGTTCGCACATGTTCGGGACGAAATCCCATTCCAATTACGCGGGCGGGAATGCGCCGCAGCGACGGCCATCGCTGCATCAGTCTCAGCGGGGCCGGAACTGCGAACGGCGTGGTACTACCCAGAACGCGGCTGATCACATTGTTCTGCACGAGGATTTGCAGCCACTGCGTAGCGCGCGTGGGGAACTGCCGGCGTCGTTGAACTGCGGCAAGGTCGCGATCGGTGAGCGTGCCCGCGCCCAGCTTAGATGCCAGAATGTTGGCTGCAGCAACCGCATCCTGGATCGCGAGATTGATTCCCACTCCTCCAACGGGCGACATAGCGTGGGCCGCATCGCCGATGCAAAGAAGTCCGGGACGCCACCACTGCCGCAGGCGGTCGACCTTGACCGTGAGCAGGCTTACATCGTTCCAATCCCTCAGTTCGCTGACGCGGTCGCGTAAGAAAGGCTCGAGTCGGGCAACATCTTCGCGGAATTGTTCGATCCCGCGGTTGCGAATCTCATCCGCTGCGCCTTTTGGAATGACGAACCCGCACTGCCAGTAATGTTCGCGGTCAATCATCACGAAAATTCTGCCGGCCTCGGCATGGCCCAGCGTCTGGCCGGGATCGCTTGGGTGACGGCTCAGCCGCATCCACAGCACATCCATGGGAGCGCCTAGATCGATCACTTCCAAACCGGCGCGTTCGCGCACGATCGAACGGCGGCCGTCGGCTCCGACGGTAAGAGCGGCGCGAATCTCCATCGCGCCCGCAGGAGTCTTGGCAGTCACGCCAACGATTCGTCCATTCTCCTCGATGAGATCGGTCGCTTCGGCCTGCATTTTTACCTGAAATCCCGGGTAGCGTTTCGCCTGTTCAACGATGAAGTTGAGAAAATCCCATTGCGGCATGAAGGCGAGAAACTTGCAGTGAGTTGGAAGGTGCGTGAAGTCGGCGATCTTGATGGTTTCGTTCCCGATTTCGCCAGCAAGTTCGCGCGCCTCTTGATGAGGCCGTTTCAAAAACTCTTCCAGAACACCTAGCTCATGCATCAGTTCCAGAGTGGATGGATGAATGGTATCGCCGCGAAAGTCGCGCAGAAAATCGGAGTGCTTCTCGAGGACGACGATCTCTACGCCCGCCCGCGCCAGCAAGAAGCCGAGCATCATTCCAGCCGGTCCGCCGCCCACGATGCAGCACTTGGTTTGAAGGATCACCGTCATGGCTGCAGTCGTAAAGCTCTACTCCACCTCCGGTCGTACATGACCAGCAGGCATCTGGGACCTGCACTTTTCACTCTCTACACTTGAGATTCCCTCAAGCGAAGTCCGATCTTCCTTTAGGTCGAAGGGTTTTTGAGTGTAGCGGCGTAACTCTCTGATAATTCAGCCCTTCCAATGGAAGGCGTCGGGCTGTGACAAGCCGATGTGAGCGAGCACGCGATAGGCGAACTCGCGGGCCATGTCATCTAAGGTTGCCGGCCCGTAGTAGAAAGCCGGGATGAGGGGAAAGATGGTCGCCCCAGCATCGGCAGCCCGGTAGAGGTTGCGGATGTGGATTTTGTTGAGCGGAGTTTCGCGCACGCACAGCACGAGCGGACGCTTTTCTTTCAGGCAAACGTCGGCGGCGCGTTCGATGAGGTGCGATGCGATGCCGTTTGCAGTGCGGGCCAGAGTGCCCATGCTGCATGGGATCACAATCATGGCGTCAGCGGGATAAGAACCGCTGGCCACATTGGCTCCAATGTCGGCATTCGATTGCTCTTTGATTTTGGAAGACACGAAGACTTTGGATGAAGCGCCGATCTTGGACGAGGTGACGCGGTCTGAGGTTTGCGCTTTTTCGCCGGCAAGAATCTGTCGCACAAGATTCGAGCGGCCCTTTACGCCGAGTTCTTCGGCCAGCACGCGTAGGCCGGAGTCAGACGCGACGAAGTTCACGGTTTGAACGCGAGCATCGCGCTCGACCGCCAGCAGCAGTTGTCGCAAAAACACGGAGCCGCTGGCGCCAGTAGTCGCGACGGTCAGATTTTGCGGTAGTTGATTCGGCAAAGAGCCTCCGAAGTTTGGAGCATAGGCAGTCGCCGAACAGGAGTCAAGGCGATTAGTGACGTTACTAGCTAGGAGCTAGACGCTAGAAGCTGCTTTATGGCATCCACGGTCAACTTGCGATTTCGCCGCAGCGCCGCGCAGCTCCATGCGCTGGCCGGAGTGGAGCGCGAAATCCGAGCCCAGGATTCGCACGGTCGCCGCAAATATCTTCGCGAGTTCAACGAGGCCTTCCGCAGCTACGATCTCGTTCTCGATTCCCAGCAGATTCAGGATAGGTTGCACTCAGCCGACGTGGTTCTGATTGGCGACTACCATGCCCTGCCGGCAGCCCAGCGTTATGCCGCATCGCTCCTCGAGCAGCGCGCGCTGGCCGGAGATCGCCGCGTCGTGCTCGGAGTGGAGACCATCTTTGCCCGCGATCAGCACATCCTCGAAGAATGGTGGCGCCGTGAGATCGATGAAAGTGAACTGCGCCAGCGCATTCGCTTCGATCTGGACTGGGGTTATGACTGGACGCCGTTCCATGAACTGCTCGTCACCGCTCGCGATCACGGCGAAGCCATCTATGGCCTCGATTGCATGCCGCGCGAGAACCTGCGCAAGATCGGCGCTCGCGATCGTCACGCCGCCGCGAAACTTGCCGAGATTCGCCAACAGCACTCCGATGCGGTGATCTTCGTGCTGTTCGGCGAGTCGCACCTTGCTCCCGGCCATCTGCCGCGCGCGCTGCGCAAAGAGATGCCCGGCGCAAGAATCGTCACTGTGTTACAGAACGTCGACGCGCTGTATTGGCGCGCTGCTGGTGAGCGCATCGACAAGGTCGAAGCCGTGCGCGTGAATGATGACGTTCTATGTGTTTTCAATGCTACACCGCTCGAAAAGTATGAGAGCTATCGCCTGTTTCTCGACCAGTGGAGCCGCTGCGATCGTGGTCCCGACTTCGCGCCCACGATTTACAACCTGATCGACAGCCTGGCCAGCTTTCTTGAGATCAACCGGTATTCGCCGCACAACAGCACCCAGCCAAAGTTTCTGGTCGACATGCTGCCTGAAGTTCACGGCAACTCCTCGGATGCAATGCTGCGCCGCATGCTGTCGCGCAGAGGCATCGGCGGGAGGCAACTCGATGCCATGCTGGAGAGCGTTCAAGAGCGAGGCAGCGCTTACTTTCTCCCGGTGAATGCATTCTGCATCCGTGAATTTCAAATGATGCACGCCGCCGAAGACGCGGCGCGCTTTCTGCACCAGGCCTGCCAGGGACTGCCTCGGCGCTTACATGCACAAGGGTCAAACGGCAATTGGATTCAGGGAAGCGCCACCTCCACTTTGACCGCCGATACGTTTTATACGCGAGTCATTGAGCATGCTGCGGCGTACTTTGGCTCGCGGGTGCTTTATCCTGCGCGGCCGGCTCCCGGAATGGAAAATTCACCCGCGCTATCGCGGGCGGCGTGTGAAAAAGCCGCACAGGTGGCCATTCGCACGGATTCGGAGAAGTTTGAATCGATTGCTCGAGACTGGGGATACTGTATCGGAAGCAGGATCTACAACGTTTATCTTGCAGGCAAAGTAAAGCCGAGCGGCTTGCGCCGTTTGTTCCTCGCGCATCTTGATAAGCCAGGCGCGGCACGCAAAGTTTGCACGGCCGTGCTCGCCAAAATCCGCGCCGCGTCTAGATAACCATTTCAGCACCACGTAGCGACGAATGTTAATCTAGAAGCCGCCGTGAACGCCGAATCCATCCGCAAACTTTTTGAACAGGTGCGCGGCGGCACGCTCACTCCCGACGACGCAGTGGATCGCCTGAGGCACCTGCCGTTTGAAGACCTGGGCTTTGCCAAGGTCGACCATCATCGCAGCTTGCGCGCGGGCATGCCCGAAGTGATTTTCGGGGAAGGGAAGACTCCGTCGCAGATGGCAGAAATTTTCGCTCGCTTAGCGAAACATGGAGGCAATGTCCTTGCGACCCGCGCCGATAAAAAACAGTTTGCAGCGGTAAAGAAAAAAGTGCGTGCTGCGGAATATCGCGAATTGGCTCGCGCCATCGTGCTGCAGCGCGATCCGCATCAGTACGGCAAAGGACTTGTCGCCGTAGTTTCGGCCGGAACCAGCGACATTCCGGTTGCAGAAGAAGCGCTCGTGACCGCCGAACTCATGGGCAACGAAGTCGAACATTTTTACGATGTGGGCGTAGCGGGCATTCACCGTCTGCTGGCCAATCGCGAGGCATTGACGAAGGCCCGCGTCGTGATTGTCTGCGCCGGGATGGAAGGCGCCCTGCCCAGCGTGGTGGGAGGCCTCGTTGGCGTTCCGGTCATCGCTGTTCCCACCAGCATCGGCTATGGCGCATCGTTCAAGGGACTGACCGCGTTGCTCGGCATGTTGAATTCCTGCGCCTCGAACGTGAGCGTGGTGAACATCGATAACGGATTCGGCGCAGGCTATGTGGCGTCGCTCATCAATCGTCTGTAAGCATCGCTTTTAGCCTCAGCCGTAAGCGGCAGGGACGACGCGCCAGCCCGACGCGCCACGAAAATCGGCGGGACGCAACTTTTCCAGGCGAATGGGGTTTGAATTACTAGGTTACAACTGGCGCCGGCGACGGGCGCGCGGAGGTTTCGCGCGCCCGTCCGATTTCGCAGTCTTGCCTTGGCTTCCAAACACGCGCGTGAAGATCTTGTCCACATTTTTCAGCTGACGCTGTAAGTCGAAGGCACGCTCGATTTGCTTGCGCGGAACTTTGCCGGTAATTTCCTTGTCAGCCATCACCAGATCGTGAAAATTAAGACCTTCCCTCCAAGCCCGCATGGCGTGGGCTTGCACCGCACGGTAAGCGTCTTCGCGGGAGACTCCATGCTCTACCAGATCGAGCAGCAACTGTCCGCTGAAGATCAGCCCGTGCGTACTTTCCAGATTGGCCAGCATGCGCTCGGGATACACGAACATCGTCTCGATCAGGTTGGCAGTCTTGCTCAGCAGATAGTCGACTAGCGTAGTCGAATCGGGCAGGATTACACGCTCCGCCGAAGAGTGTGAGATATCGCGTTCGTGCCACAGCGCGACGTTCTCGAATCCGGCCTGCGCGTTGCCGCGCACCACTCGCGCCAGTCCGCTGATCTGCTCGCTGGTCACCGGATTCCGCTTGTGCGGCATCGCGGACGATCCCTTTTGCTTTTCGCTGAAAAACTCCTCGGCCTCGCGCACCTCTGTACGCTGCAGGTGCCGAATTTCAGTTGCGATCTTATCCAGCGTCGATGCGATCACTGCCAACGTCGCCAGATACTGCGCATGACGATCGCGCTGGATTACTTGCGATGAAACCGCCGCTGCTTTCAGTCCCAGGCGCGAGCAAATGTTTTCTTCGAGTTCCGGCGTGAGATGGGCAAAAATTCCTACCGCGCCAGAAAACTTCCCCACGCGCATGTCCTCGGCCGCCGCTTTAAACCGCGCGATATTGCGTTGCGTCTCCGAATACCAGTTTGCGATCTTGAATCCAAATGTGATGGGCTCGGCGTGAATGCCGTGCGTGCGCCCGACCATCGGCGTGTCTTTAAACTCCCAGGCGCGCCGTTCGAGCACTTCCGCCAGCCGCTCCAGATCCTGCGCAATCAGCGCCGAAGCCTGCGTGATCAGCAAAGCCTGCGCCGTATCCACGACGTCGTTGGAAGTGAGGCCGTAATGAAACCAGCGCGCATCCGGACCCACGATCTCAGCCACGGCCGTGGTGAAGGCAATCACATCGTGGCGGACCTCGGCCTCGATTTCGTGAATGCGCTCCACGCGGAAGTCAGCGCGCTCGCGAATCGCGCGTGCTGCTGCCTTCGGAACCATGCCAGCCTCGGCCAAAGTCTCGGTAGCGGCCACCTCCACGGCCAGCCAGGTGCGAAAGCGATTTTCGTCATTCCAGATGCGGCCCATTTCCGGGCGGGTATAACGCGGGATCACAGGCGGATCTCCTCTTGTGCGATTCGAATGAAAGCGGGACAGAAGATTCTAAATGGTGCGCCGGGAAAGAGGCTAGCGCCAGGCGACCTCGTGCACGAGCGTCCCGCGCTGGCAGGTTCATAGGCAAACGGCATACAATACTGATTCGAGTCCCGCTATGTCGCCCACGCCAGAAGATTTGACCATCATCAAAGATGACATGATCGCCTTCATCGAAGGCCATGGCATGAGCCGTTTCCACGGCTATGTGGATTACGACGAGGTGCAGTGCGTCATGTGGGAGATGGGCACGAATCCCGACGGCTGGAAGGATTTCGTCGAACTGGCCAAGACCGCCGCCGCGCCGTTCCTGACGATGCACTCGTGGAAGTTGGAGCGCGAGGAACTGGACGAGTTGGTACAACGCCTTACTGACTCGGAGTTCTCCGACGGAGATGATGTAGAGGATGCCCGCTGGCTGCGCGCCCACGTGGGCAAAGTTGGATTCCTGCAGCTAGGCTGGGCTTATCAGGGATCGATGTTTCTCTGCGAAGTCAGCACCGATTGGTACGACCGCTATCAGCGTCTTCTGGAAGTGTCGGAAGATTTTGGCGGCATCCCCATCGACGAACCGGACCAGGACGACGAGGGCTAAGATAAAGTGCGCTGGGAACTGGCTGCGGAAGATCCAGTTCGAATACACAATCTCGCTGCCGCTCTTCGCGATTTTCCCCAACTGCAAATTCCTGATCGTGCACGAAACAATGTGAAGCGAGGCAGTCCGCTGCACACGCTAGCGGGTTTGCTCATCCGGCGCGGCTTGACCGAGCCTGACGACGCTGCTCGATTTCTCTTTCCGGCTGTTACTCATCTGCACGCGCCTGAACAAATGACTGGTGTGCGCGCCTCTGTCGATCGCATCGCTGCCGCCATCGAACGCAAAGAGCCCATCCTGATCTATGGCGACTATGACGTCGATGGCACAATGGCAGTGATCATTCTGAAAACTGCCATCGAACTCTGCGGAGGAGCCGCCGATTTTCATGTGCCTCATCGCATTCGCGAAGGCTACGATCTGCGGGATGACGTGATCGAGCGCGCCGCCGCCGCGGGCATTCGGCTCATCATCAGCGTCGACATGGGGATTCGCGCATTCGCTCCGGCCGAGACCGCGCAGCGGCTGGGCGTAGACCTGATCGTCACTGATCACCACTTGCCCGGCCCGGATGGCGTTCCGAAAGCGCATGCGGTTGTGAATCCCAATCAGGTGGGATGCGGATATCCCTACAAGCAACTGTGCGGAGCCGGCGTTGCTTTCAAAGTGGCGCAGGGATTGATGCAGCGGCGGCTCGACGAAAAAGATCACGCGCGCATGTTGCAGTCGTTTATGAAGGTGGTGGCGATTGCGACCATCGCCGACGCGGTGCCGCTGACCGGCGAGAACCGAGTCTTCGCCAAACTCGGGCTCGATGCTTTGCGGCGAGCAGTGAATCCGGGACTGAAGGCGCTGTTCGAAGTAGCGCAGATTTCCAACAAGCGTTCGCCCACATCCACCGAGGTTGCATTCCGAATTGCGCCGCGTATCAACGCCGCCGGCAGGATGGATATCGCCCGTGACGTGATTGATTTATTTAGCGTGAAAGATGTCGATCGTGCGCGTCTACTAGCCGGAAAACTTGATCGCCTCAATGCAGATCGCCAGGAAGAAGAGCGGCGAATTCTGCGCTCGATCGACGAACGCATCAGCGGCGATCCCGCGCTGTGCGAAGCCTATTGCATCGTAGTCGATGGCGAAGGCTGGCACCGCGGAGTGATCGGCATCGCGGCGACGCGCGTGGTCGAGCGCTACCACCGGCCTGCAATAGTGATCGCGCGTGAAGGCGACGAGGCGTTCGGCTCCGGCCGTTCCATTCGCCCATTTCACTTGCTCGAGGCCGTCGAGTCATCACACAAACTTTTCACGCGCTACGGCGGACACTCTCACGCCTGCGGTTTCGCCATGCCGTCTGCGAATGTGACCCAACTGCGAGCAGAACTGGATGCCTTCGCGCGCGCCCGGCTGACGGCAGCGGATTTCGATCCCGTGCTCGATGTCGAGGCAGAACTCGACCTCGATGAAATTACTCCGGGACTGTTTCAAGTGCTGCGGCTGCTCGAGCCCTATGGAACGGGCAATCACGAGCCCGCATTCAGTGCGCGCAGCGTGCGCCTGATCGCTCCACCGAAAATTCTGAAAGACAAACACATCAAGCTGAAGCTCAAAGCCGGAGAAAGCAACGGCGGCCACGAATTCTCTCCCGAACCGTCCGAGAAACAAGAACTCTCAGCAGTAGCAATCTTAACCACGCCGAATTGCCATCCAGATGGCGCTGTGATCAAGCGAGACGAAAAGGCCGAAGCAAACGGTTTTCAACTGAGAACTGAGAACCGAGAACTGAGAACTGGAGTTAGAACTGTCTTTGACGCACTCGGCTGGCACATGGCCGAACGCCTGCAGCAATCGCCGCTACTGGCTGGGGATGCCATCGACATCGCCTTCACCATCGGCCACAACGACCACCCAGACTTCGGCGGATTGGAACTGTCTCTGCGTGATTTTAAAGTTCCGGTCGCTGCACGCGAATCTACGCCCCCGTAGCGGCAATTCAGTATCCGGCCTCGCGTCCGTGGCGGACCGCAAGGATCACTACTTCTTTTCGATCGTAGTGATAGAGGGCGACGTAGGCTCCCTGTCCGAACTCAATCACCCACTCGCGAAACTCCGGTGGCATTTCCTCAACCGGACGACCGATTTCCGGATGCTTACCGAGCGCTTTTACGCCCTGCCGAATTGCCTTGATCGCGCGCTTGGCCGCAGCCGGGTTCTTGGGGGCTAGAAAATCATGGAGGCGAGCCACATCCCGCAAGGCAGGTTGGGACCACCTCAGTCGTGGCATTTAGGAGGAGCAGCATTTTTGCCTGCCTCAAGTTTAGCGAGCCATGCCTCGGCTTCTTCGGATGTAACATGCAGGCCGGTAGCTTCATAATGGGCCCAGGCGGTTAGAGCGTCGCGTCGGAGTTGTTCGCGCTTTTCTTCGCGTTCGACGTATTCCTCAATGGCTTCGCGCATAAGCCAGTGTGGCGATCGGCGGCGCGCCGAGGCCAGTCGCTGCACGCGCTCCTTGATCTGAGCATCGAGCTTGAGGCTGGTCGTAGGAGAGATGGACATGGAGGGTGCTCCAAGGTGTTACTCAGTATTACTATATCATGCTATCGGCAGGGTGAGCCAGCCAGACGGCCGCGGCACTGGTCCTGCCGGACAAGGCTACTGCGGGAGCCGCCACTCGCTTTTGGATTAGACTGAACTTGCGATGCCGCTTCCCATCTACCGCCTACGACGCTGGCTGGCCGTCATCGCGGTCCTGTTTATTGCGGTTATTGCGGGCACGTATTTCTACGCCCGCATGCGCCTGCGCGATGTGCTGAAAGAAATTCCCAACAAGATTGGCATCGACATCAAGCAAACCGCCAATGGATTTCAGTTCTCTAAATCTGATGGCAAGCGAACGCTGTTTACCGTCCAGGCCGGCAAGCTCAAGCAATTCAAAGCCGACGGCAGCGCCGAACTGCACAATGTCAGCATTGTTCTCTATGGCCGCGATTCGTCCCGCTTCGACCAGATTTACGGCGACGACTTCTCCTACGATAAGAAAACCGGCAACGTGACCGGTCACGGCGATGTGCAGATCGATCTCGAGGCCAATCCAACTGGCAAAACTGGCCCCGATCAGGGCACTCCCAGAGAACTGAAAAATCCCATCCACCTCAAAACCAAAGATCTTGTCTTCAACCAGGAAAGCGGCGACGCAACCACTGATGCGCGTGTTGATTTCAGCACGCCGCAGGCCACAGGCTGGGCGATCGGTGTTCAGTATTCCGGGAAGACAAACATGCTCACGCTGGTGTCGCAGATTCACATGACGATGGGCGCCGGACATAAGAAAGAAATTTTGCTCGCCACGCATGGCATAGTCACGCACGATCCGCATGAAGTGCTGCTGGACCATGCCCACCTGCAGAGCCAAAGTGGAACCGTAGAAGCGGAGCAGGCGACAATGTTTCTTGGTCCGGACAACGAAGTGCAGCGCGTGCTCGCCACTGGAAATGTGAACGCAGTATCTGCGGGGGAAGATGCCGAACCCATGCACGCACGCTCCGACGAAGCCGAGATGCTGCTCACGGGCAAACAAAACTTGCTGCGCACCGCGACCCTGACCGGCAACGTCCACGTCGAGCGCATCGGATCGCAATCGATGCAAGGCGATGCCGGACGCGCCATTCTAGATTTCCTGGGCCAGAATGAACTCCAGAAAGTGCACGCGATGGATGGAGTCCGGCTCATGCAGCGCAACGCCGGCTCAGGCACTGCTACGGCGAGTCCCTCGCCAGATCTCTCCGCAAAGTCTTCGGCAAACTCGTCGGCGCCCCAGGATTACGACATCACAGCCCCAGTCATCGACTTCTTTGTCGCGGAGGGACACCGCCTCGACCATGCGCAAACATCCGGCGCAGCGAAAATTACAATTTCGCCCTCCTCGACCCAGAGCCCTTCCGCACTTGCCGCAAAAAATTCCAAACAAGCTTCTGACCAGCGCACCGTAATTACCGCTGGCCGCTTCGATGCCAAATTTACTGCGACTCCCGACGGCTCCAGCCGTCTCAGCACAATCCATGGCGCGCCCAATGCAAAGATCGTGAATTTCTCGCCAGGGCTGCCCGACCGCGTAAGCACCAGCCAGATGCTCGATGCCGCATTCCTCGCCCAAGGAGGGATTTCATCCATCATCCAGCAGGGAAGCGTCGCCTACGACGACGGCCAGGTTCCCCGCAAACGCACGCAAGCCTGGGCGGACAAAGCTCTCTACACTCCCGAAGACCGGATTCTCGTACTCACTGGCAGTCCACGCGTGTCCGAAGGCAGTATGGTCACAACCGCCCAAACCATCCGCATCAATCGCGTCACCAACGACTCCTTCGCCGACGGCAACGTCAAGAGCACCTACAGCGAACTGACTGAGCAACCGAACGGCGCGCTGTTGGCCTCCGCCTCGCCCATTCACGTGACGTCCGCGACCATGACGGCGCACAACTCGTCCGCAACCGCTTTGTACGAGGGCAATGCACGTCTATGGCAGGACGCAAACATCGTGGTGGCTCCCTCGATCGAGTTCGACCGAGATCGGCGCTTTCTGGTGGCACAAGGCACCGCGGCGCAATCTGTCTCCACCGTTCTGGTACAGGCGAAACTGTCCGATCCGGGTAAAAGTCCGGCGGATAAAGTTCAGCCTCGCAAGGCTCAGGGCGATGGCGAACGCAAGGCAAAGGCAGGAAAACCCGAGGAAAAGACCGGCGATTCCGGCTCGGTAGCCATAACATCGGCTCGCCTAACCTACGCCGACGCCGAGCGCAAAGCTCATTATGAGGGAGGCGTAATCGCCAAAGGCACGGGGTTCACCGTCTCCTCCACCACTATGGACGCCTACCTTCTACCGCGCAGCCAAACCTCAAGCCATCAACCACTTGCAGGTCCCGGACAACTCGACCACATGGTGGCTCAAGACAACGTGCTGGTCATCCAACCAACCCGCCGAGCCGAGGGACAAAAGCTGGTTTATACCGCCTCCGACGACAAATTCGTCCTGACAGGCGGACCCCCTAGCATTTTTGATGCCGAACGCGGCAAAATTACCGGGGTTTCGTTGACTTTCTTTAGGGGCGATGATAGGGTGCTCGTAGAAGGCAAGACAAGTACTCCTGTGGTAACTCAGACCCGAGTGGCCAAGTAAAAAAGACAAATGGCAAGATAAATGCGTACCCTGGCCACAGACGAAATCGGCAAGTCGTATCGTGGCCGGCGCGTCGTAAACGGTGTCAGCTTGCGCGTCGAGCAGGGCGAAGTTGTAGGTTTGCTCGGTCCGAACGGCGCAGGCAAGACAACTACCTTCTACGCAATTGTAGGTCTCATCCCCCCTGACACTGGCCGCGTTTTGTATGACGGTCAGGACATTACTGACGTTCCCATGTATCTTCGGGCGCGTCAGTATGGCATCAGTTATCTCCCGCAAGAAGCTTCGGTGTTTCGCAAACTAACGGTTGAGGAAAACATCCTCGCGGTGCTGGAGGCGCAGCCGATGTCATGGCACGAGCGCCGCGAGAAGATGGAGAAATTTATCGATGAACTTGGGCTCGAGCACATCCGGCAGAATCGGGGCTATGCGCTATCTGGCGGCGAACGCCGGCGCGTCGAAATCGCCCGCTGCCTCTGCATCAACCCAACTTTCATTTTGCTCGACGAACCTTTTTCGGGCATCGATCCCATTGCCGTCCTGGACCTGCAGAAGATCATCAGCAGCCTAAGGGCCAGCGGCATCGGTGTCTTGATCACGGACCACAACGTGCGCGAAACTCTTTCTGTGACCGACCGCGCTTATATCATCGACGACGGCCGCATCTTCCGCCAGGGCCAGCCCGAGCAGTTGGCCACCGATCCGGAAGTGAGGCGCGTGTATCTGGGAGAAAGCTTTTCGCTGGTGTGAGAAAACGTCGTTGGTCATTCGTCGTTGGTCGTTGGCACATGCAAAAAGCCGCCCTACGCGATGAATGGCGAACGACCAATGACGAACGACTAACGACATGGTCCTTTTACAACACAGACTGAGCGTCAAACTATCCCAGCGCCAGATCCTTACTCCGGGCCTGGTGCAGATGGTTTCCGTCCTCGCGCTCAACAAACTTGAACTCAAGGACATGATCAACGCCGAGATGGTCGAGAACCCGGTTCTCGAAGAACTCGAAGAATCTGTCCCGTTGATCGACGAAGTTGGCCGCAAAGAAGAAGATCGCGACCGCCTGACCACTAAGACTTCGACCGAAGAGAGTCCGATCGTCGCTGAAAAGAAAGATCCATTCGAAGAAATCGATTTCGGATCCTTTTTTCAGGACTACCTCGATCCCGGCTACCGCACCCGTGGCGAGATGGAGGAGATCGAGCGCCCATCATTTGAAAATTTCCTCTCGAAGCCAACCAATTTGACGGACCATCTTGCCTGGCAACTGGGCGCGTTGAGTCTGGGTCGCGAAGTCCGCGAGGCCGCCGAACAGATCATCGGCAATCTCAACGAAGACGGCTACTTGATTGCCAGCGACGAAGAAATGTTGGGCATTGCCCCGCCCGCGCCGCCCGAAGCCGACGCGGCCGCTGCCAGAAATATTGTCAGTGAAGCCGCCGCTCTCGGATTAAGACAGGACGAAGCGCCGGGCGAAGAAACATCCGTAGAAACGCTGGCAGCGGAAGCCGCTCCCGAAAGCACAGACCCCGGCGCGGGCGTCTCCGAAATCGACTTAAATGAAATGATCGGCGCAGCGGCGAATGCACCAGAATTATCCGGCCTCAATGTGGCTGCGAGTATCTTTGCCAACGCCGAAAATCTGCCGACGCACTCGCCCGCAGAAACTTCCTTTGGTTCCCGCAACGGCGATTCCGCCGCAGCCGTTGCTCCGGCTCCATCTCCAGCGCCCGTCTCCGCGCCTTCCCGTCCCATTCAGAAATCGAACTTCACATCCACCGATCTCCAGGAAGCCCTCGAAGTGATTCATCAGCTTGACCCTCCGGGAGTGGGTTGCCGCACTCTGCGCGAGTGCCTGCTGCTCCAGTTGCGCTATCACCAGCAACAGCTCGCGCAACCTAAAAATGGAGAGAAAAACGGGAATGGCACGGCGCAAGTTCTGCAAGATGCAATCTCTGTCGTCGACCAGCATTTGCGCGCGTTGCAGGGTAAGCAACACAAAGAAATCGCCAAAGCAATCGGCCGCCCCGCCGACGCCGTGCAGCAGGCCATCGATTACATCCGCACGCTCGATCCTCGGCCCGGCCTGCAATACAACAAAGTTCAGGCGCGACTGATCGAGCCAGATGTGGCTTTCATCAAGCACGGCGACGAGTGGCTCGTGCTCATGAACGACGACGATCTGCCTCAGCTTCGCCTCAACCCGGCCTACAAGAAGCTCGTCACCCGCGAAAACAACG
>JBEKJF010000068.1:0-16126 GCA_050011375.1 Candidatus Sulfotelmatobacter sp.
CTGCCCGGAGCGCAGCGCCTAAAGGCGCTCCCACGATCAACGTTGCAGCATGCCTGAAGGCATGCCCTGATACGAATCCAAAAACGCCCTGATACGAATCCAAACACGCCCGGGTTCGAAGCCCAAAATGCCCGGCGACGAGTGCGAACGTGCCCAGATACGAAGCTGTGGGCGCGACCGCACTACAGAAACCAAGCCCAACCTTTTAGTCGATCACGTCCAGCGTGTAACGCTTGCGCGCCCGCACTCCGGCAGCGCTAAGAAGCGTGCGCAGGGCTCTGACGTTACGGCCCTGGCGGCCAATCACTTTGCCTACGTCTCCCTCGGCGACTTCGAGTTCGATCACGTCGTCATCGAGATGCTCGACGAAAACCTGATCAGGCTCATCGACGATCCACTTTGCAATCTGCTCGATGAGCAAGCTTACGTTAGGAGAAGTTTCAGGCATGGGATGGGTTACGCGACGGAAGCAGCCGGTGCGGCCGCGGGCTTGGAATAAAGCTTGCCCACGCGCTCCGACATTTGCGCGCCCTTCGAAACCCAATAGTCCACGCGCTCGCGCTTGAAGTCGACGCTGGCAGGATTGGTGCGGGGATTATAGGTCCCGACAACCTCCACCGGCCGGCCATTGCGCGCGCGCGCCTTCTCAATTACCACGATGCGATAGTGCGGTTGTTTACGCGCACCCATGCGCGACAGTCGAATCATTAACACAGATATATCCTTGTTCCGGAAGAGTCCGGCGAGGTCTGGACAAACACTTATTATGCCGGAGGTTAGCGGGAATGGCAATAGGGCGGAACGTGTTCAATTTGGCTCTTAGGATCGCAGCTATGTTTCCCGGTTAGCTTCTGGGGGGCCGACCGGAGCCCAGTGGTCAAGGCGCTCGCCGATTATCGTATTGATAGCCAAATTGACATCCCATTTACAGAACACCGTAGTTTCCCGTTCCTTGTCCAGCGTCTTGTACTTGATAGACAGGTAAAAATAGATAAACAACTCGGCATCGTTAACGGCATCAATCCAATTCGGAAGCCCCGTGTGGTTAAAAATGGACGACCAATATTCAGCCTGAAGTGTCGTGCTCGGCCCAATAACGTCTGGGAGGCTGACGATAAAAAGTTCAGTCTCATGTTTAGTCAGTTTGGGGGTCACAGCCGAGGCCGTGAAACCGTAGTACGAGGAGTTCGTGATGAACGCTTCTGTTTGGCCGTAGAAACGCACCGTATAGGCGATCACAGGGGTTTGGGCTTTCAATATGAGCGGCTTGAGGGTGATCCTCAATCTTGCTCGTTCCTTGCTTATGAACGTTTCTACGCTGTCTCTCGTGGCATCAGCACTTTCCTTCGCGGCGTTGGCCCCGTCCTGAGCAGCTTTAGCGGCATCACGGGATACAGCTACCGACTCCTTCAGAATCCCACTTTGCACGGACATTTCCGTGATCTGTTCTTGCATCGTTCTCAATTGACCGAACATCACCTGCCGCTGTTCCGCCATGACTGTCGCTTGAGTTTCGATAGCCTTTAGGGTTCTGAAAGCGGCTCGAACGCCCAGTGCGCCAACGACGACCAAGACGCCAGTGAGAATGACAGGCGCTTTATCCCAGCCGTCTTTGTTCGTTTTCGGCACGGGAGCAGATTCGCGGATAACTATGGTTTCCTGTGCGTGTGCATCGGATGGGGGCTCGCCGGACTGCTTATCTGTCGGAGGCGTGGCGGCGACAAGCGGGGCTTGGAGGTTGCCGGCGTCCTGCTTGATGCTCTTGCCACTGCTGCTGGCGTTACCGGACGCCTTTCTTGGAGCGGGTGGCGCTGACTGCAAGACCGCCAGGAGCATAGCCAGCGCGAAGTATTTCATGGCGACAGGAATTTCAAGCTAGGACACTACCACGAGAAATGCGGAAAAACAAAACCCCGGGCCACATTCAGCCCGGGGCCGCTAACCCGCCCACCAGTTACAAAATGATTATCGGCAACCGCGAGCCCGAAGATCACCCTTTTTAGGGTGCACTGAGATAGTGTACACTGTAGCAGTATGAAGAACATCACCCTAAGCGCGGAAGAGACCTTAATCGAGCAAGCGCGGCTTGTGGCGCGGGCCCAGCACAAAACTCTGAATGCCGCCTTTCGAGAGTGGCTGGAGCAGTACGCCGGGCAGGCAGGGGGCGGAGCCGCTGTGGATGCGCTTATGCGCCGTCTCCGGCATGTGCGCTCCTCCGGCCCCTACACGCGGGAAGAGATGAATGAGCGGTAGATTTTTTCTCGACACCAATATCTTCGTTTATGCCTTCGACCTCAAGGCTGCCGCGAAACAAGAAACGGCGGGAGGTCTGATCCGCCGAGCGGCGGACACTGGTGAAGGGATCATCAGCTATCAGGTCGTTCAGGAGTTTTTCAGCGTGGCGTTCCGCTTTTCTCAGCCGATGAGTGCGGCTGAGGCCGAGCAATATCTCACGACGGTTTTGCGTCCCCTCCTTGCCGTGCATTCGTCTCCTGCGATCTATTTCCAAGCCCTGCGGATACGGGAAGAGCATCGGATTTCGTGGTATGACTCCCTCATCGTTGCCGCGGCCCTTGAGGGCAGATGCGAGACACTTTATAGCGAAGACCTCCAGCCCGGGCGAAAGATTGGAAACTTACGGATCGAAAACCCCTTTGCCTAGGAAGGGTTCGCGAAGCTCGCCATACCATCCCGCATCTTTCACCGCCCTGCTAGACTCAAATGTTTTGGAGGAGACACTTTGCAGGCGGTCTACATTCTCTCCGCGGTGCGCACGCCGATTGGGAAGTTTGGCGGATCGCTGGCATCGCTGACGGCGGCTGACATGGGCGTGGTGGCCGCGAAGGCTGCGATCGAGCGCGCTGCAATTCAGCCTGCGCAAATCGAGGAAACTATCTTCGGCAATGCGCGGCAGGCTGGCGGCGGGCCGAACGTGGCGCGGCAGATTTCGATTGGCAGCGGCGTGCCGCAGGAATCGCCGGCGTTCACGGTGAACAAAGCGTGTGCGTCGGGGATGAAGTCCATCGCGCTGGCTTACCAGGCGATTCTGCTCGGCGATGCTGGCTGCATTCTGGCTGGCGGCACCGAATCCATGTCGCGGGTTCCTTATTATCTGGAAGCACGCTGGGGATACCGGCTGGGCAATCAGGATCTGGTCGATGGCATGTATCGCGACGGATTTTTTTGCCCCATGGCGAAGATGGTGATGGGCGAAACTGCCGAGGTGCTGGCCGAGCATTACAAGATTTCGCGCGAGGAGCAGGATGAGTATGCGCTGATGTCGCAAACCCGCGCTGGACGGGCGATTGCGGCTGGACGGTTTGATGCCGAACTGGCTCCGGTCACGATTGAAGGTAAGAAAGGCACGACCACTTTTAGCCGCGATGAACATCCGTTAGCCGAGGCGAGCATGGAGAAGCTGGGCAAACTGGCTCCTGTGTTTTCGAAAACTGGGACGATTACCGCGGGCAATTCTTCGGGAATTACCGATGGCGCTGCGGCTGTTGTTGTTGCGAGCGAACATTTTGTGAGGACGAACAACTTGAAGCCGCTGGCGCGAATCTCGGCGGTGACTTCGGCGGGAGTTGATCCGCGCACGATGGGAATCGGCCCGGTGCCGGCTTTACGCAAGCTCGAAGAGAAGCACAACCTCAGGCTGCACGAATTTGGATTGATGGAATTGAACGAGGCTTTCGCTGCGCAGGTGCTCGCGTGCGACCGCGAGTTGAATTTCAATCGCGACCGGCTCAATGTGAATGGTGGAGCGATTGCGATTGGACATCCCATTGGCTGCACTGGGACGCGCATCACGGTGACTTTGCTGCACGAGATGCTGAAGCGGAATACGCGCCGCGGCGTGGCCACTTTATGCGTGAGTGGTGGGTTGGGGATGGCGCTGGCGCTGGAGAATGTGGTTTGAGCTTCGCTTGAGGCCCAAACACTGGGATGCGCGCGCAACTTCTGTTATGCTTCCATCGCTTTTAATCGCGGTGGCCGATAGGTATCCAGGCCGCACGGCAATATCCTAAGGAGATCCGATGCTTCGATTGGTCACTCGCATTTCCTGCCTTCTTGCTTTAATGTTGGCTGCCAGTTTTGTGCTGGCGCAAGCCGAGTTTTCTGCCGAAGTGGTCGACACACAGAAACAGGGCGCGTCCAATCAGGCGAAGATTTACTTCGCCAAGGATAAGGTTCGCATCGAGTCGCAGGGCAAAGGCTCGCAGGGCGGAGGCGCAATTATCGTGAATTATGCAACGCAGACGTCGGTTATCCTGATGCCGCAACAACATATGTATATGGAGACGGCGGCGAAGACTTCCAATCAGAAGGTGGGATTTGGCAGCGCTTTGTTTGCGACTGGGGATGTCGAGAATGCGTGCGGCGACTGGCAAAAAACGCAGAATCAGGGCGGAAGCTGCCACAAGGTGGGTGCCGATACGGTGAACGGCCGCAGCACGGTGAAATACGAGGCCACGAATTCGAGCGGCGATGTCAGCCACTTCTGGCTCGACCCCAAGCTGCGCTTTCCGGTGAAGTGGGAAGGCAAGAGTAACAGCGGAGAACTGCGCAACATTCAGGAAGGCGCGCAGCCAGCGAGCCTGTTTGAGATCCCGACTGGCTTCACGAAGATGGATATTGGCAGCATGATGCAGCAGCAGCGCTGAATTTGAGCGCGGGGGATTTGACTGTCCATCTGAAAAGGTCAGCTCTGAAATCGAGCGGGCGCGTTGACTCGCGCGAAACGCGGTCACTATACTTTTCATAGGCGCTCGATTTCAGGAGATGGAATGCCTCTTTCTGCGGTGATCGTGGACGACGAGCAACTTGCCCGCGATGAACTCGCGTATTTGCTCAAGAGCGTTGGCGACGTCAACGTGGTCGCGCAGGGCAAGAACGGTATCGAAGCCGTCAACCTAATCAAAGAGCACGCGCCTGATCTTGTATTTCTCGACGTGCAGATGCCGGGACTCGACGGCTTCGGCGTGATCAAGAAGCTGCTCGATAAGAAGATCCCGCTGCCCAAGATTGTTTTTGCCACCGCGTTCGACCAGTATGCGGTGAAGGCGTTCGAAGTGAACGCAGTGGATTATCTGCTGAAACCTTTCGATAAGAAACGCGTGGCGCTGGCGGTGCAGAAAGCACGCGCCCAGCAGGAAGCGGAGGGGCTGCCGGCAGAGAAAATCGATACGCTGGTTCGCATGCTGCAGGCGCCGAAGCCGCAGACCTCGAAGATTCTGCTGAAGGCTCTGGGACGAATGTTTTTGGTGGACCAACGAGAGATTTGTTACGCCTCGATTGAGGACGGCGTGATTACGGTGGTGACGGCTGGACCTACGGGCATGGAGGGGCATTCGAACTGCCGCACTTTGGAAGAATTACTGGCTAGCCTCGATCCGGGATTATTCTGGCGCGCTCACCGCTCCTACCTGGTGAACATCAATCGCATTCGCGAGGTCGTGCCCTGGTTCAAGAGTTCTTATCAGTTGCGCATGGACGATAAGAAGCAGAGTGAAATTCCGGTGAGCCGCGCGCAGACGAAAAGGTTGCGCGAACTTTTTGGGTTGTGAGTACCTAGTACCTGGTACCTAGTACCTAGAAAACACTTCTGCTCCCACCTTGCTGCTGGTAGCCCGAGACTAGGTACTTGGTACTAGGTACTGCATTTCAGAGGGTGGGTCCATTTTGGAATCCCGCCCTCCACGGCGGGGGAGGAACTACACCGTTAGCGCTTCCAGGCCGCTGCGGCTGCGAATTACCAGGCTCGCACCATCCAAGCGGATCAAGCGCTTTTTCTTCAGCTCACTGAGCAACCGCGTCACAGTTTCGCGCGAGGAACCGATGCGCTGCGCCATTTCTTCGTGAGTCATCACGGAACGCAAGTGCACTTCTCCGGACGTCGGAACGACTGAGGCGGAGCACGACGACAACAACAGCCTCGCCAGCTTTCCTGACGACGAACGGGCCAGCACAAGATCATGGATGTCGCGATACGCAGCCTGGAACTCACGGCTGAGCGACATGGCAGTATGGGCGCCTACCTCGCTCTCCTTCTGCAGGAGGGCCATGAAGTCCTGCCGGCCGATGTAATTCAGCTGGCAATGTACTGCGGTTTCGGCGGTCGTTTCGTAGTTGGTGCCGGAGATGGCAGCGCTCAAACCGATCACTTCTCCAGCCTCGGCTTGTTTCAGAATCAGAACCTTTCCTTCTTTTGAAGTCGTATAGAGCTTCACTTTTCCGGAACAGACTATGTACACGCCGCGCGGCGTCTGGCCTTCGACGAACAACAGAGCACCGGCAGGCATGATGGTGTGGTGGCTGACTGCATCGACTGCTCGCAAAACGGCCGGGGAAAAGCGGCAGAAGAAGCCTTCACGGCTCGATTTGCAGGCCATGCAGCTTTCGATGATTTCGAGCCCGTAGGGCGTCTTCATATTTGCCTCCATGATTGAACTGTCGAGGTCTTCCTCGACAGCGGGAATCTGTTCCGGGGGGTCTTGCTCGAAAGCGGGAATCTGTTCCGGGGGTGGTGCTTGCACCAGTTGCAAACGTTCGAGCAAGGCTCGCGCGTGGGCTCGCGTGCCAACGTTGGAACCGCGCGCGGCAGAAATCACTTCCCATGCCGCGCTGGGGTCGGCATTCTGCTCCCACTCCAATTGGCAGGCAAATAAATATAGAGGATCGATTTCCTCCGGGTTGGCCTCGCTCAAAACTTGATCGCGCCGCTGCGCGGGCGCTGCCGCAAGCTGAGAAAGAATCGGCGGCCAGGCGCTCGTGAGGCCGTGGTTGCTGCCGCGCCAATTGTCAGCCTTGGAAATCTCCGGAGGCTTGGCTAAAGTTCTGACGGCCGGCAACAGGCGAACTAGGTTGGCCGGCTGGTAGTTCCTGGTTACTAACACACTTCACTCCTGACCCGGATGGAGTCGGTTGTAGAGAGGGTGTAACTCGTCCGTCTGAATCGGGAAGAATACCCCAGCTTCGTCCCGGTGAAGGAATGCCGTGCACTTATCGTTCCAGAATGGATTTCTTGATGGAATCCTCTAAGTTATAGAAGGAAAAGCTCACCCCGCCAGAATGAGAAGTTTCACGACGAGCCGCATGCCGACCCTTCGGCAATCGGCGACTCACTCGGCACTTAAGGCCTTTACTGTATTGACAAAAGTTCTATTCCGGTTTTGGGTTTGTGTAGTCTCTGCGCGTGATTCCCAGCCGCTGCATCTTTGACTGCAGGGTGGTGCGCTTCATGCCAAGCCGGCGTGCCGCTCCGGTGGGACCGGAGACCATTCCAGCAGTTGCGCGCAGTACGCGAATGATAAGTTCGCGGTCCGTTCCGTCCAACGACTCTTCTTCAGAGCTAGAGATCTCTTCCTGAAGATCAGCCAGCGGCGCTCGCAAGGCCGTTCCATCCGTGAGAATTACCGATCGCTCAATGAAGTTTTCCAACTCGCGGACATTCCCCGGCCAATGCCAATTGACAAGAGCACTCATGATCTCGCTCGAAATGCTCTCGATGTCGCGATTCATGGCTTGGGCAAATTTTAGAACAAAATACCGCACCAGCAGCGGAATATCCTCGCGCCGCTCGCGCAAAGACGGCATGCGAATGGGAAAGACATTCAAGCGGTAGAACAGGTCGCTGCGAAACTCTTTCCCGGCCACGCTCCGCGCCAGATCCCGGTTGGTGGCCGAGATCAGACGCAGGTCGACTTTGATGGTCCGCGTCCCTCCCAGTCTTTCGAACTCGTGGTCTTGCAGCACGCGAAGCAGTTTGGGTTGCAATTCGAGGGGGATTTCGCCGATCTCGTCGAGGAAGAGAGTTCCTTTGTCAGCCAATTCCAGGCGGCCGATCTTCTGGCTGACAGCGCCAGTAAATGCGCCTTTCTCGTGTCCGAATAACTCGCTTTCCAGCAGTCCCGTTGGAATTGCCGCACAATGCAAGGTGATGAAGCTTCTGTCCTTGCGGTTGCTATTGCGATGGATCGAGCGGGCGATGAGCCCTTTGCCGGTTCCGGTTTCTCCCAGGATCATGACGGTCGCGTCGCTGGCAGCAACAATCGCGACCTGATCCAAGACCTTCCGCAGAATTGGACTCTCCCCGATGATATCTTCAAGATTAAGTCCGGTGTGGGTTTCACCTTCCAAGTAGCGCTTGTCCTGATCGAGCCGGTCGCGGAGCAATTCAACCTCGCGCGTAATCCGCGCGTTCTCCAAAGCGATCGCCATTTGAGCGGCGACCTGGTTCAAGAGCACCAGATCGTCAGTCTTAAAGGCGTCGGCCCGGGTGCTGCCGAGCACCAAGACACCAAGAGGTCCTTTTGGACGGAGCAACGGAACGCAACAAAGCGACTGCATACCCTCGGCGAGCAAGTAATCGGCGGAGCCAGCGGAGTCGTCCTGCATCTCGCTCCTGGTGAAAATCTGAGGCTCGCGATCCAGAAGGGCTTTGCCCCCCGGATCGTTTCCAGGATTGAATTCGGCGGCAGGTGCAGGACCTTTGCGCAGCGGGAAGTCCATTGCGTGCCGGACCAACTTCCCGCTCTTTTCGTCGCGGACCGCGAGGGCTGCATACTCCTGGCGCAGAATTCTCCGCAAATAGGCCGAGATTTGCGGGAAGGCCTGGTGTACATCAGATTTCGCGATCAGCAGGCGGCCGACTTCCATCATCACGTGTTGCCGCTTCTTCTCCAAGCGCAACGTCTCTGAAACGTCGCGAAGCGATTCCTGCAATGTCTTTAGTTCAGTAATCTCGACCACAACCACGCCGATCTGCGTCACTTCGCCGGCCGCATTCTTGAGGGGGATGTAATGCACTATCCAATGGCCGGGCTCTGTGCGAGTGGGAAGCACGGAGCTTATCTCGAGATTCAAGACCGGCTGCCGGGTCTCGAAGATCTTCTTCAGCTGGGGCTCAACCAGTTCGGCAATATCTCCCAATATCTCTCGCACGCTTTTTCCCAGGTGTGCATCTGCCGAAACGCCATTTATCGCCGCCAGCGTCTGGTTGATCGCGAGATAGCGGAAGCCGGCATCGAGGGTGCACAGGCCCACCCTGGACGCGCTGAAGTAAGCGCCCAATAACTCTTCCGATGCAAGGAAAGCCTGCGCCGAGTCCCGGCGTAGAGAGACCACATCCGCCATCTGCAGCAGGGCGGAATATCGCTGCACATCGAATTCAGAGCGTGGCGCGCCCGAAGGGACCAATGTACTGACTGCTCCTGACGACCCGCTCCCCCCCCAAAAGCGAACCGCACAACTGGCCAGAGTAACATTCGCATTATAAGCACATATTTGAGTTCGACAACTGTATTTCTCGGCAACATCGTTTTTGCGAACAAGTCTTCCCAAAACGGGAGCAGCCCGAGCGCCTAGTTGCGAACTAGTTGGCGCACAAAGGGAATATAATTTTATTGTGGCACGAGGCTGGGAGAGCAAATCCGTTGAGCTTCAGCAAGACGATGCCAGGTCGTCGGCCGGAAAGGATAAGCCTCGGCTGACGCTTCAACAAAAGGAAATCGAATCCCGCAAAGAAGGATTGAAGCTCTCGCGCAGCCGGATGATAGAGCAGATTCACTCCACCGAAAACCCACGCTATCGAAAAGTTCTGGAGCAAGCTCTGGCAGTGCTCGACCAGCAAATCAGTGAACTGGGTTAAACCCGGAAGTGCCGGTACCTGTGCTGCCTCGGCGCTCCATCGTTCCTGCCGTATAATGCAAGTATTCCCATGAAAGCCTACGTTTATGTTTCACTCAAGAAAAGCGTTCTTGACCCTCAAGGCAAGACCATCCACGGTGCGCTCAAGAAAATGGGCTATAAGGGACTGGATGAGGTCCGCCAGGGAAAGTACTTCGAACTTACGCTGGATGGCGGGTTAAGCCGCGAAGAAGCGCAAACCGAAGTCGAGCGTATTGCGCGCGAAGTGCTGACCAACCCGGTGATTGAAGAGTTTCGCTGCTCCCTCGCAGATTGAATTTCTGGAGTTTTCCGTATGTGTGGCATTGTCGGATATGTCGGTAAGAAGGAAGTGGTCCCGATCATTATTGAGGGGCTGAGGCGGCTCGAGTACCGCGGTTACGACTCGGCTGGAATCGCCGTGGCCGGCAATGGGGACAAGCTGCAGGTACGCCGCGCCGAGGGTAAGCTGCGCAACCTGGAAGAAGTGATTCGCCTCAAGCCGCTCGACGGCACCTACGGGATCGGGCACACGCGCTGGGCCACTCACGGGCGTCCCACGGAAGAAAACGCTCATCCTCATCGCGACTGCACGGGAAAGATCGTCGTCGTACATAACGGCATTGTCGAGAACTATCTCAGCCTGAAAAAAAAGCTGATTGAAGAGGGCCACACCTTTTCGACTGAGACCGATACCGAAGTCATCGCCCACCTGATCGAGAAACATTTGTTCAAGACTGGTAACGGTAGCCGTCCCACGCTCGAAGAAGCGGTTCGCAAAACCGTGAAAGAACTCAGCGGAGTATTCGCCCTCGCTGTCATTTCGGTCGATGAGCCGAACAAGATTGTGGCCGCACGCAACGGACCGCCGTTGGTGGTTGGCCTGGGTAACGAAGAATACTTTGTCGCCTCGGACGTGCCGGCGATTCTCTATCACACGCGCGACATTTTCTTTCTTGCCGATGGCGACCTCGCAGTGGTCACGCCAGCGGGCGTGCAGCTCACCGATTTCGACGGCAAGCCGATCGTCCGCCAGGTGCAGCACGTGACCTGGGATCCGATCATGGCGGAAAAGGGCGGCTTCAAGCATTTCATGCTTAAAGAGATTTACGAGCAGCCGCGAGCCGTCCGCGACACCACATTAGGGCGCGTTTCGCTCGATACCGGCCACATTTTTCTGGATGAAATGCAAATCAGCGATGCGGAATTTCGCGCCGCGAAAAAAATCAACATCGTGGCCTGCGGGACAAGTTGGCATGCCGGACTAGCCGGCAAGTTCATGATCGAGAGCTTTGCCCGCGTCCCGGTCGAAGTGGATTACGCCAGCGAGTGGCGCTACCGCGACCCCATCGTCGGCCCTGACACCATCACTCTGGTGATTTCGCAGTCCGGTGAAACCGCCGACACCATCGCCGCCCAGCGCGAGGCCAAGGCCAAAGGCTCGAATACGCTGGCTATCTGTAACGTGGTCGGCTCTATGATTACTCGCGAAGCCGCTGGAACCATTTACACCCATGCTGGCCCTGAAATCGGCGTGGCGTCGACCAAGGCTTTCACCTGTCAGCTTGTCGCTGTTTATCTGTTCGCTCTGTATCTCGCGCAAGTCCGGGGCACTATGACGCCGGAGCAAATCCGTACCGCGGCCGAGGAACTCACGCTCATCCCTGGCAAGCTCGAAAACATTCTCACCCACGACGAGGCGTGTGAAGATCTGGCCAAACGATTCCAGCGCGCTCAGGATTTTCTTTTCCTCGGCCGCGGCATTCACTATCCCATCGCCCTTGAAGGCGCGCTGAAGCTCAAGGAAATTTCCTACATCCACGCCGAGGGATATCCCGCGGGCGAAATGAAGCACGGCCCTAACGCCCTGATCGACGAAAATCTTCCGGTGGTAATCGTCGCCACTCGAGACGCAAACAATCCCGGCTCGATGGTGCGCTACGAGAAGACCATGTCAAACCTGAAGGAAGTAAAGGCACGTTCGGGGGTCGTGATTGCGCTTGCCACTGAGGGCGACGAAGAGATTAAGGAAGCCGCCGACCATGTTTTGTTTGTTCCCGCGGCGCCGGAGGAACTGTCGCCCATTCTCGAAATCGTTCCCTTGCAGTTGTTGGCCTATCACATCGCGGTAAGAAGAGGCTGCGATGTGGATCAGCCGAGGAATTTGGCGAAGTCAGTGACTGTGGAGTAGGTGAAGTTAGCCTTGTAAGTCCCCGGCCGATTCAACGTCCGTATAGCAAAAATCATCGCCCTTGAATAGCAGCGACTCGTCCATCTCCTTTGCCAGCGCATAAGCAAAGCAGTCGCCTAGGTTAAGCCCCGCACGGTGGCGTCCCTTGCCGAAATCGCGGTAGGCCTGGCGGGCGAACTCGGCCTGCCTTGCCGTGACTGGCTCGACCAACATCTGTGCCTCGCGAATGAGGCCGTCAAACCGGCGGCTGAGCAAGGGATTCCGGTCATTGTCCGCAACGACTGCAGCCTCCACATAGGTAACCGCAGAGATGCGGCGGATCGGCGCCTCCTGCAAAGCTTCTGCCATCGCGCCAGCATCGGGCTCGTTCCGCAGAATCGCGATGATCGCCGATGAGTCGACGATCATTTGAGTCCCTTCGGGAGTCCCTTTTCGTCGTACAACAATTCCTCGAGAGAGATGTACGGTTTCTTCCAGAGAGGGCCGCTCGATCGAGCGATCTTCATCAACTTCTCCGCCATGCCCTCCTTCGATTTGACTCGCAGCCGCTCCAGCCGCTCTCGGACTGCCTTGTCGACCGCCGCAGTCATGCTCTCTCCGGTAATGTTCGCCAGTTGCCGAACCAGGCGATGCGTTTCCTCATTCTTGATGTTCAGACTCATTGTTCTACCCTTCTACCTCTAACTTACACCATTCTACCATAGATGCTACTCTACGCTCGGCTCCGGTACAAATAGAAAGGCCCGGATCGAAAGATCCGGGCCTTTCCTTCGTTAATCTAACCGGACCGACTAGCTAATGGTCAGGGTGAATGTAGTGGTTTCGGTGACGCTGCCACCCACACCTTTGATCGTGATGGTGTAGGTTCCAGCCTTAGCGGCGCTCGACGAGTTGATCTGCATGGCTGCAGTTCCCGAACCGCCCGCGATCGAACCAGGCTTGAAGGCAATCTTCACGCCGGTCGGTTCGCCCGAAGCAGAAAGAGAAATCGCAGAGTTAAAGCCACCGGAAGGAGTGGCCGTGACCTTGACGTTGGCGTGTCCGCCCGGAGCGATGGTGGCCTTGCTGGGCACTGCGGCAAGCGTGAAGCTGCCCACCGGTGCGGGAGCCAGTACATTGATCAGCGCCGCTTGCGGGCTGCCAATACCGGTTGACAGATCGTATCCTACACTCGTTCCGAGAGAGTTGCCGCCAGTCAAGATGTCGTGGAAGTCAGAGTCATACGACGAGCTCGAGTAGGCTGCGTAGAGTGCCGGGTTGATGAAGCCAAGGAGCGGTTGCCCGTTCGATACGGCCTGTTCGTTGACCAGAGCCAGGAAGCCGGCCCACATGGGCGTCGCAAAGCTCGTCCCGCCGTACTCGTTCGCGGTGCAAGAGGTTTGGTCGGCGCAGACATAGAAGGTGAAGTTCGCGTTGGCCGAAACGTCCGGTCCGTTGCGAAGGGTTTGCGAGCACTTGGCGCAGCCGGCAGCTGCCGTTACCTGCCAGGAAGGAATAGCAAAGCCGTTCTTGGTGATTCCGCCGCCAGTGTCAGACCAGCCAGTCTCTGAACTCCAGGGACCGCCAGCGCTGGAAGTTTCCAAATCCGTTCCGCCTACTGACACGATATTCACATCGTCTGCAGGCCAAACGAATTCCGCATGGGCCCAGTTACCATCGTCGCCAGCGGCAGCGAAGAAGTTCTGGCCCTGTGCCGCCATCTCCGTGAAATACGGATCGTCGGTGGTGTTGTCAGCTGGCTTCCACGCCCACGAGCAGCTCAACTGAGCTTGCAGCGGATTCGCGGTGACCATGCCGTTCAGGATGCCGGGATCGTCGAGGGTTTGTCCCGACAAGCCGCCGGTTCCAATCCACATCGTCAGACCGGTCAAATTCGGTGCCATGCCCATTGCCTGGGTCATGTCCAGAGTTTGTTCGGTGTCGTCGCAGCTCGGCTCTTTGCAAAGCGTGTTCTGCGTGTCGACCGACGTGAGTGTTACTGGTACGTTTTGGGTTTGGCCTGCGTTGGTGTAGTAGGTGGTCAGGTCAACCAGATCGGTGCCCAGGAACTCAAAGAGACCGACCGACTGGCCAGCGCCTGTGAGAGCCGTTCCGCCGTAGTAAGCTGCGCGCATGTCGCTGCCGCAGAAAGATTTCGACGGGCAGGAACCGGTGGTTGCGTCAGAGATCACGCCTTCCGGCTGTGCAGCATGCGCGGTGGCGCGGGTGACCATGGGTTTCGGAGTGGAATAGGTATCCATGCTTCCGACGGCCCAGAGACGAACCGGCATGTCGAGCGAGGGCTCACGGTCCGGACCGAAGAAGGTGCGAGCCTCGGTGGGATGTTGATAGACGTTCATCTTCACATTCAACGCCTTCTCAATCGTGTCTACCGTTCCGCGTACCCGGAGGTTCATGCGGTTGCGCGAAGTGGATAGAATTTTGAACCCGTTCGCTTTCGCGAAAGCCTTCACGGTTTCGTAATCTTCGCTGCTCGGACCATACTTTTCGGTGAACTGGTCGACGGTCAGGAATTGGCGGTAAACAGAACTGGTCGGGTCGTAGAGCTCTTTCAAGAACTGCTGCAGCTCTTCCGGGTTGCGCTGTTGAAGAATGAAAGTGATGTCCATCGTTTGGTTTGCGGGTAGGTGACCTACCATCGGTACCTTGCCGGTGACAACTTCATTGCGCGTATGACGTGTCACAGGGGACTGAGGCTGGGCCTGGGAAGCAATTGTCGCGCCGGACACGACCGCGGCAATTGCGAGCATAAATACAAGTTTTCGAATCACGAGTTCTCCTTTGGAATTGGCGGATTTCCGTTTTTAGGTTTCGCAGGGGAGGTTAACGGGAATTCCGATTCGCACTTTTCTGGCTCGTGAATAGTACTACGTTTTTCCTGCTCTGGATAGCAGGAATTTGTTAAATCTTTGCGGGAGCGGGGAACCACCTCGGCCAGTGTGCAAATTCTTGCGAATCCCGCACCCATCGGCCCAACTGCGGTGGCGCGGAGGCACGGATTTTAATCGCGTAACCACCTGTCTGATGTCGTTTTCTTGCCGAAAATAGGACATCAGGACAGCCTGATTTCCGGGGAACCGTTTGTCTCTTACACCGCACCGAAATCCTGCTCTGTTGAAATTGCCGTCCTGAGCCGCAGCAAAATCCCCGCCAAAGCCGCAAGAGCCGTCCACCAAACCGCAAATGCCACTTCTACCACCCAAGCTGGGGCCGCTCCCGCTCTTCGCAGTAGAAACGGCAGAAAGTTCCAGGTCGTGATGTGGACATAATCCCAGGCATCCCAGTGCATGGCCTCTGTGTTCAGCCCCCACGCATCCATTTTTCCCAGCGCAAACGCAGCGATATTCTTGAAGCGCAGAGCGACCACGAACGTAGGATGTCCCAGCGTCTCCATCTGATAAATCTCCAGCGGCAGCCAGAACGCCAGCGAAGCCAGTTGAATCATCAGACTGGCGCCGATTAGCACGATGCCTCCGCGCCATATCCACGCCCTCAGATTCTCGCGATAGCGGAGCAGCAGCGGCACCGCAAGAAGCGAAGCCAGTTCTGCCGAGGTCGAGACATAGCGATCGCCCCAGGCGAAATCCCCAGCCCAATAGGTATAGCGGGCGTAAAAACAGATGTAGCCGAGCAGCAGCAGAAACGAAGCCACGACATACGCGCGAACTTCCGGTGAGAACCGCTTCCACAGCACGGCCGTCAGCAGAATCGCCAGCACCAGCAATGGATCGAAAAGAAAAATCGACTTCTCCGGCTTAAAGAGCGGGCCCAGAAAGCCCTCGTGAAAAGGCGTGCTCCAAGGCAGATTCGCCGGCAGCGTCGGATCCAGTAACCGCTGTTGCTTGGCATACAGCGACGCATAAGTATTAGTGAACGATCCAAAACGGTAGAACTGGTAAAGCCGGTCCACGAGGAAGAAAAACGCATACACCGGAGCCGCGACCTTGCAGTAAGCCACCAACCGCCGCCACAGTTCCACACCTCGCATTCCTTCAAACCAAAGCACGAGCAGAAGAAAAAAACCAGCCGCCATTAGATCGAGACCGGTGGTGATCCGCGTAAGCAGGTTCAGCCCAAGCGCCCCGCAGCCGATGAATAGTGAACGTACGCTTCCCGTTCGCAGCCACTCATATTGGAAAGAGAATCCTGTCAGAGTGAGCAGCAGGATGTAATTGTTCTCCATCAGGTTCTGCGTGTAGTGGAGATGGGTCGTGCAGAACATCAGCGCGAGTACTCCGAGCACGGCTTCGCGCACGCTGAATCGCAACT
>JBEKJF010000069.1:0-16034 GCA_050011375.1 Candidatus Sulfotelmatobacter sp.
GTCTTGACGGCAGCTTCGTAGTCTCCGGTGCGGATATAAACATGTGCCGGCATGTGCACAATGTGCCCTGCGGCGGGCGCCAGTGCAGCCAGCCTGTTCGCCCCGGCCAGGGCGCGCTCCGGAGTGGGCGAAGCCTCCACGGCATGAATGTAATAGTGGATCGCGCCCAAATGATTGGGATCGCGCTTCATCACAGACTCCAACGTGGAGACGATTTCATCCGTACCCGCTTCCGGAGTCCCGTCGACATGCCACAATCCCCAGGGATGCAAATTCATACCCGCCTCAGCAAAAAGCGTGGCCGCGTCCAGATCATCCGGAAATTCGCTGACCAACTGGCGCATTGCGTCGCGATAGTCTTCGGCAGCCTTCTTCAAATCGGAATTTGGATCGGCGGGAAAGCGTTTGGCCAACGCTTGAATATAGGCTTGATCGCTGGCGGACGCGCGGACAGACAGATCGACGGCTTTCTGCACCGCATCGTGCGCCTGCTTGTAACGGTCGGGGTCGGCGGGATCGTTATAGTTCGGCCCCACCGCTTCGCCAACACCCCAATACGCCATCGCCAGCTTCGGATCAAGCTCCGCGGCGTGCTGGAACGATCGTTTCGCCTCATCGTGATTGAAAGCGTAAATGTATCGCAGCCCCTGATTGAAGAACTGCTGCGCCTGCGGATTCTTCGTGGAAACAGGGTGAGTAAGATCTCCCAGCCCAGTAACCAGCACGACGGCATGCGCCTGAGCATGAGAGGCATGGTCCTGGGCCGTAACGCCCAGGCACAAAAACATTCCACAGAGAACGAGCGCCAGAGTTTTCATCCGGTCAATCCTCCTGATTTCGAATCTATAAAGGGCAGTCAAAGAAGAGTCACAGGGAGACGCCCCTTTTTCCGAGCGGCAACAGCTTATTCCTAACTCGGACTGATTGCCAAGTATGCTGTGAACGCTGGCAAGTCGGCTCAGGTACAATCCAGCTTCGATCCGGCCATGCATAAGGCGGCTTTACTCTATAACCCCGATTCCGGCGGTAGCCGCACGCGGCGCCAGGCAAAACTGGAATCAGTGCTGGCGTTGCTGCGAGCCTCGGACGTCGAGGCCAATGTCGTCTTCACCAAGTCTCCCGCTCACGCAGAGGAGAAGGCTCGGGAAGCCGTGGTGGCAGGGTGTGACACGGTCTTCGCCTGCGGCGGCGACGGCACCATCCACAACATTATCCAGGTGCTGGCGAATACTCCGACTGCGCTGGCGATTTTGCCCATGGGTACGGCGAACGCGTTGGCGCATGACCTCGGCCTGCCCATGAATATCACCGCAGCGGCGCGAGCAGCTCTTCACGCCGAGCCCCGCCGCGTTGCGCTTGGCCGCATACAGTATCACGATCTCGAAGGGAAGCCCGGTGCGCGCTTCTTCATTGTCACGGCAGGGGCGGGAGTCGATGCTCACCTTTTCTACAAACTCCACACCGGAACCAAACGGCGTATGGGCATGGCCGCCTACTACGCAAAAGCCTGGCAGTTATGGTTCAGCTATCCGATGACGCGTTTTCAGGTTCAATTCGCGGAGACCGGCTCCGGCGAATCTCGGCGAGCCGACGTCACAGAGTTAATGGCCGTACGAATCCGCAACTTCGGTGGCGTGTTGCAGAAACTGGCTCCAGGAGCTTCTCTTGATCGCAATGATTTGCGGCTGGTCTTCTGCCACACATCGAGCCGCCTTGCTTATCTTCTCTATGTCGCGCGCGGGTTGTTGCGCCGCAACTGGAAGATTCGCGGCATCGATCTCGCATACACTGCGCGAGTTTCGTGCGACTACCTTCAAGCGTCAGCTTCGCCTGACAGTTCGCCCGAAGTGCGACCGAAAATCTATCTCGAGGCGGACGGAGAACTAGTAGGCACACTACCGGCCGAAATCGCCATCGCGCCCGACGCATTAACGTTACTGGTGCCTTCCCGCTAGATCTTCAGGCGATTTCGAGCAGCTTGTGTAAGTACAAGGGTTTGGAAAAAATCAGACTTGTCGTTATTCACTGGACAAGGCTTTTTCAGCAAAAGGGTGGGGGCTGGCGCCAGAATGTTTTACTTTCACAGTTCTCGTCAGAATTCCTTTGTCGCTCTGCAGCGCCTCCAGCGTGATCGCCTGAACACTCGCCACTGCGCCCTCAACAGGAAGAATTCCTACACCCTGATTTCGCCCTTCTGCCTTTGCCCGGTAGAGCGCGGTGTCCGCGAGCTCGATGGTCTCTTCCGCGCAAAGAGCCTCGTATGCACCGCGGCTCCATGGAAAGGGAGCCCAGCCCACGGAACAGGTTTTTCGCACGCGAACGCCATGTCCCAGATCGAAGGGTTCCGACGCCATGACGTCCAAAATTCGTTCACAGAATGCAGGCGTACCAGCTGGGTCCGCGGAACGGGACATGATCAGGAATTCTTCTCCTCCCCAGCGAACCAGGACGTCGGACTTGCGCACGACTTTAGTAAGACGACCAGCCACTAGTTGCAAAAAACGATCGCCCGCGGGATGGCCGTGAAGATCGTTCACCTGCTTGAAGAAGTCGACGTCCACCATGATGAAGATCAGATCGCGATGATCCAGTTTGCGAATGTCGCCGCCTCTTGCCCGCTCATAATTTCGCAAGACCTGCCCGGCTTCCGCCGCAAGAATCTCTTCTAGGTAACGCCGGTTCCACACGCCGGTTAACGCGTCAGTGAAAGAGATTTCCTGTAGTTCAAGATTCTTGCGCTGCAGTTCCAGACTGTGCCACCGCAGCGACTGTTCTTTGTTCTCCAATTCGTCTTTCAGTTTGCACATCTCATGCAGATTCTTCCGCGACAAGTGCAGCAGGTGGAGCAGTTCCCGGTCCATCCAATGCTGCTTAAGGAATACCAACGTCCCCATGAAAACCATCGCGGCCACGGTCAAAAACAGCCTGTAAGAGCGCACTAACGGTGGAGTTCCTCCGCCATACTCCGCCCACGCCACCATTAGCGGCGTGGAGAACACAGCCATCATCGCCAAGCGCGCAGTCCACATGCTGTGCTTGTGCTGTTGTTCTTTGTCTGCAGGCTGGTCAAACGACGATTCGCGCGCCCTGAAACCTACTACCGCGAACCAGGCCATCGCGGCCACCAGCGGCACATCGTAGAGACTCCCGGTGTAATACCGGTGATAGTCGATCGCGACGCCAGCGAGCGTGGAACCCGCGCTGTAAAAAAGCGCCGCCTTGAAAAGCTGTCCATAGATGGCGCGCCAGGAGCCGTGGCTGCGCCTCCAGGCAAGCCCTACTCCGGCAACAAAAACGATCTGTTCACAGAAGTAAAGCAAGTCGAAGCTGCGGCCGTACGCGGCCTCATTGGGCGAAACGTACTGCCACGGGATCACGATAAACAGGTAAAGATAAAGCCACCAGGTGAGCAGCAGAAAAAAGTCCAGAGATACGAGCCGCAAAGAATGGTCATTCCGTTGAATGTGCGGCTGCACCACCAGGGCTGCCATCATAGGAACAATGTGCAGAAACAGAACGACATCTCCGGCAAACGGGTTCGGCGTATCCTGGCGGAGGAAGACTTCGAAGTAGGTCCACAGGATCTGCGTGCACAGCCACATCCCGCAACCGACCGCCATCAGAGCCCAAAAGAGCTGAGACTTCTTGTGGCTGCTTCTGACATTCGAAAGAATGGAGATTGTTGCGCATAACAGAAGGACAGACTGCGTCAGGTCACCAAAAGCGGTAAGCCCAATGCCGCGGGGAACCAGAAGAGACACGAAGAGGTGAACGCAGACGACCGCGCACACGATTCCCGGCCACTTGCCGGGTTGCTTCACGGAAAATAAGTTCACGCTAAGAGTGTATGTTTTCGGCTGGACGATGCAGATATTACCGAGGTAATCGCGAGATGGACCGCCTGCGATACCCGAGTCTTATTCGACGATAGCCATGAATCGCCGAGCAAACCGGAAAACATCTTGAAAGGAGTTATACAGAGGCACCGGTGCAACTCGAAACGTATCAGGCTCTCGCCAATCCCCCACGATTCCTTCACGATTTAGCTGTTCGCACAGTGCCCGCCCGCGCTCCGGGACGCGAATGGAAAGCTGAGCCCCGCGGCGCTCTTTTTCGCGGGGAGTGGCGATGGAGAATTTGCGTGATGCATTCTGATTCAGCAAGAACTCCAGATATCCCGTCAAGACCACGCTTTTGGCACGTAACTGCTCTATCCCCGCCTCGTGGAAAATATCCATCGATGCTCGCAGGATGGCCAGGCTGACTATCGACGGATTGCTCAGTTGCCAGCCATCCGCGCCTGGCATCGGTTGAAACTCCGGCCCCATCTCGAAGCGTGATCCTTCGTCGTGACCCCACCAACCCGCGAAGCGAGGCAGTTCCCAGGAGTGGGTGTAGCGTTCATGAACAAAACAACCGGCGATACATCCTGGACCGCCATTCAAATATTTGTAGCTGCACCACACGGCGAAATCTGGGCCCCACTCATGCAACTTCAAAAGCAAATTGCCGGCTGCATGGGCCAGATCGAAACCCACCACGCAGCCCCGCGCGTGGCCGGCGCGCGTGATTCGCGCCATATCAAACGCCTGGCCGGTCGCATAATTTACTCCGCCCAGCATGATCAGCGCGATCTCATGCCCCTCGCGCTCGATCAAGGCATCTATATCTTCATCGTGAAGGCAAGACTCGCCCGGCCGTGGAGTTAACTCGATCAGCGAAGCCGCAGGGTCAAAGCCATGAAAACTAATCTGCGACTTCACTGCGTACTGATCGGAAGGAAAAGCTCCGCGCTCCACAACAATTTTGTGCCGCTCTTTTGTCGGACGGTAAAACGAAACCATCATCAGATGAAGATTTACTGTAAGCGAATTCATCACCACTACTTCGAGAGGCTTTGCTCCAACCAGTTCTGCTGTCTGTTCGGTAAGTAATCGGTGATAACGCATCCATGGATTCTTCGCATGGAAGTGGCCCTCTACGCCAAGTGCAGCCCAGTCTTTCAGTTCCTGTTCAACATAGGCTGCCGCCGTCTTAGGTTGCAGGCCTAGCGAGTGACCGCATAGATAAATGCAGTCGCCGCTGGATGTTTTAGGAATCAAGAAACGATCGCGATAGTCCTTCAAAGGATCGCGTTGATCCATCGCAATCGGAAAATCTTCGCCCGCCTGGAACTGCGGTTGAAATTCTAGGTTGGTCACTGACTGAACTCCAGGGGACCGAGGGCGCGGTGAATCAGCCGATCCGCTTTGTCCCAGTCAATATCCTCCACCCGATTGATGGATTCGCAGAGTTCAACCAGAATTCGCTCCTGAACTGCGCCGCGAGCTAGGGCGACGGAGTACGGAATGCTGTGAAATGTCACCATGGCGTATTTTGGCACGAAAAGATCGGGATACCGTACTTCCAGCGCCAACTCCACTTTCTTTCGAAATAGGAACCGCGAATCCGCAACCCGATCTCTCATCTCCGTAAAATTCTCGATGGCCATATCCGCGATGGCGTCGGTATTGATCTTGCGGTCTTTCTCGAACTCGCGGAACACGTGCCCCCAGTCGCCGCCGCCTTGGTCAAGCATTTCGACGAGGCGACTGCAGTCTTCGAACCCACAGTTTATTCCCTGGCCGAAGAATGGGACGATAGCATGAGCCGCATCGCCCAGAAGCAGCGCTCGCTCTTCCACATGCCACGGCGAGCACTTGATCGTAACCATTGCACCCGTCGGATTGGCGAAGTAGTTGTCGGCCAGTTGTGGCATCAGGGAAACCGCATCCGGAAAGCGCAACTCGAAAAACTGTTCGACTTGCGCCGGTGTGATGAGCCCGGCAAAGCTGTCTGCGCCTTCGAACGGCAAAAAAAGGATGCAGGCGAATGTGCCATCAATGTTGGGCAACGCAATCAGCATGTGATTGCCCCGCGGCCAGATGTGAAGGGCATGAGTCTCGAGCAAATGCTTCCCATGCGGGCCAGCCGGAATCGTTAACTCCTTGTATCCATAATCGAGATACTGTTGCGAAAAGTTGAAGCGGCTCAGCTTGAACATCTCCGCTCGAATCGCGGAGGCTGAGCCGTCGCAGCCGATCACGACCCCGGCTTGCAGCGTCGTCTCTTCTCTGGTTTCTTCGTCCTGCACCTTTATCTCACCGGTCTTCAGGTCGTATGCTGTGCACCGTTGATTGAAGTGAATGGTCGCTCCGTGTTCCTCGGCGGCATTTATGAGGGCAACGTTCAACTCGGCGCGAGAAATGGAATTGATCACCTCGGCTTCGTTCTTTCCATACGGCTGGAAGGTCAGCTCTCCGGCAATCGAATGCATCATGCGGCCCTTCATTGGAATGATGATGCTTCGCATTCGCTCCCAGAGGCCGGCCTGTTGCAATGCGTGAATGCCTCGAGTGGAGAGCGCGAGGTTGATGGAGCGACCCGCGCTTATGCGGACGCGCCGCATATCCGGGCGGCGTTCATAGATCTCTACTGCGAATCCCCGCTGCAGTAGAAGAATGGCCAAGAGAGGTCCGTTCAGTCCGGCGCCGATCAGTGTGATTTTGTCAGGTGCGGCCTTCATCTGAGGGATTCCACGATCAAACTTTTCGTGAACGACGGAGAGTTTTCATTCGGTTAGCAAAGTTCTTGCTTCCCACAATTCGGGAAAGAATTTCTTGTCGAGAGTGAGCTTCAAGTAGGACGCTCCCGCACTTCCGCCGGTGCCCATGCGGACGCCGATAATCCGCTCAACCAGTTGGATGTGGCGCAACCGCCAGCTCACCACCAGTTCATCGAATTCAGTCAGCCGCTCGCAAACGTCGATCCAGTCGCGATGATGATGTTCATCCTTGTACAGCGCATGAACAGCGCGAGCGCGTGCTTCGAATCGATCTTTCTCCGTTGCGCCTTCAGTGGCCGGCGCTAATTTGCCCATGGCCTGCAATGCTCCAAAGAACACATCGCGCAACGACGGTTCCTCTAGCCGCCGCTTCAGGCTGGCGTAAGCCTCCGGCGTGGGCCGATGATAGCGGAGCATCTTTTCATCCTTCAGGCCGCATAGAAACTCAATCTCTCGAAACTGCTCTGACTGAAATCCGCTAGCCGGCTCCAGCAAGCCACGAAATGCGAGGAAGTGAGTGGGTAACATGGTTTCGAGAATCGTGAACTGCTCCACCAGCACTCGCGTGATTTCAGTGCAGCGGCGCAGCAGACGCGCCGCCTCATAAACTCCGTCGCGCGATTGCGGAGCCTCGCCTGCTCTGCGTAAATTTGCGACGACGGCATCCAGGTCATGCAGCAATTCCTTGAACCACAGCTCGTAGGTCTGATGCACAAGAATGAAAAGCATCTCATCATGGTGCGGCGGCGAAGACTGCGGCTCCTGCAACTCCAATAATTCGGGAACCTTTAAGTACGAACTGTATGTGAGCTGTCCCGGCTCAGGTGCCAAAGGCGCTGTAGAGGCCGTTGCAACTTTTTTATCGTTCGCGGCCAACTCAGATTCAAGCCCCAAGAAGCGGATCGCATTCTCGCTCAGAAGTTTGGCCTTAGCATGTTGCGGTAAATTACTTTGGCGGATAAGTGATCCCACTCGCTCTTCGCCCAGGGGAAACGGATAATCCGAGCCGAGCATCACCTTATCCATTCCCATCGTTCCCACCAGAAATTCAAGGGCGCGTTGGTCGAAGACCGCGGAGTCAGCGTAGAAGCGATTGAGATAGAAACTCGGAGGATGTTCGCACTCGCCGCGCGCAACCGGATGATGGTGCCAGGCATTTTCCAGGCGCCCGAGCAAGTATGGAAAACTCCCGCCGCCATGCGCGAAACAGATGCGAAGCGCGCCAGACAGGCGATCGAACGCTCCACTCAGAATTAACGCCACGACTGAGAGTTGCGTCTCCGCTGGCATGCCGACCGTCCAGGGCATCATGTATTTCGGCATGCGCTCTTTCCCAAACATATCCCAAGGGTGGACGAGCACGGCCGCATTCACATCTGCGCAGTGCTGCAGGAAGGTAATAATCCCAGCATCGTCGAGGTTCTTGTTTCCAACGTGGTTGCCGATTTGTACGCCGAGATGTCCCGATTGCATACATCGGCTAAGTTCTTTGCAGGCTGCGTCAGTACTCTGTAGCGGAACTTGGCAAAACGATTTCAGTCTGTTTTTTCCCCGGCTGCAAAGCTCAAGCGCCGCATCGTTGAACAACTGCGCGCAATCCAACGCATGTTCTATCGGACGCTCATAGGCGAAAAGCACTGGAGTAGCCGAGATGACCTGCAGATCAATACCATCGCGATCCATCTCGCGGAGGCGAACTTCCGGATCCCAACACGCCGAATAAATATGGCGGAAGAATCGGTCCCCCACCATAATGTCGGCTTTCCCCGGCTCGGTGTGTTTGATCCACGGCCAGTTCGGCGTGCCGTAGCGCGCCGACAAATCAGGCCATGAGCTGGGAAAAAAGTGGTTGTGGATGTCGATGACTTGCATTTATTTGCCCGGATGAATCGTGCCACAATGCTTACATTTACGCCGGCTCTCGTTCGAATAGAACTGTTCGAACAGGGGTGGCAGATCCTTTACGATGCTCTTCAGTTGCACTTCCGCGCGATAGATCAATTGATGGCAGTTCGGACAATACCATTCGAAGGCATCGAGCGAGCCCTCCGGCCGCGGCACTTCAACAACCACTCCAATAGTTTCTGCTGGCCGCTGCGGCGAGTGGCGCATGTGCTTGGGCAAAAGAAAAATCTCGCCTTCTTTGATGGGTATTTCGAGCGGCGGCTTGCCGGGAGTCTCCATAATGCGAAGAGAAATGCTGCCCTTCAACTGGTAAAAAAACTCCTCCGTGGGATCATCGTGATAGTCGCGCCGCTGGTTCGGGCCGCCCACGACGGTTACCATCATCTCGCCGTCCTCCCACACCTGTGCGTTTCCGACGGGAGGCTTAAGCTTCTCTTTATTTTCTTCGATCCAGGCCTGAAAGTTAAAAGCCTTCAGATTCTTGATAGACGCCATCGTGTCTCCTATGTCAGTGGCTTATAAGCCGTCGCCCTGATTTCGATGAGCAACTGCGGATGCGGCAACTCACGCACGGCGACCGTCGTTCTCGCAGGACCATCGTATCCAAAAAACTCGCCGTACACTTCGTTATAGCCGGCGAAATCATTCATGTTCACCAGATACGTGGAAAGCTCGACCACATCCTGCAGCCCCGCGCCCACACTCTGCAGGATGTCGCGGATGTTCTCGATCACGGCACGCGTTTGCAAGCGAATATCGAGGCGCGCCGTACCGAGTGCATCGACATCGGCGCCGGCAATTGTATCGTCGGCGCGGCGCGCGCTCGTTCCGGACACGAACAGAAAGTCTCCGGCGCGCTTGACGTGCGGATACTTGCCACGCGGCCTCGCTTTGCCCTCGACGACTTTGCTGTCGGTCCCGTTCATTTCTTCGATCACAGCCGAATGCAAATGTTGTTCAGTTCGGAATAGAAATTCAAGGAATGCATCCCGCCTTCGCGGCCAATGCCGGAAAGTCCCGCGCCACCAAACGGCGTTCGCAAATCGCGCAAGAACCAGCAGTTCACCCAGGTGATTCCCACGTTCATTTGTTGCGCGACACGATGACCTCTTTTTAGGTTGCTGGTCCAGATCGACGCGGCGAGTCCATACTTCGTGTCATTGGCCATCGCGACGGCTTGCTCTTCCGAATCGAAAGGCGCGATGTGGCAGACGGGCCCAAAGATTTCCTCCTTCACGCACCGCGCCGATTCTGAAAGCCCAGTATAGATAGTTGGTTGCACGTAGAAGCCGTTGTCGCGATCGTCGCCAAACTTCGGAATTCCTCCACCGGCAACAAGGGTCGCACCTTCTTCCCCCGCCAGTCGGTAATACGAAAGCACCTTCTCTCGATGTTGCTTTGAAATCAGCGGCCCCAAGTCAGTCTTCTGGTCGGTCGGCCAACCCGGATGCAGACTCTCTGCTTTTCGTTTCAGCGCATCCACAAATTCATCGAAGATCTTGCGTTCCACATAAATGCGCTCTGCACACAGGCAAACTTGCCCCGTGTTAAGAAACACAGCGTCGGATAATCCGTCCACGGCCTCTTCAAAGTTGCAATCCGCGAAAACGATCGCCGCATTTTTTCCGCCCAGCTCAAACGAAACCGGCTTCACCGTCGCCGCCACCGTCTTCATGATGGCCGCACCGGTTCTCGATTCTCCGGTGAAGGTCACCGCGTTGACGTCGGGATGTTGCGTCAGGAACTCTCCCGCGGATCCAGGGCCGAAGCCATGCACGACGTTATAAACGCCATTCGGAATTCCCGCATCTTGCATCGCCTCAGCAAGCAGCGTGGCTGTCGCCGGAGTCTCCTCCGAAGGCTTGACTACCACTGCATTCCCACAAGCCAGCGCCGGAGCAACTTTCCATGTGAGCAGAAGGAGCGGCAGGTTCCAAGGCGTGATGACGCCGATGACGCCCAGCGGCTTACGTACCGCATAGTTCAGAGCGTTGGTTCCGTCTGGAGTTTCCGTCTGAAACGATTCCAACCCTGAGAGTTTTACAAGATCGGCAAAGACGCGAAAATTCGCGGCCGCACGAGGAACATCAAGTTTCGAAGCGAGGGAAACTGGTTTGCCCGTGTCAGCCACTTCCGCTTGAACGAAGCAATCGAACCGCTTCTCGATCGCATCGGCGACCTTGTGCAGCCGCGCTGCGCGTTCGCGAACTCCGAGCCGACTCCATTCTCCGCGCAACGCACGGCGAGCTGACTGAACCGCCTCGTCCACCTGTGCTTCATCAGCTTCGGTGACTTGTGCAATCACCGTTCCGTCCGCCGGATTTACATCGGCGAACTCGCGCTTTCCGGGCACGAAGCGGCCATCAATATAATTCTGAATTAATTTCACGAGATCTCAGTCGAGCCCCGGCCATCGTAGCAGGGCTGACTGAAACGAGGCAATCTCGGCCAGTCTGATCAGCTTTGGCGCTCTTTCATATAGCGCAGCAATGCGTCCCGCCAGGAGGGCATTCCAATTCCGAAGGCTTGCAGACGAGTGGGTGACAGAACGGAATACGCAGGTCGAGGCGCGGGTCGCGCCATCTGCTGGCTGCTCACCGGACGTACGGTTGTAGCAAGCCCAGCGCCCCGAACGATCTCTTGCGCAAATTCAAACCAGGTGCAATCGCCGGCATTGGTCACGTGCACAATTCCGTTCGCGTTCTTTCGGCACAATTGCGAGATCGCGCGTGCCAGGTCGATCGTATAGGTCGGACAACCGCGCTGATCGTTTACCACATCGAGCGCGGGACGGCTCGCAGCCAGCTTCAAGATCGTATCTGGAAAGCATTTTCCCCCAATGCCGAACAACCATGACGTTCTGGCAATGCAACAATCCGGAATCAATTCAAGCAGCCGGATCTCCGCCTCAGCCTTGGTTCGTCCATACACACTTTGCGGGTTCCGGGCGTCGTCAATCTCATAAGGCGTTGTCTTCTTTCCGTCGAAGACGTAATCAGAGCTGAGAAAAACAAGGCGCGCTCCAACCTCTTTCGCCGCATTGGCGACGTTCACTGCTCCATCGCGGTTCACAGCGAAAGCCAGCTCCGGATTACTTTCGCATCCGTCCACATCAGTGTAGGCTGCGGCCAACACGATCCACTCCGGACTTGTTTCGCGTACGACCTGCAACACGCACTTTGCATCGCGGATGTCGGCAGCATGCGAAGTGAGGCCGGTTACGGTATCGCCGTTCCACTCGTGCAGGAGCGCTTTGCCCAACAGGCCGGAGGCGCCAAAGATTGTGACTCGCATTGGGATTTATTCGAAACTCTGAGCGTCGCGAAAAGCCGCGCCCCGCTGGTCTTTGGCCGATACCGTGGGTTCGCCGTCGAGTTCCCAGTTGATTTTCAGATCAGGATCGTTCCAGGCAAGAGTGCGTTCGTGCTCCGGTGCGTAGAAATCAGTTGCCTTGTACAGCACATGAGCCTTGTCTGAGATCACCCGGAAGCCGTGCGCAAAGCCAACGGGAATCCACAACATGCGCTTGTTCTCACCCGAGAGTCGCACTGCTTCCCAGCGGCCAAAGCTCGGAGAACTCCGGCGCATGTCAACCGCAACGTCGAGAATTTCTCCCTCGGCCGCGCGCACAAGTTTCCCTTGCGGATGTCTCACTTGATAATGCAACCCACGCAAGACATTTCGAGAGGAACAGGAATGGTTATCCTGCACAAACTTTTCCGTGATTCCTATCCCCGCCATCGCCTGCTCGTTGTAGCTTTCGAAGAAAAATCCGCGCTCGTCGCCAAATACACGAGGCTCGAGGATGAACACCCCGGGCAACGACGTCGGAATTTTCTTGATCGCATCCATCGCAGGACGAACCGCCTGAACTGCATTCATCAGAATACCTTTTCTCGCAAGAGTTGCAGCAGATATGCTCCGTAAGTATTGTTCTTCATCGAATTGCCAATTCTCTCCACCTGCTCTGCGGTAATGTAACCGGAGCGCAGCGCAATCTCTTCAGGGCACGCCACCATTAGACCTTGCCTCTTCTCGATGGCTTGAATATAGAGGGACGCATCCATCAGGGATTCGTGCGTGCCCGTGTCCAGCCAGGCCATGCCACGCCCCATGACCGCAATCTCCAATTCGCCACGCTCCAGATATATTTTGTTGACGTCGGTGATTTCCAACTCGCCGCGCGCACTTGGTTTCAGCGACTTCGCTATCTTCACCACCTGGTCATCGTAGAAATAAAGTCCAGTTACCGCGTATCGCGACTTCGGACGGCTGGGCTTTTCCTCGATGCTGAGAGCACGGCCGGCGCCGTCGAATTCCACAACGCCATAACGTTCGGGGTCGTGCACCGGGTAAGCAAATACGCGCGCGCCCCGAGTCTTGGTTGCTGCGTCTCGCAGATCTTTGGCAAGGTCGTGCCCATAAAAAATATTGTCTCCCAGCACGAGAGCGCAGGGGCTGGCACCCAGAAATTCTTCACCCAGCAAAAACGCCTGCGCGATGCCTTCCGGTTTCTGCTGGACCTTGTATTGCAACTGAATGCCGAACTGACTCCCATCTCCCAGTAGCGCTTGAAACTTGAGCACGTCCTCGGGAGTGGTTATCAAAAGGATCTCGCGAATCCCCGCCAGCATCAACGTACACAGCGGGTAATAAATCATGGGCTTGTTGTACACCGGAAGCAGACTCTTCCCCATGGCGTGCGTCACGGGATACAAGCGGGTTCCCGACCCTCCTGCCAGAACGATTCCCTTATACCCGGCGCTATTTGAGGCTTGTGTCATAGGATGATTCTTGTGAAACAGGTTCCCGCAATGAACTGCTGCAATCTATTCAATCAAGAAGAGTAGTGGGTCTCAATCCACTGCCGGTAGCTTCCGCTAGTCACGTCTCGAACCCATTCTTCGTTTTCCAGGTACCAACGCACCGTCTTGCGAATTCCGCTCTCAAATGTTTCCCGAGGGCGCCAGCCCAGTTCGCGCTCAATCTTCGTTGCGTCCATCGCATATCGGCGGTCGTGCCCGGGACGATCCTTCACAAATGTAATCAGAGTGCGTCGCGGCGCGCCAAGGGGTGCTGCAATTTCGTCCACGAGGTCGCAGACCGTTTCCACGATGTCGATGTTCCTCTTTTCATTCCAACCACCAATGTTATACGTTTGCCCCACTCTTCCTCGTGCGAGCACGGCTGCGATCGCTTCGCAGTGATCCTCTACATAAAGCCAATCTCGAACATTTTGGCCATCGCCGTAAACAGGCAGGGGTTTACCGTCGCGCGCATTCAGGATTATTAACGGTATTAACTTTTCCGGGAACTGAAATCGGCCGTAGTTGTTCGAGCAGTTCGTGGTCAGCACCGGCAACCCATACGTGTGATGGTAGGCGCGCACAAAATGGTCGGAAGCCGCCTTGGACGCGGCGTACGGGCTGTTGGGCGAATAAGGCGTTGTCTCGGAAAAAGCAGAATCCTCGGGGCCAAGCGAGCCGTACACTTCATCCGTGGAAACGTGCAGGAAGCGGAAGTCGATTCTCTCCTGCCCGGCTAAATTCCCCCAATAGGCACGCACTTCTTCCAGCAGCGCGAAGGTCCCATCCACATTCGTGCGGATGAAATCATCCGGACCTCGGATGGAGCGATCCACGTGGCTTTCGGCGGCAAAGTGAACGATAGCACGCGGCTTTCGACGTTCCAGCAAGCTACGCACCAGCGTGCGGTCCGCAATATCTCCATGGACAAACTCATACTGGCGCTCGTTCGCGACGGCTTCCAGGTTGCGCAGATTTCCGGCGTAGGTAAGTTTGTCCAGATTCACGATCGAAGTCGAATCCCGCTCAATACTCTGCAGAATGAAATTCGACCCAATAAAACCTGCGCCGCCAGTGACGATGATCGTATTTTCCATAGTTCTTAGAGTGGCTCTAGATCACCGGTGCCATCGCACAACTTGCTACGCTTGCGAGCGAATTGTTTATTGTAAACAAAAGGGACGGGTTTCCCCGTCCTCTTTGTGGCGCAGTCGTTTCGCGCTCGATTCGAAATGTATTGCGAAGACGTTTGGGCGGTTGCCTTATCCTACCTTTCGCTGTGCGGAAGGTGCGATAGCGGCTGCGCGGCTAATCGGTTTTCTGGCCAGAGGCCCTGCCGGCTCCAGACCCATCATCTCGAGGTACACCCGCTCAATCTGCTCGGCGATCTGCGCCCATTGATAGTGCTCGCGGACGCGCCGTTTCGCCGCCTGCCCCGCGGCTTCGCGAACCGCTGGATTCGCGATCAGAAATCGCAGACGGTCCGCCAAATCCGACGCGTCTCCGCGACGGAAGGTGAATCCTGCGTCTTCGACTGCTTCCCGATTTTCCGGAACATCGCTCGCAACCACGCACAGCCCCGCGCCCATCGCATCCAGTAGCGCCAGTGACAACCCCTCGAGGTCGGACGGCAGAACGAATATCAAAGCATTCGTGAGCAACTCGTCGAGAGCTTCACCAGACACCCAGTCCAGAATCTTGATCCGATCGCTGGCGTGCGTCCGCAACTGCCGCGAGTACTCATCGCAATAGCTCGACGCTCCTGCCATTACGAGCTTTATGTCAGTTTCCAATCTGTCGTACGCCTCTACCAACACGTGGCAGCCTTTTTCTGGAGAAAGCCTTCCGAGAAACAGAATGTACTTCCCAGGCTCAAGACCCCAATCAAATAACTTGCCGGGCAAATGCCGCTCTCGCAGCACGCCCCCGTTTGGCACGTAAGACGTCTTCGCTTTAAGGGCGTCCAAGTAATGCTTCTGCAACGTTGCGGAAACAACCATTGTCTGCGTGGGTAAACTCACCGCCGCCCGTTCTCCAAGCCGTAGAACCGCCGAAGCAATGCGTCCCCATTTTTTCCTCTGCCAGTCCAGACCCTGCACCGTGACCACAGTCTTCTTACCTGCCAGACGTGGGATAAAGGAAAAGAGCGCCGGTCCAAGCGCGTGGTAGTGAACGACATCACATGGCTGCACCAGAACATGCAGCGTGCTAAGAAAAGTGTGCACCAGTGTTTCCAGGTGCTTGGACTGGATCGCGGGCAGGCGCACCACCTGCATGCCGTTGTGTTCTTTTCCGGGCGGAGTGAAGTAGGTCCGGCAATAGACGGTCACGCGGTGCCCCATCCCCGCCAGCCTTTTCCCAATCTCTTCATAATAGGTCTCAATGCCGCTGTACTTCGAGATCACCCCTCGTCCACCAATGAATGCGATGCGAAGCACTTTGTTCTGCGGGGCCGTCGTAGAAATATTGACCCGACTTGATGTCTTTCGCAGGGAAATGGCTGACGACCGCCTCTTCCCGTTAGCCAGCCGCTCGTACAATTCAACCAGTCGCTCGTAGTGCGCCTCCGTACGGTAATTTTGCCGAATCTGCTCCTGTCCTGCCCGCCCCATCTTGTCGGCGAGTTCCGGTTGTGAGGCGAGAGACTGGATGGCCGTCGCCAATTGCTCCACATCGCCTGTGCTGTACAGCAGCCCCGTCTCGCCTGCACGCACTAGCTC
>JBEKJF010000070.1:0-15624 GCA_050011375.1 Candidatus Sulfotelmatobacter sp.
GCTTGCGCAGATCGTCGTCAGTAAACCCAATCGCTTTGAACATGGAGCGCGCCGGAGCCCGGTCGCGCCCGTCGGTAATTCCGCGGCTGCGATGCTTGAGGTCCATGATAATGAGAGTCCGTGAGGAAAGATTACAGCATGCGATGTCGTCAAGAATGATTCTTAGCAAAGTGGATTGTCATCCCGAGCGAAGCGAGGGATCCGGGTTTCTGCATGTGGTGAGGATATAGAGGGCGCAGGCAAGAACCAAGATCCCTCGCGTTGCTCGGGATGACAAACCGGGAGGTGCAAATAAAAACGGGAAACCCGCAGCCTGAAATGATGCCAGAAGGCCATTCCAATCACAGGTTCCCCAATCGCATGGCGCTTACCCAGGGAGCGCTCATGCTGCTGACACTTGTGCAAACAAAAACCTAAGCCCGCGCAGCCCGCGCCGATTGCTCTGCGACACTGGCCGGCGGATGCGGCGCCCACACCGCTTCTTCATGCTCTCGCAAAGCGGCGCTGGAACGCACGTCGATCACATCCACGATCGAATGCCACTCGCGGAAAAGCTGTCCCATCTGCTTGTGCGAAACCTCCAGCATCAGCGTGACGCCGTGGTCCTGCCCGGCATATTCCGCATGCACGGACGTGAGATCAAGCCCCCGGCGCGAAACCGCGTTGAGGATGCGCATCAATGCGCCTTGTGCGTTGCGATAGCGAATGTGAAAAACTTGCATTGTTAGCTCCCAAAATTGAGTCATTGAGCGATTGAGTCATCGGGTCATTGAAAATCAAAGCGTTTGATTTCCAATCACTAAATCTCCCGATCGCTCAATCACTCAATCTGTTCATTCGTCCCCATAAACCATCTCCGACAACGCCGCTCCCGCCGGAACCATCGGGTAAACGTTAGCCTCCGGATGACAATCAAATACCAGCAACTCGGCGTTCGGCGAGCGCAGGAAATTTTCGATCAAGTCACCCGTCTCGGCTGCCACCGGATACTCCGCCATAGCAGCCTCGTTCAGCCGCCATCCGTGAATCTTGTAAGCCTTGGCGATCTCAACAAAATCCGGATTGTCGCTCAAGTCCGTCTCCGCATAGTTGCGCGCATAGAAGAGTTGCTGCCACTGCCGCACCATGCCCAGATATTTGTTGTCGACGATCACCATCTTGATAGGAAGTCCGAGCCGGTGCACCGTGGCCAGTTCCTGAATATTCATCTGAAAGCCGCCATCGCCGGAAACGCACAGCACGCAAGTCTCTGGCTTCGCCAGTTGCACGCCGACCGCAGCCGGCAAAGCAAAACCCATCGCTCCCAATCCGCCGGAAGTGATAAAACCGCGCGGCGACGATGACCGATACCGCTGCGCCGCCCACATTTGATGCTGACCTACGTCGGCAATAATCACGCTGTCTTGCGGCAGCCGGCTGAAAAGCTCATCGAGAAAACGAATCGTTGGCTGCGCCAATCCCCGCGGATCCAACTCCGCGCGCTCGGCTCCGCAAGCAACGCCGCGCCAGCCGCTCCAGTCAGGCAGGGACGCGTTGCGCAACTCGTCGTGAAATTCCGGAATCGTGTCCGCGAGATTTCCAATCACCGGCAACTCGCAAGACCGCACCCGGTCAAGTTGCGCCGGATCAATTTCAAAATGCACGATCTTCGCATGAGGCGCAAAGCGCGTAGGATCGCCGGTCACGCGATCGTCCAGCCGCGCTCCGAACACCATCAGCAAATCCGTCTCGTGCAGAGCGGTGTTGGCCGCGCGCGTGCCGTGCATTCCCACCATGCCCAGGTAATACGGCGCCTGCGGAGGAACCGCGCCCAGCCCATGCACCGTGGCGAATGTTGGAACATTCAGATCATCGAGCAGCCGCCGCAACTCCGGAATCGCTCCCGAAAGTTTTGCCCCTGCACCCACCAGCGCCACGGGTCGCGCCGCGCCTTGCAGCAACGCAACAATCGCGTCGCTCAAGGCGCCGTCTGCCTTCGCATCGGCAGGCCGTGCGTGCGGCGTAAACTTCGCCGGTCCAGAAAATTCTTTCTTCGCCTTCAATATGTCGGTAGGAATATCGATAACCACCGGCCCCGGACGTCCGCTGCGCGCCCAGTGAAATCCCTCGGCAATCACCTCAGGAATCTCGTCGATCGTGCGCACCAGTCGGCTCCACTTAGTCAACGAAAGCGTCACACCGAAAACGTCAGTCTCCTGAAACGCATCCGTCCCAATCATCGCCGACCGCACTTGCCCCGTGACGCACACCAGCGGAACGGAGTCCATCTTCGCGTCGGCGATGCCGGTCACAAGATTCGTCGCACCCGGCCCGCTGGTCGCCATTGCCACGCCAACTTTTCCCGTGACGCGCGAGTAGCCCGAAGCCGCAAACGCCGCGCCTTGCTCATGCCGCGTGAGAACGTGCCGCACTCCGCTGCCCTCCAGTGCGTCATACAACGGCATGATCGCGCCCCCGGGATACCCGAACACCAGGTCCACCCCTTCAGCGCGCAAGCACTGCAAAACAATTTCGGCTCCCTTAAGCATTCACCGCAACCTTCTTGGCTTCGGTCTTGCCTTCGCCCTTCGGAGCCTCGGCCGGCTTCTTGGCCTCGCGTCCCGGCAGCCAGCTCATCATGCCGCGCAACTGCGCCCCCACAATCTCGATGGGATGTTGCTGCTCCCGCTCGCGCAACTCGGCAAAGTTGTAACCGCCCTGCGCATTTTCACGAATCCACTCCCGCGCGAACGTTCCATCCTGAATGTCGGCCAGCGTCTTCTTCATCGCGATCCGCGTAGCATCGCCAACAACTTTCTCGCCGCGCGTCAGGTCGCCATACTCAGCGGTATTCGAAATCGAGTGCCGCATCCGTCCCAGCCCGCCTTCATAAATCAAGTCGACAATCAGCTTCATCTCGTGCAGGCACTCGAAGTACGCAATCTCCGGAGCGTACCCAGCCTCGACCAGCGTCTCAAATCCCTTCTTGATCAGCGAAGTCAAACCGCCGCACAGCACGGCCTGCTCGCCGAAAAGATCGCTCTCGGTTTCTTCGCGGAAAGTAGTCTGCAGCACGCCCGCTCGCGTTGAGCCAATGCCGTGCGCATAGGCCAAAGCAAATTCGTGCGCCCGCTTGCTCGCGTCCTGGCTGATCGCGATTAGCGATGGCACACCGCGACCCTCGCTATAAACCCGCCGCAACAAATGTCCCGGCGACTTAGGCGCGATCATTACCACGTCCACATCGTTAGGCGGCACGATCGTCTTGAAATGAATGCTGAACCCGTGCGAGAACCCCAGAATCTTTCCGGGATGCAGATAAGGCTGCACATACTTCTCATAAACCGCCGCCTGCGTCTCATCCGGCGTAAGCATGTGGATCCAGTCCGCTCGCTTGGCCGCCTCATCCGGAGCCACCACCACCATGCCATCCGCGCGAGCCTGCTGCGCGCTCGGCCGCGTCGGCTCCAGCCCCACGATGACCTTGCATCCGCTGTCGCGCAGGTTCTGCGCCTGCGCATGTCCCTGGCTGCCATAGCCTAGGATGGCGATCGTTTTGCCCTTCAGGGCCTCAGGATTCGCGTCGTGTTCATAAAAAATAGTAGCCACCAGGTTGCTCCTTTTGCGTGTAGCGCCAGTTTTTAGTCCTTTAAAAATGGATTCCCTCAGCCAATGAATCTAGGGAAGGCCGGAATCCATGCGTGCAAACCGACCGGTCGGTCGGTATCTAATGATGCTATCCAACCCGTCCCTCCCCTGTCAAGGAAGAAGTTGCCGGTCCAGGCCGGACCCAGAACAACAGAAGTAATGACCCTTGGATGAACGTGGCTTGAGAGGCGGCGGCGAAGCTGAACATTCGTATCAGGGCAGAGCTTCAACTGCGCCATTAAGCTCTTGAAGACAAATGGCTTCAGCCATGGACGGCTGAATCGGGGAACATCTTCCCCGCATTCCTCGTATCAACAAAGGGAGGCACAATATGTATTGCAACGCTTGCGGCAAGGCCATCGCGGAGGATGTCCGCTTCTGCTCCTACTGTGGCAATGTAGTGGGTATTTCGCCCGCACCACCGAGACTAATGCGCTCCCGAGCCGATAAAAAGATCGCAGGCCTTTGTGCCGGACTAGCCCAGCATTTCGATCTCGACGTAACCCTGGTGCGCATCCTCACCATCTTCCTAACCCTCGCCACCGGGGGCTGCCCGGGCGTCATCACCTATCTGATCGCGTGGATCATCGTCCCATCCGAGCCAGAAATGAGGACGGACCTGGCAACACAACAGCCGGTCGCGGGCTAGCGAATTCGTGGGACTGCCATTTAGAAGGGAATTTGTCGCGCGAAACGTACGCCGACCAAGCCTTATTATTCGAACTGTATGTCTACCTCAGCGTAGCTGCCAGGCGTGGCCTTGTTTACAATTTGCGCAATCCGGTCAAGGTGCAAACGTACAACCCGCCAGGTGGAGTTTCCAAGTACGACAATGCCAATCTTCCGGGCAGCCAGGTTTTGTTGATACCGAATGTTCTTATCGGTAGTGAGCAGAAGATCAAACCCTTCTGCCTCAGCCTCTGCCAGCAGTTCGCCATTGGAGATTTGCTCCCAACCACGGTCAATTGCCTCTGTGACATCATGCCCTGAAAGCGCTCTGGCAATGCCGCTCGGTGTGCCGTGATCAAAGAGAATGCGCATCGTTCGGCGAGGTTTTTGCAACGGTAGCGTCGGAAGGGATTTGCGGGGCGTCCAGGCTGCGGGCCGCAAATTCCAGAACGGCCTGAATTTGCCCTCGCGTCACATGGAATTGTTCAATGATTTCCTCAATGCTAGAACCCGCCTCAAGATTCTCAAATACCGCCGAGACCGGCATTCGAGTGCCACGGAATACCCATGCTCCGCTCCGTTTGCCGGGCACGCTTTCAACTGCAGGACATCGCGACCAATCTAGAGCCGGCATGCTTCACCTGCCCTAATCTTAACCCTTTCACGCATTTCTTTTGCAAGAAACAGTAGACTACCCTTGCCATTGGCATTTCCCGCGCTCTCCCGTTACCATGTCTCCCGATGGCCCGCGAGACCCTGGTCGACTCCCGGCAGGAAATCCTGCGCACCGCCGCACGCCTGTTCCAGCAGCGCGGCTACGATGCCACTTCCATGAACGATGTAGCCGCCGCCCTCAAACTCAGCAAAGGCGGCCTCTACCACCACTTCCAGAGCAAAGACGAAATTCTCTTCGAGATCATGAACCACGCGATGGAGATCACCCAGGACCGCGTGCTCAACCCCGTACGAACCATCGCCGATCCCGAGGAGCGGCTGCGCGCGCTGATCCGCCTGCACATCGAAGTAGTGCTCAGCCCTCGCGACCGCGAAATTACGGTGATGCTCCACGAGAACCATCCTCTGCCGCCCGCGCTGCGCAAGCGCATCAACGCCCGCAAAAAAGATTACATCCACTTCCTCGAAAACCTGATGGCCGAAGTTCAGAACGCCGAAGTTCAGAAAGACGTTCGGAACAAAACACAGCATTCGCACCAGGCGAAAAGCAAAGTGAGCCCGCGCGCCGCCGCCTTCGCCCTGCTCGGCATGATCAACTGGATTTACCAGTGGTACAAACCGGAAGGCAACCTGCAGGCGCAGAATCTGATTCCACAATTCACCGAGCTCATCTTCGGAGGCATCTTCGCATGAAGACCGTCTTCGCCAGCCTGCCGGAGATCGAGGAACAGCGCGCCCAGAGCGGCAAGTCCTATCGCGAGTTTCTCCGCGTGCCGGCCATGAGCGCTGGGCTCTACGTCCTGCCCGCCGGAGCAACAGACCGCCAGAAGCCGCATCGCGAAGATGAGATCTATTATGTGCTCCGCGGAAATGCTCGCTTCAAAGCCGGCTCAGAAGACCGCGAGGTTTCTGCAGGCAGCGTAATCTTCGTCGCCGCCGAAGTCGGCCATCGCTTCTACGACATCACCGAAGAACTGGCGGTCCTCGTGTTCTTCGCGCCGGCCGAAACCTGAGCGGCATCGGCCGACCATGAATCACAAAATCACACGGATGAAGCCGGAGCACTGGCCCGCTGTCCGCGAGATCTATCGCGAAGGCATCGCAACCGGCAACGCGACCTTTGCGACCGATCTTCCAGACTGGGAGAAGTGGAATAGCGCTCATCTCCAGGACTGCCGCTTAGTCGCTTGCAAGCGAGACCAAGTCCTCGGCTGGGCCGCGCTCAGCCCAGTCTCTGCCCGCCGCGTCTACGCCGGAGTCGCCGAAGTCTCCGTCTATGTGGCTGCCGCGGCGCGAGGCCGCGGCGTTGGCAAGTCACTGCTCAAGGCCCTGATCCAGGAATCCGAAGCCAAGGGAGTCTGGACCCTGCAAGCCGGAATCTTTCCCGAGAACTCCGCCAGCATCGCCCTGCACAAGTCCTGCGGATTCCGCAAAGTCGGCGTGAGACGCCGAATCGGCAAGCTGCGCGACACCTGGAGAGATGTACTCCTGCTCGAGCGCCGCAGCACGACCATAGGCAGATAAACCAGTATCCCGCCATTCGCTGGCCGGATTAAATCGACTGTCCATCATGTGTGAACTAAATCTTCTCTAAATAATCCCTCACGATCGCAGCACAAGCCTCCACAAAGTCCTGTTCCGATTTCGTGAACGTCCCGGCAAAATAGCTCTCGATATCGAGCTCCGCCACGAGCTTGTTCCGCACAAAAATGGGAACAACGATTTCACTATTCACCATTGATGACCCCGAAAGATAACGCGGATCCTTCGAGACATCATCCACCACAACGGTTTGCCTGCTTGTGGCCGCAGCACCACAGAGTCCCGTGTCGAGTGGAATGCGGGCATTCGGCGTAAAGCTGCCCGCGAATGGCCCGACCAGCAAAATACCCGCGTCCGCCGGGTCCACCAGATAAAACCCCACCCAGTTGTAGCGCGTCATCGTTTCATGCAGACGTTGCGCCATACGCTCCATCACCGACTCAGCCGTCGCCGCGGTTCGAACAAATTCCTGAAATTCCTGCAGAAGTTCTTCACGCCCAACCGTCATCTCTCAGGCCTCGCCCGTAATCGTCAGGAAGCTCCACAGTCTGCCACGCCTTCCGTCGCATTAGTGTACGCGGTCGGCAAAAGAAAAAGGGCGAGCCACAAAGGCTCGCCCGAAATTTGCAACTTTCTTTCTCGCGGATCACGCAACATCGTAGCGATCAAGGTTCATCACCTTGGTCCACGCAGCCGCGAAGTCCTTCACAAACTTCTCCTTGGAATCCGCGCACGCATAAACTTCCGCGAGAGCACGCAACTGCGATTGCGAACCGAAGATCAGGTCGACGCGAGTAGCCGTCCACTTGACCTGGTTCGTCTTCCGGTCGCGCCCTTCGTACAAGCCCTCAGAAACGCCTTCAACCTTACCGGAGGCCTGCCACTTCGTATTCATATCGAGCAGGTTGACGAAGAAATCATTCGTCAGCGTCTCGGGCTTATTGGTCAAGACGCCATGTTTCGTCTGCCCGAAGTTCGCATTCAAAGCGCGCAAGCCGCCGACGAGTACCGTCAACTCAGGAGCAGTCAACGTCAGCAACTGCGCCCGATCTAACAGCAACTCCTCAGCCGACAGAACCTGCCCGCTTCGCAAATAGTTGCGGAACCCGTCCGCAACCGGCTCCATCACCGCGAATGACTGCACGTCGGTGTGCTCTTGCAAAGCATCCGTGCGCCCTGCTGTGAAAGGAATTTTCACATCCTGCCCACCCTTCTTCGCAGCTTCCTCAATCGCCGCGTCACCGCCCAGCACGATTAGGTCAGCCAGCGAAACTTTCTTCCCCTTATTCCCGTTCGACTGCGAACCGTTGAATTCCTTTTGGATCGCCTCCAGCTTCGGCAAAACTTTCGCCAGTTCAGCCGGCTGATTTACTTCCCAATCTTTCTGCGGAGTAAGGCGAACGCGCGCTCCATTCGCTCCACCACGCTTGTCCGAACCGCGGAACGAAGCCGCCGACGCCCATGCAGTCTTAACCAGTTGGGAAATCGACAATCCCGATTTTAGGATCTTCGCCTTCAGCGCCGCAGCGTCCTGCTCATCGATCAATTTATGATCCACGGCGGGAATTGGATCTTGCCAGATCTGCGGCTCCTTCGGAACCAGCGGCCCAAGGTAGCGCGGAATCGGCCCCATATCGCGATGCGTCAACTTGAACCAAGCCCGTGCAAACGCATCGGCGAACTGATCCGGATGTTCATAGAATCGCCGCGAAATCTTTTCGTAAGCCGGATCAAACCGCAATGCAAGGTCCGTAGTCAGCATCGATGGCGCATGTTTCTTCGCCGGATCATGCGCATCCGGCACCGTTCCATTACCCGCGCCATTCTTCGGAGTCCACTGATGTGCGCCCGCCGGGCTCTTCGTCAGCTCCCATTCGTACTTGAAGAGGTTGTCGAAGAAGCTGTTGCTCCACTTCGTCGGAGTCGTGGTCCAAATCACTTCCAACCCGCTGCCGATCGTATCGCCGCCGTGACCCTTGCCAAGTTTATTTTTCCATCCAAAGCCTTGATCCTCAATGTCGGCGCCCTCCGGTTCGTTACCAACATAGTCCGCCGGAATGCCAGCACCGTGAGTCTTGCCGAAAGTGTGGCCGCCTGCAATCAGCGCAACCGTCTCTTCGTCATTCATCGCCATGCGAGCGAAGGTATCGCGGATGTCGCGCGCCGCGGCAATCGGATCCGGTTTTCCATTCGGACCTTCCGGGTTCACATAGATCAAGCCCATCTGCACCGCCGCCAGCGGATTCTGCAGATCGCGATCGCCGCTGTAGCGCTCGTCCGCCAGCCACGTGCCTTCCGGCCCCCAATAAATTTCCTCTTCCGGCTCCCACACATCCGCGCGTCCGCCGGCAAAACCGAATGTCTTGAAGCCCATCGATTCAAGCGCAACATTCCCAGCAAGAATCATCAGGTCAGCCCATGAAATCTTCCGTCCATACTTTTGCTTGATCGGCCACAGCAGCCGGCGCGCCTTATCCAGGTTCACATTGTCCGGCCAGCTATTCAGCGGAGCGAAGCGCTGTTGCCCAGCTCCCGCCCCGCCGCGCCCATCGCCAATGCGGTACGTGCCGGCGCTGTGCCACGCCATGCGGATGAACAGCGGCCCATAGTGCCCAAAGTCGGCCGGCCACCACTCTTGCGAATCGGTCATCAAGCCATGCAGATCCTTGATCACGGCATTCAGGTCGAGCGTCTTGAACTCGGCCGCATAATTGAACTCCGTGCCCATCGGATCGGACTTCGGAGAATGCTGATGCAGCACCTTCAGGTTGACCTGATTCGGCCACCAATCATCATTCGTGTGAGCTTTGCGTACGCCGTGCGCTACCGGGCATTTTCCTTCGGGCTTGGTGCTTTTATCTTTAGCTTCCGGGGAAACGCTCCCCGATGAAGTTGCGATTGTATTTTCCATATATTTTCTTCTTTCTAATTTTGATGTAGGTATTGCGTGAAACTATTTCTTCGCGCTGCACCGCCGGCAAAGTCCAAACACCTCCACCAGCGGCTGCGTCAGATCAAAGCCACGCGGCGCGTGCCGCGACAGCTTTTTGTAATTGATGAAATCACCTTCAACATCCTGCACCGCCTTGCAGCGCGTACAGACCAGATGGTGATGCGGTTCAAGATTTCCTTCCACCAGCAGAGTGGAAGCATGAGGGCTCACCTCCCGCAGCAATCCGTGTGCCACGAACAGCCGCAGGTTCTTGTAAACGGTAGCCAGAGAAATCGACGGAGTCCTTCGCCGCACTTCCGCGAAGACGCTTTCAGGCGAGTAGTGCCCCGGCGTAGCCACGACAGCTTCATAAATAACCTGCCGCTGATGCGTAGCCGCCAAGCCACACTTCCAAGCCAGTTCCCGAAATTGTTCGTGGGAAGATTGCATTAGGAAAGCATAATTGTTAGATGAGAATGATTATAATCCAGGAAGCGTTCAGAAAGCGCAGGCTCTCTAAGAAAAATGCGGCAAATCTTCACAAACACGTCGCAAGGAAAGTCTTAGGAGAGTAGGCTGAGGTATGAAGATCAGGCCCATTAAGAACGAATCCGATTACGAGGCAGCCATGCGCCGCTTCGTGCGCAGTCCATCTTGATCGTTCTCAGAGGCAAATCAGCGCATTACCACGCCCTCCGAACCACTCCAGAGTTTCCCCTGCGAGCATCACCGGCCCCTTGTTCCATTTTCCGAACAAAACCCGAAAATCTTCTCGTTCCTGCTTCCGCCGTGGTAACATCCGCGTTCGTTACGCCCAAAACCCCGTCCGTCTGGAGAGCGTGATGCCCTCATTTACTCCCGAGCAGCTTCTGGCCGTTCAAGCCATGCAACACAGAGTTCAGGCAAGACTCGCCGGCGACGCCGCATTACGCCAGCAAGTCAATTTCATTGGTACGTATCTGGTTGAAAGTGAAGCGCAGCTCATCGCGTTAATGAACACTACGCCTCCGCCCGCGGGTGGCTCAGTTGAATTCGGAATGGTCCTCTACTGGATTCACCACGATCTGCCCAACGATTCATTCTTCGACTGGTTTGCCAGTCTGTTCCCGCCTACCCAAATAACCCCCACGCAATATGCCCAATGGCAGACCATCTGGGCCGGCGCCGGAGTGATCGCGCCCGATGGCACCATGGTCGCCGACGGTCCGTTCTCCCAACTCGATAAAGGATGGCTCTACTCCAGCGTGTTATATACGCTAGGAATCCTGGGCGAACTGCAGAAGGCTTCCTTTGGCTCGACACCCCAGGTGATTGCTCTGCCCAACAATCCAACTCTCACCGTTGCCCTGATCGGCGATTGGGGCACTGGCCCTTGGAATGACTGCAGCACCGACGGCCCGGCAACCGCCATTATGAATCAGTTGCAAACTCTGTCCCCTCCGCCCGACATCATCATTCATGTCGGCGATGTCTATTACTCCGGGACCGGCCACCTGCCTTGGGAGATTACTCTCTTGATGGCGGCGCTCTATGCCAAAACCCAGGTCACCTTCTTTCCCACGGAAGAGAATCTTCGCCTGATCCAGCGCTGGTGGAGCAAGCCTCCAGTGCCTCCCAGCTTCACACTCAATTCCAATCATGAAATGTATTCCGGAGCCAACGGCTACTTCTATGACGCCCTGGGCTCACCCCTGTTCGCAGCTCAGAAGGGCACCAGCTACTTCGCTCTGTACTATCAGGATTGGGCCATCCTTGGCCTCGACTCTGGTTTCTACAGCACATCCTTTTTCAACATGCAGGGCGCGCTGCAAGATTCCGCAGACCCCGATCAGGTGGCCTGGTTCCAAGGCCTCGACCTGTCCCCAAAAAATATAATTGCCCTCACCCATCACACCGCGCTTTCGGTAGAAGGCTTCCCGATCGAAAACCAGCTGCTTCCAGACCTCAGCGAAAAGCTCTACCAAGATATGTATTCCGCTCTGAACAGTCGCGACCCCGATTATTGGTACTGGGGACACACTCACAATGGCGTGGTCTACAACAGCAACGCCACCATGTCCTCCAGCCGTAAAACAAAAACCCTGTGCCGTTGTGTAGGTCACTCCGCCATCCCTTTTGGCACGGCCTATTACTGGGACGGCCAAAACCAGCTTCCACTTACCAAGAATGGCAAGGTCGACTATTACGCCTGCACTCCTCTGCCGAACCCAAATCAATGCAAGCAGTGGGATAAGCGCGTAAAGAATGGATTCGCAGTCCTTACCCTGCAGGCCGGCACAATTTCTGAAGCCTTCTACGAACAGGATAACCCGGTGCCCGTGTGGACCTCCGGGCCGGTAAAGCTTCCGGCCAAGGGAAAAAATAAGTAACTGTCAAACCGGCTTCATCGGAAACGGCAAGTCGGGAGTTTTAGAGTTCGATTGCGCCGTGAAGGTACAAGCGCGCCCGGCCTGCGATCTTCACACGATCGCCACTGACTGTGCACTGCATGGTCCCACCGCGTGCGCTGAGCTGTTGCGACCGCAACCTGTCCTTACCCAGTCGCCCCGCCCAATACGGAGCCAGTGTGCAATGTATCGAGCCAGTCGCGGGATCCTCGTCGATGCCGATCGATGGCGCAAAAAATCGGCACACATAATCCACATCACCGTCGCCGGGAGCGGTAACAATCGTCCCGATCCCGCCGTCAGTTTTGGCAAGCGCGGCAACGTCGGGCGAGAGCGCTCGCACTTGCTCAGCCTCATCCACTACGACGAGGTAGTCGCGCCACTTTGTTACCAGCGCCGACTTCAAACCCAGAGCGGCTAACAGACCGGCTGGAGTCTCACATGGTTGACCTGGCCTGGCCGGAAAGTCCATTTCAAAACTGTCAGGCTCGTGAGAGTCTTGAACTTGAGCGACGGGGCTTTTGGCGACACTCAACGCGCCGCTGCGAGTGTGAAAGCGAACCGGCCACACGTTGTGCTCGCGCAACGCGAGTACATAAGCGGACGCCAGCGTCGCGTGCCCGCACAGATCATCTTCGATTTTCGGCGTAAACCAGCGCAAGTCAAAATCACCATCCGCGCGCGAAACCACAAAAGCGGTGTTGCTGTGCCGGTTCTCTATCGCAATTTTCTGCATGACACCATCCGGGAGAAAAGCGGAAAGAATGCAGACGCCCGCGGAATTACCAGCGAAGAGTTCATCCGCGAACACGTCAACGTGATAATAGGGAATTGCCATTTCGCGGACCTCTAAAATATCGGATCGATCTAGGCGCATTCCTTCGACGCATGAATCCCATCAGCGCTTGTAACTGCTTGCGGAGACTTGACGACCGCCGCCTGCTCTCCGCGCCTTATCAGCACAATCGCTCCCAGAATCGCGATTGACGCGAGCACTACGCGCATCGATAAAGGCTCATGCGCCAGAAGCCATCCCAGCAAAACCGCAACCACCGGATTCGCATACGTGTGCGTCGCCACCAGAGCCGGCGGAACACGTTGCAGCAGCCAAGTGTAGGCGGTAAATGCAATCACTGACCCGAACGTGATGAGATAACCCAGCCCAAACATAGAGCGCAACGTGATGCTCGACCAATGCGTCTGCTGAAATTCGCCGGTAATTCCCGCTGCAATCAGCAGCATCAACGCGCCGCACAGAGTCGGCAGCGCAGTTCGCCCCAGCGCATCAGAAGGCAACTTGAGCCGTGGCGAAATCACAACGCCGAATGACCATGACAAAGAACCCAGCAAAATTGCCAGCAGCGCCCACAGGCTCGAGCCTTTCATCGTGAGCTCCGCGCCAGTAAGCATCGCTACGCCCACCACGCCAAGACCCAGGCCCAGCGCGCTAAGCAGGCTGATCTTTTGCTGGCCCGCCATCCAGCCCAGCACCAGAATGAACATGGGCTCAGTCGCGATCAGAAGAGCTGCCAGGCCTGAGCCAACATACTGCTCCGCCCAATGCAGCGACCCATGCCCGATCAAAAAGAAGAGCGCACCCAAGGCAAATCCCGCGGCCCACTGTTGCCGCGTGGGCCGAAACCCGCGCCACCAGGCCCATGTCAGCATAATGCCACCCGCAATCGAATGCCGGATCCCCGCCGTCACGAGCGGCGGAATGGTTTCAACCGCGTAGCGAATCGCAAGATACGTCGATCCCCATATGACATAGATCGCCACAAAAGCCAGCGCCAGCTTAATCGCATAACTTTTGTCGTGTTCACTCGCGGATTTTGTCTGAGGGACGATCACGGGCTTACCTCTTAATATGTACCATTCTCTCGCTTCGAATCGTTGCCTTAATTGGCGAACATTTGTCGAAAATCGTAGGAATTCAGGCTCCTGCAAAACTAACCTGCTAATATTGTTTAACAGGTTAATCGGATTCTAGGGAAACCTGATTAACTTGTCAAGAGCGTTTTGATGGTTATAAAATCCAGCAGGAAAGTTCATCGGTTTCACATGACAGAAGCGAAATTTAAGAGACGGCGCCCACCGAAATTCGAACTCATTGGAGGGAACCTCGCCCTTGATCTCGTGAACACGCTCGACGATCGTCCGAGCGGCCAGCCCAAAGAATTGCTGACGAACTTTTACGAACTGGCGCACTTCGGCGAAGACACGGGCATTCTCACGGGGGCGCAGGTGGATTATTTTTACGTAAACGTTCACCTCGAGCCCGACGAGGCGGGGGATGCCGTGCGCCGCGCGATCCATCTGCGCGAAGCCATGTATGCCGTATTTTCAGCGCTGATGAAAAAGCAGACCGTTCCGCAAACCGCGCTGGACACGCTCAATACCTATATCCGCGATGCGACGCAGCATTCGCGGCTGGTGCAAAAGGATGGACGCTGCGAGTTGCGCTACAACGAAATGACTTCGAGGTACAGCGCGCTGTTGTGGCCGATCGCGCGCGCGGCCGCGGATCTGTTGACCTCCAGCGATATGGCGCTGTTGCGCGCCTGCTCGTCCGCGACCTGCCAGTGGCTCTTTCTTGACACCAGCAAGAATCATCATCGGCGCTGGTGCAGCATGAAGGTATGTGGCAATCGCGCCAAGGTTCGCAAGTTTTATGCGAAGAAAACGACAGCTTGAGGAGAGCACTCAGGCGCCCACAACGCAAAGAAAGTTCAATATTTTGACAAAATGATGACAACAAAACGAGGTTTTCGCGGTAGCGTGTGCGCAGGTTGAGAACCGGGAAGGAAATCGCGATGAGAAGAAGCATTTCGGATCGGACGAGTTGGGATTGGACTGCCGCAATCACGCTCGCGAGTGCGCTTACATTTGCGTTAGCGATCTTTACTACTGCAACGCAATCGGCGCAAGCGCAGACTTACCAATCGATTCACAACTTCACTGGAGCAACGGGGGACCGTTCCCTGGCCGGCCTGGCGATTGACAGTGAAGGCAATCTTTATGGAACGACCGCGTGGGGGGGCGCTTCCGGCATCGGCTCGGTATTCGAATTAAAGAAGACGGCGTCCGGCTATGTTTATAGTTTGTTGCACAGTTTTGCCGGCGGTAATGATGGACAGTTTCCTGCCTCCACGGTGTTCATTGGCACGAACGGCGTTCTTTATGGAGCGGCCGTTGGTGGTGGGGACGGCCGAAGCGACGGGGTTGTGTTCTCTCTAAAGCCGCCCGCTAAAGGCTGCGGAACTTCCTGCTCGTGGACGGAGAGCGTGCTCTATCGTTTCACGGGAGGCGATGACGGGCGCAACCCATGGGGTGGAGTGATCCTCGACGCGAAAGGAAATCTCTATGGCACCACCGCCAATGGCGCTACGGCGGGCGGCGTGGTCTATGAATTGATTCCTTCCGATGGCGTTTGGACGATCAAGATTCTCTATACCTTCACTGGCGGAGCGGATGGGGACTCTCCTCTTTCGGGTGTGACGTTTGATCACGCTGGCAACCTGTATGGCACGACGAGTTCAGGCGGCGATGGCGGAGGCTTTGGCAATGGCGCGGTTTACGAGTTGACGCCTTCCGGTTCGGGCTGGACCGAGCATACGCTCTACGATTTTCAGAATGGAAGCGACGGGGCTACTCCTCAGGCCGGTGTGATGATTGACAGCTCAGGCAATGTTTACGGAGACACTCCATGCTGCGGTTCGGGCAATGGGGGCACGGTGTTTGAACTCACCTCTTCGAATGGAGAGTGGGCGTTCCATCTGCTTTATAGCCTCA
>JBEKJF010000071.1:0-15561 GCA_050011375.1 Candidatus Sulfotelmatobacter sp.
CGTGTCATGCCGCGCCAACTCTGCAAGGTCGTCTTCCCTCACGTGGTCCATGTGATCAAGCGATGCCGGATTAAATCGCAATAACGGCCCCAGCGCAGTCTCAGAAAGCTGGCCTACGTGCGCCCGCACGCTGAGTCCGTGCTGCGACGCGGCTTCAAAAATCTGCTCGGTCTCCGCCGCAGTAAACGCACCCTTGTCGCAAAAAACATCTACGAACTGGACAAGCCTCCGCTTAGCGGCCAGCGGAATCATCTCCTTACAGACGAGCTCAACGTATTTTGGTGAGCGACCCTGAAATTCCTTTGGAACCACATGCGCCCCGAGAAGAGTCGCGATTACAGTTCCCGGCCAACGCGAAGCCGCATCGCGGATCGCTTCCAGCGACTTCATTTCCGACTCGACCGTCAGCCCGTAACCAGACTTAGCCTCAACGGTGGTAGTTCCATGCGCGGCCATGTCGCCCAAGACAGTTAGAACTTTCTCAACCAGAATCCGCTTGCTCGCCGTTCGCACGCCCTCAACGCTAGATCGGATTCCGCCGCCAGCCGCAGCGATCTCTTCATACGAAGCGCCCTCGATGCGCTTCTCAAAATCCACCAGCCGAGGACTGACGAAAACCGGATGAGTATGCGAATCGACGAATCCGGGCAGAACGACTTTGCCCGCGCAATCGATCTCAGTAACTTTCTTTCGATTCTTCTTCAGCCAAGGGTCGCGCAGCGCGTCTTTGGTCGTGCCGACCGAAACGATCTTCCCGCCAAGGCACAGAACCGCACCGTTCTCGATAATGTTGAGTTCTTTGAGGCCCGAGCCGCGGCGTGGTCCGGGCTTGCCGGAAGCGAATCGCAGCGTGATCAGTCGGCCAATATTGGCCAGAAGAAGCGGCCGGATCGTCTGATCTGGTTTTCGGAATGAGGTCACGCTATAGCAGTTTAGCAGCGACTAGAAATACGCGGGCTCCCTCGCCGATCTTTTTGGAGCTCGTCCTCCAGAAAATATGCTTCTATATCCACATCATTGTTCTCACCGTAGTCGAAATATTGGTGACCCGGATGCTTAAGTGCCTCCGCAAGCTCAGCGCACCAAATCCAACCCTCCGAGTCATGAATCCACCGAAAGAACGCCCGGCGCTTGCCGGGCTGCAGTCTTCGAGGTGGCTCTTTCCGATCGCCGATGTATATCAGTTCTATCTCACGAATACTATCTAGCTCGATGAAGGGGAGATCGGAGAGCTTAACAATTTCGGGGCCTTCCGCGAGACTCCGAAACATTCCAATAAAATGATTCAGGAGCAGCTTGGAAGGAATCGAAAAGCGAAGCGTTGGCCTGTTCCTAGCCGAGTCCCGGTATTCAACTCTTATGCGCGCATCGGCCACCGATTAAGAACCTCCGAGATTCGATCTAGTGCCAGTCACCACATTCCGGGCAAACCGCAACAGCTACTTCCCCATCGGCACTTTCACGCCATTCTTCTTCGCAAACTCCTTAGCCTCGTCATAGCCTGCGTCTACGTGACGAATCACGCCCATGCCCGGGTCCGTCGTCAACACGCGCTCGATGCGCTTGGCCATTTCATCGGTGCCGTCGGCGACTGTGACTTGGCCGGCGTGCAATGAGTAGCCAATGCCCACGCCGCCGCCGTTGTGAATCGACACCCACGACGCGCCGGCCGCGGTGTTCAGCAAAGCGTTCAGCAGAGGCCAGTCGGCGACTGCATCCGAACCATCTTTCATGCTCTCCGTCTCGCGAAACGGAGATGCCACCGAGCCGCAATCGAGATGATCTCGGCCAATCACGATCGGCGCTTTGATCTTGCCTTTCTTCACCAGATCGTTCATCGCGAGGCCAAACTGCGCTCGCTCGCCATAGCCTAGCCAGCAGATGCGCGCCGGCAATCCCTGGAACTTGATGCGCTTGCGCGCCAGGTCAATCCAGCGCCGCAGGATGCGGTTCTCGGGAAATAATTCCAAGACCAGTTCATCGGTGACATGAATGTCCGAGGCTTCGCCCGATAGAGCTACCCAGCGGAACGGGCCTCGTCCTTCGCAAAATAGTGGACGAATATACGCGGGAACGAACCCGGGAAAATCGTAAGCGTTCTTTACGCCGCGCTGAAACGCGAACGTTCGGATGTTGTTGCCGTAATCAAACGTCACCGATCCCATCTTCTGCAAGCGCAACATGCCTTCGACGTGGGCAGCGATGGCGTCGAGCGATTTTTCCTGATACGCCTTGGGATCGTTTTTACGTAGCTCGACAGCTTCGGCCAGCGTCATTCCATTCGGCACATATCCATTCAGCGGATCGTGCGCCGACGTCTGATCGGTAAGAATGTCAGGCACGACGCCGCGCGCAGCGAGTTCCGGAATCACGTCCGCGCAATTCCCTACCAATCCGACCGAAACATTTTCTTTCTTGCGCACCGCATTTTTCAGAATGCGCAGCGCCTCATCGAGCGTGGTCACCATGAAGTCGCAATAGCCGGTCTTCAGCCGCTTCTTAATGCGCTCCGGATCGACGTCGATGCCCAAAAACGCCGCGCCTGTCATAGTCGCGGCCAGTGGTTGCGCGCCGCCCATTCCGCCCATTCCGCCCGAGACAATCAGCTTGCCCGCGAGGTCTCCACCAAAATGTTTTTCGCCCGCCGCAGAAAATGTTTCGAACGTTCCCTGCACAATTCCTTGTGAGCCGATGTAGATCCACGATCCAGCAGTCATCTGCCCATACATCATTAGACCGGCGCGCTCGAGTTCGTTGAACTTCTCCCAGTTCGACCAATGGCCTACGAGATTTGAATTCGCGATGAGCACGCGCGGCGCATGATCGTGCGTCTTGAAAACGCCGACAGGCTTGCCCGATTGCACCAGCAGAGTTTCGTCGTTCTCGAGCTTCTTCAGAGTAGCAACGATCGCGTGGTAAGCCTCCCAACTGCGGGCAGCGCGGCCGGTTCCGCCGTAGACGACTAGATCCTGCGGGCGCTCGGCAACGTCGGCGTCGAGATTATTCATGAGCATGCGCATGGCAGCTTCCTGCTGCCAGCCTTTGCAGGTGATGGAGTTTCCGCGAGGCGCGCGGATCGAGGTATAACCCTGAATCTCAGTTTCGACGGGCATAAGTAGATGGTATCAAGACAACTCGCCAGGAACTAATTGGGAACGGGGGCAAATAAATTTGCGCTGTAGCGCAAATCCCGGCTTTGCGAGGATGAAGATTTCTGCCTACATTCATTCAGCTTCTCGATACCCCCCTCCCCCCCGGTATATTGGAATCATCGAGTTAGAGGGAAATCGCAAAGTTATATATTGGAATCAGCGACTTACGGGCAAAATCCTGGATGCAAAGGGCTTAGGACCTGATTCGCGCTTCGGCGGGCTCCACTGCCGCACCACCTCTGGCAGGGCAATCATGAGACATATTGGAATCGTGCGCAAGGTCAGATGTCACAATGGGTCTGTGATGGTTTCGGCGGTGAGGCGGTTTGGCGGTTTGGCTCACGCTGGGGCGGTTGAGCGGGATGCCGTCTTCTAATTCTTTAACACAGAGGACACAGGGTCACACAGAGGAAAAACACGGCGTTTTTTCGGGAGCCAGTTCGCCTACCAGGTTGAGTAGGCCGTGCCGTCGCTCGAGGTCAGATTCGACGCCGAATGCACATCGTCGATGCCGGCGTCCTGCTGGTCTGGGCTCGAAATGACGTTCTCTTCCATCTTCGGCTCCCAGTTCGATTCACGCGTCATCGGGTCCTTAGGAAGCTCTTTCAGGTAACCTGCTTGCACCAGGTCATCGAGCGACTGTGGCGCTTTCTGCTTGTCGAGCGTGTACTGCGAGATGAGCTTGCGCAGTTCGAACAAATCGTTGCGCAGCACGGCCTCACGCGCTCTCACCACCGCTTGGGTGTAAATGGGGAGTGCAATCGACAACAGTATCCCCATGATGATCATCACGATCATCATTTCGAGTAGCGTGAAACCCCGCTGCCGCGTGAAGCCCCGCCCGGTTTTTAGCCTGCTTGCCATTTACCAGTCCTTATACTTCGTGCCGTCGAGTCCGATGCCTTGCGACTTTGTGAAGACATCGAACACGCTCTGCCCGCCCCAGGAATCCGAATCCGGATCATCCTGCATGGAACGCATGCCCCATTCCGTAGTGCCGGTCATGGGATCGACGGGAATCTGGCGCAGAAATCGCAGTTTCTTGCCTTGCACGTCCACGCCCTTTACCAGCGTTTCGAGATCGGGCGGATAGTTTTGGCTATCCACTTTGGTCTGAAATAGATTCCGGTCGGCCGCGTCCTTATACCGGTCGATGGCGTCGCGCATCTGCCATAAGTCGGCCCGCAGCAGGCGCTCTCTCTCCCGCTGGATGGTCAGCCTTGCCAGCGGCACCGCCATGGTCGAAAGAATAACCACGATCGATGTCGCGATGATCAACTCGAGCAGCGTAAAGCCCCGTGTGGGTTTCGCGCTGCGCCCGCGCATGAATCTTTGCAGCTTCATCTCAAAAAATCCTGATCCTAAAATCCTGAACTCGCAATCCTGAACAATGGGCGGCTAAAGCCGCAATTAATTTTTGAAGCATTTACGGCGCGGCTGAAGCCGCACCCTTTCAAAACAAATTCAAACTTACCCATACTACCGAACCATGAATCCCACCGACGAATTTCGAACTGCCTTTTCCGAGTTCGCTGCCTATCCTTATTGCACGGTCACCGAAGCCTGCGCTCCATTCACCGTGATCGCCTTCTGAGTGGGATCGAGCGCTCCGCCGCGGGTGATGGTCAGAGGAGTTTGTCCGCTGGCCTTCGCCTGGAATGTAAGCGTGACCACGGTCCCTTGCCCGGTAACTCCACCCGAGCCCGGCGGACGCGTCGCGGTGATCAGCAACGCTCCAGTACTCTCATCTTCGCGGTGCACCACGGCTACAGCCTGCCCATCCTGGGCGAGGAATCCGCCGCTTGAGATGTTCACCAGTTGCAGTTTGGTCATGTCGTAATTCATCTGCACTGGCACGGAGTACACATTCTGCGCCCCAGAAATCATCAGGTTCACCACAAACGTGTTGCCCTTTACCGCCGTGATCTGCCCTGGATCAAATAAGAAGTTCGGAGTGGCCGCCACAGTCACAGCCGGCGCCGGAGTACTCGTCACCTGACTAGCCGGAGCCTGCGCCGCGGCGGTCACCGAAGCCTGACCCGCAGCAGCGGGCGGAGTCGCGTGGCTGATATGCCGCAACTCGATGGTGCTCGCCGTGCCAATGTCGATCGGCCGTTGATTCAACTCGCTGACGCCGGCTGCACGAATAATGTGCGGAGTGATCGCGAACACCGTCTCGTCCTGCGATTTATCCTGCGTAGTCTGTCCGAAGAGGTATTTCAGGATTGGTATTTGCGCCAGCCCCGGGATTCCGCTTAACGACCTAGTCGACGAATCGTCGAAGATGCCGCCGATCAGGCTCGGCTCGCCATCCGCCAGACGGATTTCGTGCTCGATTTTCTTCTGCCCAATGATCGGCTGGCTGATGCCGCCGATACTTGACTGCCCCACTACTGACGAGATTTCCATCGTGATCTTCAGCGTCACTTCGCGGTCCGCGTGCACGTGCGGAGTCACGTCGATGTTCACGCCTACGTCCAGATATTGAAATTGCGTATTCACCAGAGGATTGATGCCCACGCCGCCGATTCCGGGCTGGAACGATCCCGTGGCCACCGGCACGCGTTCGCCGATCTTGAGCGTCGCCTTCTGATTGTCGAGCGCCCGAACCTGCGGATTCTGCAACATCTTTGTATCGCTATCGCCCATCACGGCCGACAGGTTGGCGGCGCCAATCGAAACCTGAAAATCAGTGGCGTTCAGATTGCCCAGAGTATTTAACTCCAGACCGCCGGCGCTCGAACCGGTGCTGGTTGTGCCCGTAGTCGAGGTCGTCGAAGTAGTGCTGGTGTTGATATTACTTTGCAAAGTAACCGTGGCACTACTCGGCGGCAGAAATCCTAAGGTGCGCGATCTGTCTTTGCTCACCTGTAAGACGGCGATGTCAACCACCACCTCCGGACGCGCCTTATCCAAATCATCCACCAGCTTCTCAGCCAACGCGATCTGATCAGGCGTGCCACGCACCACCAGCGCATTCTGCGAGAGCAACTGCTGCACCCGCTGCACATCGAGCACGGCGCGGATCGCATTCACCACATCCTGCAACTCGGTGGGCGCCGATAGATTCGATAGATAAAAAGTCTTGAGGACGCTCTGTTCGAGTTCCTTGCGCTTGGCCGCGTTATCCTGCGCGACAAAAATCGTGTTCGCCGTCACCGGCCGCCAGAAAGTTTTCGATTCCAGCGCCGTAATCTTCAACGCTTCTTCCAGAGTCACTCCATTCAGTTCGACTTTAATGCGCCGCGAGGTGTAGTCGTAATCGAACAGAACGTTAATTCCAGCCAACTGTCCAATGGTCTGATAAATGACTTTGGAATCTTCGGTGAGCTTCACCGTAATCGGCACGGTTGAGATAGCCGCAAGTTCTACCGGACCAGCCGCATCCCGAAGCCTGCGCTCGATGCCGGTCGGCGGCCCGGCTGCCTGTGGCGGAGGGTTATTGATATCGTCGATCATCTTCTGCGTGCGCTTCAATTCCTGCTGCGCGGCAAACAGTGAGGGATCGATGAACGCCGCCTTCTGAAATTCGCCGAGCGCCTCCTGCAGCTTGCCCTGGTCGCGCAGAAGAATTCCATGATGAACAATCGTGGCCGCCGCCTTAAACCGCATGCGCTCAAACGAAGCTTTATAGCGCAAATCCTTCGGCTTCTGGTCGTAGGCCTGCTTGTAGAACTCGTAAGCGGTCTCGTAATTTTCGCGAGCCTCGGCGTCCTGGCCCTTTTCATAGCTGGTCTTGGCCTTATCGGCAATGGCGGGCAGGATAGCAACCACGACCAGCAGCAATATTGCCGCGGGCATTAGACGTCTCATTCGAAACCTCATCTACAAAATTCTTCGCCGGACAAGCAGTCTGTACCCCGAAGGCCAGCGAACCTGGGAATCACTACATTCGAAACAATAAGTAATGGTTTTGCAGCGATTATAGCATCGCGTTTCGCACGTCCCGATGTGATTGCCCGCACGGGAGTTACACTCTTTAGTCGTAGTCCTAACGGGCTTCGGGCTTCGGCTCAACAGCTGCGCCCTCTACTCCTCTGTCATCCAGAGCGAAGTGGCTTTCGCAAAGCGAAGGCCAACGCAGTCGAAGAACCTGCCCCGAGCGAAGCTGAGGGGACCCCTTACCGCTCTGCGTCACCTCGGACTCCGCAAGGAGTTTCCATGGGCAGCTTCCCTCACGAGAATCTCCGGCGCCTGAAGCCATCTGGCTAAGGCCAAAGCCCGATAGCCGAAGCCCGAAGCCCACCTTCTGCTGTTAAGATTAAAACTGCCCGAGCCACCATGCCCCGCCAATCCACCCACGAAACCAAGCCCAGCAAAGAAAAGGCGCCGCGCCGCGAGCCGACAGCCTCCGGCCAACGAGACGCCGCCGTTAATAGGATCGCTTCACATAACTACTTCTTGCTGGAAAAATTTGAGTGCGGCGTTGTTCTTACGGGAACCGAGGCCAAATCGGTCCGTGGAGGCCTCGCCAACCTCAAAGATTCCTACGGCCTGGTCAAGGACGGCGAACTCTGGCTGCTCAACGCCCACATCGGCCCCTACGAGCACGGCAACATCCACAACCACGCACCTCTGCGCACGCGCAAGCTGTTAATGCATAAAGAAGAAATCCGCAAGCTGATCGGCAAGACCCAACAAAAAGGACTGACGCTAATCCCGGTCCGCATGTACTTCAAGAACGGCAAGGTAAAGGTTGAACTAGCCCTAGCCAAAGGCAAGCAGCTGTGGGACAAACGCGAAACCGAACGCCGCCGCACCGCAGACAAAGAAGCGAGAGAAGCTATTCGAAGCCGGAAGAAATAGCAGCCCCGGAGGGGCTCCATATAATAGCCCAGGACGAAGTCCTGGGTAAGCACAGAAAAAACGGAACAGAGTCCCGGAGGGACGACACCAATTCTCACGCGGTCTCCCCAGCCCCGTCGTTAAGTCGCCCCAGAGATGGGATGATGACCAGCTTTCTCATCCCGAAGGCGGCCGTATCGCCGAGGAATATGCTGTCAGCCCACAGCGACCAATCACCCGCCCAACAATCTGCCTTTGACCCCAGGTGCCCTATTTCCCGCGTCCTTTGCGAGAAGTGGGGCCTTGCGACTACCACAGGGCGATCGGCGGTGACAGACGATAGTTGAGATGACCAACTCTGGCCTATCTTAAGCTGTCAGCCAAAAGCCCGACTTCTCGCACAGAGCGCGAGAAATGGGGCACCCAGTTTAGACTCTCGCCATCCGCCGGGGATCCTTCTGAACTAATTCTCCTAACTAAGAAGGTCGCGACATTATTCTGACAATTGGCGCAAAACTACCGGCTTCTTAGCAGGAATCGGCTCTTTTAACGTATCGAAGATAGTGGTCAGGAAACTTGCCTCTTCCTGATACCTATAAGAGTCCTTCGCCGGGTCATAGCGCAGGATTCGAGAGCGCAAAGTGCCCTGGTAGAGAAAGGCTTTCTGCCCGGCCGGGACACCGAAGCTCACGGTCTCAGTGCTTGACGTGGAATATTGTTGGTGAATGAAATGGAAAAGCTGAACTCGAAGGAGGCCTTGGCGAAGACGACGCCGGCTTCGGCAGCCACCTTAATTCCTAAGGTTTGAGAACTGCTAAAGGTAAAGCCGGTGGTAACACTCTTAGCATAGGTGGTGGCAACGGCCGAATTCGAGTTGTCGACACTGCCGATGAGTTGTAAGTCGGGAGCGAACAGGACCAAGCGGTCGAGATAGTTGCTGAGTTGGGTGACGGGCAGGGCATGCTGGAAAGTGTCCGCGCTCTCAGGCGGCTCTTTCTCATAGATTATGAGGCTTGTATCTTTCGGGGGGATGCCCATCATGGAGAGAGCTAAGTTTCCGCCGAAGTGGGCTTTGATGGCACGGACATCGGCGGCCAGAACGTCCAGGTTATCGTAGGTGACAGCTCTGACATTCACTTCGAGCGTGGTATCGTGCTGCAGGGCTTTCTTCTTTTCCTTGTAGTCCTTGATGATCAAATGCCATTCCACGGTTAAAACGCCGATGGCATCCGCCTCATTCTTTTCCTTATCGTAATTATCTACCAAGAACAAAACGCGGCTGTCGCTTTTATCGTAATCCTGGGCTTTCTGGTCGTCTAAGGGCTGAATTGCGTTACTCATGGCAGCGTTGAGAGAGGACTTGTCAACCCCTTTGACAACGGCGGCGGAGGCTGATGTGGTGGTGTCGGCAAAAAAGTCCTTGATGGAAGCGATGCTGTCATAGCGGCGGACGTACTTGTCCTGCGATCTGCGCCCGGTGAAATTCTGCTTGGTTTCCGCGAGCCAATCAAAATGGGCCTTATATTGGATGAGCTCGAGCTCAGAGGAATATCCGAAGTCTTTAATGGTCCAATTTCCGGTGGCCGCCTCTTCCCAATTCATGGCAAGGCCCTGCACGCGATTGGCTAGATTCTTGGCGGGCTGCAAAATGCCGTATGTCTGGACGAGACCGGGAGGAATCCCGTTCTCAACCTCTTGAATGAATTCCTTCAGTCTAGGCAAGCTGGTATCGGCACAGGTCAGGCCGATGTTTTTCAGTTGTTCTTTGAGCTTTTCGGGCGTTAACACGCTCGGTTCAGCCTTATTTAGTTCGATCTTAACTCCCTTACGTGGAATTGGCATAGGTTCTCCTAGTAAGTTCTGCTATGTGCGGTCGCCAGTTGTCTGGCGGTGCGAAGACTAACACAGACACTAAGCTACTGCAACCAACATCACTTAGTGGAGAATTGTGAATCTACTCTGCGCCGTATTCTGAATTTGTCTATGATATCGGTCACCATTAAGTGCGGCAGTAACCTAGCAATGACTGATGCTAGGAGCACAGCGGACGGGTGGGCCGACCTGCAGAACAAAGGTGTACGCTGCTGGTTTGCTCCGCACGACGTTCAAGGCGGCAGGAAGCTCCACGAGCAGATCGACGAAGCCATCCGCCTGCACGATAAGCTGCTGCTGATCCTGTCGCCGCACAGCATGGAGAGCGAGTGGGTGAAGACGGAAATCGCCAAGGCCCGCAAGCGCGAGGTGCGCGACCAGGGGCGTGTGTTGTTCCCCATCCGGCTCGCGCCGTTCGAAACCCTGCGCGACTGGGAGTGCTTCGACGCCGACACCGGCAAAGATTCCGCCCGCGAGATTCGCGAGTATTTCATCCCCGACTTCAGCAACTGGAAAAACCACGACTCCTATCAGGAGGCGTTTCAGCGGCTGATCGGGGATTTGAAAGCGTCGGACGCTAAGGCGAAGTAAATATTGATTTAGCCCCCGTTTTTGCACTACACTGTAGTGCATGAAGACCGAAGTTTATAGCTGGCGCCTTTCGGCCGCAAGAAAGGCCGAACTGGAGAGCGAGGCTCGACGCGAAGGCACTTCCGTGGCAAAACTTCTGGAGCGGATCACGGCCGAATGGCTCGCTGAGCACCGTAACGGCGATGACGGAGACGACGCCGAGCAGGCCGCCATCCGCAAACGTGTGATGGCCACCGTGGGCACGATCCACGGCAACGACCCGACCCGCGCCGAACGGGCCAGCGAACTCGTCCGGGAAATCATTTACAAGAAACATCTCAAGGAATCGAATGCCCTCGCTCGTCGCTTCGGCCGCCGGGCTAATTGACACCGGCGCGATTCTAGCTATCGTGGACGACCGCGATAGATGGCATCACGCTTGCCTGCAAGCGTTACAGTCAATTCGTATTCCCCTGCTCACGACGGAGGCGGTGCTCACCGAGACTTTCCACTTGACGGGGAAGAACCCGCACAATATCGAACGAGCCTGGCGGTTCGTCCGCTCGGGTGCGCTCAAGATTCATCCCATGGTTGACCCTGACCTACTCGAACTTCATGCTCTAATGGCTCAGTACTCCGACCGGCCGATGGATTTCGCCGACGCCACGCTCGTTCACCTCGCGGCCCGCGAGCGCCTCAGCACAATTCTGACCATCGATCACGACGACTTTGAAACGTATCGACTTCCCGGACGGAAGAAATTTACTATCCTCCCGTCCAGAAAGTAGTCAGACTTGGGGGCAAGGGACTTAAGACCGCCTCTATGGGCAATACGTGGGAAATAACATTGCCCGTAGCGATGTCACAAGGCCCTTGTGACATCTGGACCTTGCGCAGGACATCGAACTTGAGCAATCATGGCTGAGGCAGTGACCGTCGGCTTCAGTCGGCCAAATCCAAATTGCCCAGCCCTAAGTCGCTGATTAAAAGGAACTTGGGATCTAACTGATTTGGGATCAGTATCTTGCGGGGAAATTTCCTCCAACCTGATGATTTCAGAGATTTTGCAAAACGGGGGGGAGGGGGGTTACCTTTCGATTTTAAGCACAAAAAGCAAGTGGATCGACCGTAGCCGCCACGATGCCGCAACAGCGCCAAACTTTATTTTGCGTCGGAATGCTCAACGGAGAGAGGGATCGGTAGCCGTCGATCGCCGTCAATAAAATCGATGCCGTTCACTAGCCACTGACCACTGACCCCTGCTCTTATGAAAACCGTCAACCTCAAATCCGACATGCCGCAGGTTCATGAAGCACTGCAGCGCCTTGACCGGGAACTTGCTGTCGCGCGCCAGGAGAAGGCAAAGTTGCTCAAGGTAGTCCACGGATACGGATCGACCGGCGCGGGCGGCGACATTCGCATCGCTGTGCAGAAGCGATTGATGGAACTGGCCCAGAACGGCCAAGTTCGCGGCTGTATCTTCGGAGAGAACTGGTCGAAGTCGGACGAGCAAACCTGGAAACTTCTGCAATCGCATTCCGAACTCAAAGGCGACTCTGATCTAGGCCGCCGCAATCAGGGAATCACTATCGTTTTGCTGTAAACGTGTCGACGGCTTCGCATCCTTTATAATCGCTGCGTTTCAAGGAGGCGTTCGCCCTTGGCCAAGGAAAAGTGGACCAACGAAAAGTGGATCGACGAAAAGAAGGACCGCGAACTGGGCATGGACCGCTCGATTTCGCGGCGGGACTTTCTGAATGGAGCCGTTGTCGGCATCGGAGGATTGCTGGCCAGCCAGCGCGCTCTCGCAGCGCTGGCGCCCGCGGAATTCTCGCTTGAAACAGGAGCGCCGCAAACCGCCGCGTCTGATGCGCCATTCGCGCCTGATCAAGCCGCGGAATATTATCCTCCCGCGCTCACCGGCATGCGCGGCAACCACGACGGCACGTTTACGTACGCACACCGTTTACGTGACGGCGAGACTTGGGATGCGGACGGACCGCCGCAATCGACGGGCGAAACCTACGACCTGGTCGTAGTCGGCGGGGGAATCAGCGGCTTGGCAGCTGCTTACTTCTTCAGAAAAAGCGCGGGCGAAAGAGCGCGCGTGCTGGTGCTCGACAATCACGATGACTTCGGCGGACACGCCAAGCGCAACGAGTTCCATTCCGGTGGCCGCATGTTGCTCGGCTATGGCGGAACGCAGTCGATTGAAAGCCCGGGAAAATATAGCCCTGAGGCCAAGGCATTGCTGGCCGAGTTGGGGATCGACACGCAGAAGTTTTTCAAAGCCTACGACAAAAACTTGTATGCGTCGCGAAAGCTGGGAACCGGATATTTTTTTGACAAAGAAACCTTCGGCGAAGACCGACTGGTCGCGGGCATGGGAACCTCGCCTTGGCCCGAGTGGCTGGCAAAGACGCCGCTCAGCGATGAAGTGCGAAAAGACATCGCACGCATTTACGCAGAAAAAATCGATTACTTTCCTGGGCTCTCGCAGGATCAGAAGATTGCAAAGTTGTCGAAGATCAGCTACGCCGATTTTCTGACGAAGATCTGCAAGGTGCATCCCGACACGCTGAAGTTTTTTCAAACGTTCACGCACGACGAGTTCACTGTGGGGATCGACGCAGTTCCCGCGATGTACTGCTACATCGCGGGAGATGATTACGGCGGCTTCACCTATCCCGGCTTCGACGGCATGGATCTTGGTCCTGACAAAGAAGAAGAGCCCTACATCTTTCATTTTCCGGATGGAAACGCATCTGTTGCGCGGCTGCTGGTGCGGTCGCTGATTCCGGGCGCGATTCCCGGACACAGCATGGAAGATGTGGTCACGGCGCGAGCCGACTATAGCCGCCTGGACCGCGATGGATCCGCTACGCGGATCCGCCTCAACAGTACAGTCATGAATGTGAAGCATACGAATGGCGCGTCGAAGGATGCGTCTAAAGAAGTTGAAATTGCTTATGTGCGCGGGAAGAAGTTGCAGTCCGTGCGAGCGAAGCAGTGCGTTCTCGCCTGCTACAACGGCATGATTCCTTACGTTTGTCCGGAGTTGCCGGAGAAGCAGAAGGAAGCGCTGGCCTACTTGGTGAAGGCGCCGCTGGTGTACACGCATGTTGCCATCCGCAACTGGACGTCATTTCAAAAACTTGGAGTTCGGCATATTGAGTCGCCGGGAAGTTATCACGTATACACGGCGCTCGATTTTCCTGTGAGCCTGGGCGATTACGCATTTCCTGGCAAGCCGGAAGAACCGATGGTCCTCTTTATGCTTCGCACGCCGTGCAAACCGGGATTGCCGAGCCGCGATCAACATCGCGCGGGACGGGCGGAGTTGATGCGCACTTCGTTCTCAACGTTCGAGCGCAATGTGCGCGAGCAACTTGGACGCATGCTTGGAAGCGCGGGCTTTGATCCGGCGCGCGACATTGATGGCATTACTGTGAACCGTTGGGCGCACGGATATGCGTATTCGTACAATCCGCTGTTCGATCCTGACTGGGCGGAGGATGAGAAGCCGTGGGTGATCGGGCGCAAAACGTTCGGACAGATTGCCATCGCGAACTCGGATGCGGGAGCGTCGGCGTATACGAACGAGGCGATTGATCAGGCTTTTCGCGCAGTGCGGGAATTGGCGGCGCGAAAAGGCTGAGAGTTCCGTCGCCTGTGCGATGACGTTACGAAGCTTGCGTTTCCGGCGGAACATTTGGAAGCACCGGCTCGACAACCGGTTCAGTCACTACGGGTGAGACGACGGCTACGGTCGTGAAAGTTTCGACGACCGCAATTGGCTGTACCATGTTCTGCAAGTAGTAACTCACTGCGACGCCGCGCTGCCAGAAACGTGGAATCAGCAGGAAGAGCAGAGTCAACTGGCTGACGAAGAACGCGCCCAGCACACTGGCGGGCGGAACAAACTTCATCCACGCCCAGATGCCAGCCACTAGTATGATCGCCGCCACAATCGTGGCGACTACGTAGCTTGCCAGCAGGCGACCTAAGCCGCGCCAGGTATGGCGGAAGGCCGCGGCAATCGATTTGCGCACCGCCCGCTGATCGCTTAGAACGACATCGGCCTGCGCCAAATCAAACCAGATGCGCAGGACGCTCATCACCAGGAAGATCAACAGCAGAGTCCCAATCGAAAGATAGAACGGCAGCAATTCGTTTGTGCTTTCTCCCGCGGCCTTCAACAGCGGCGCGCGAATGCCGAACAGCACACCTGCCACAATTCCCATCACGATGCCCGCCAGAACCAGCAGCCGGATAAACCGCCAGAGATTGCGCCCGCAAGCGCGGAAAAAATCTTCGCGCGGTAAACGGTAGGTCGAAGCGTAACCTTGCAGCACGCCCGGCAAGAACAGCGCAGTTGCCATGAAGAAGAGGAAAACGAAATCGGCGGCCGGCGCGCTCAAAGCCTGAGTCGAGCCGAACTCTGGCCGGGCAAGCAGTTCAGCAAACACTCCCAGATCGAAGCCATGCACCAAACGGTCGGCGAGCAGGCTGTGATCGAGAATAGTGTGCGCCTGATTGCTGAATGCAGCCGTGCCGAAAAAGGCGAGCGCCAGGTTCAATAGATAGAACCAGACGATGTAGCGCTTGTTGCGGCTGACCATGCTCCAACCGCTGCCGAGTAAACCTTGATTCTGTGTCATGCGTTGCTCCAATTCCTTCTTTAAACTCCCCACCACGCTAGCGCCTGGCTTACCCATTGGGTTGCGAACATCCAGTAATTCGACACCTTGCGCGCTGGCTTGCCATGGGCTTCGGCAGTGTAGCTGTTGTTGAAATCGTTGCGGTCTATCTGGATTTTGTGATCCGGATCTATTTCCGCCGACTCGATTTTCGTTTTCTTCTCGTACGGACCAAGCCTGGTCCAGCGGTTTATTCCGTCCCAGTGCTCGCGGATGGTTTCACCGTTTTCGAATTTGATTTGTACGTCGACCGGCATCACGAAGTCTTCTTTGCGTTGCAGCCACACGTAGGAGCGATAGACCGTATCTTTGTCGTCCTTACTCGCGTTTTTCTTCTCGTCGTACCAGTTCACTGGAAGGGATTCGGTCCTCAGCACCTTGTAATCCATCACCTGCACGCCGTAGATCGCCTGATTGAAATACCAGCGCAGGTCCTTGCCGGAAACTTCTTCGATCGTCTTCAGGAAATCTTCTTTGGTGGG
>JBEKJF010000072.1:0-15322 GCA_050011375.1 Candidatus Sulfotelmatobacter sp.
AAGATCGGGGGCAGAAGTTTTTCCTGAATATCGATCACGAGCAGTGCGCAGCGCTCAGCTTCGAGCGACTGGCGGGCGACCTCGGCGTAATCGGCCCCTAGCGCGGAAATGCTACCCAGAACGGATGACATGCGTTTTCTCCCTTACGCGTAAACTTAATCCGATTCTATCGCGCTAAGAACGCAGAAAGTGACTCAGATTGAATTCTGAGTCTCACACGGCGTCATCCCGAAGAGCCCGCGTTTTTACCAGCGGGCCGAGGGATCTCCCATGGCACACAGCATCGTAGTGGGAGATCCTTCACTCCGCCTGAAGAACGGCTACGCTCAGGATGACGCCATCGACGAGCGAAGATGCCATTACGAATTCAAACTGAGCCACTACCAGAACGCAGAAAGTGTTGACCGCACTTTGCCTTGAAACGTAGAATCAGAATGGACTGGATGAGTGGCTCCAACCCAAATCACTGCCCCCTCGTTCAACGGCTAGGACACCTGCCTCTGGAGCAGGCTATCGGGGTTCGAATCCCTGGGGGGCAGCCAGAATTTTTCCAGCGTGTCGTCCCGGAATCCGCTAGGCTAGCTCTAATTCGATCTTCTTCGTTGCCGCATCCAGCTTTGCGATTTTGAATTTGCGAATCTGTCCCGATTGAACTGGATCCGGTTTTGCGCCCTCGGCTGGCTGACCACCTTTCCAACGCGCTTGCAGCATCGACCCCAGCGAGGATAAGTCTGGCTTCGCGTTGCTTACCGCTGACGACTCTGCCGCTTGCGTTTTCTTCGACGATGCTGAACTCGCCGTACCCATGCGGCAATTGGCGTGGATGCCTTCGCCCAGTTCTACGCGCGCTCGTTCTCCTGTAGCCTCAACAATGCGGCCGGTGACCACATCGCCTTCCTTGTGTTCAACGATATATTCGTCGAGGCCACTCGGAACCAATTGCTTCATGCTCAAACGCAATTGTCGTTTTTCTGTGTCGATGGCGAGAACTTGCGCTTTAACGAGCTGGCCTAGCCTCACGACTTCCTGAGGATGGTTGATGCGCTTGTCGGCGCTCATCTCGCTGATGTGAATCATGCCCTCGACGCCTTCGGCGAGTTGCACGAACGCGCCGAACTTCATGATGCTGACGACTGGTCCCTCGATGGCTGAGCCTACGGGGAAGCGCTCAGGCACTTCGGCCCACGGATCACCCAGCGTCTGTTTCAGACCGAGGGACATGCGGCGCTCGGCAGTGTTTACGCCTAGAATTACGGCGTCCACAACCTCGCCGGGCTTCACCAGCGTGCTGGCGCTCCGCATTTTCTTTCCCCACGACATTTCTGAAACGTGGATCAGGCCTTCGATGCCCGGCTCTAATTCGACGAATGCGCCGAACTCAGCGACACGCGTGACTGTGCCGCGCACACGTTCGCCCACGTTATATTTTCCGGCGACTGCGTCCCAGGGATGCGGCAACAACTGTTTCATGCCGACGGAAATGCGCCGCTTGTCCGACTCCGTGGAAATCTTGAGAACTTTGGCTTCGATCTGCTGGCCTACCGAGAGCACGTCCGCAGGCTTGCTTACGCGACTCCAGGAGATGTCGCTCACGTGCAGCAAGGCATCTACGCCGCCGAGGTCGACGAACGCTCCATAGTCGGTGAGGCTGCGCACCGTGCCGTTCACGGTATCGCCTTCTTTCATCTCCGAATAGCGGCGATCTTTCACCGTGCGTTCTTCTTCTTCGACAACAACGCGGCGATCGACCACCAGGTCTTCTTCCGCTACGTCGAGCTTGATGATGCGGCAGAGGATCTCCTGCTCGACGAGTTTCTCCATCTCGGCGGCGTCGTGTGCTCCGCTGCGCGAGGCCGGCATGAACGCGCGCACGCCCACATCTACGCTGAGGCCGCCTTTGATCACTCCGGTCACGGTGCCCACGATGGTCGCCTTATCGGCAAAGGCCTTTTCCAACGCCGACCAATCTTTTGGCCGCTCGACTTTAGCGCGTGTGAGTTGGTAGTAGCCTTCGGGATCGCGGCCCGTGACTGAGACCGGCATCTTATCGCCAGGCTTCACGGTCTCTCCGGCGCTCTGCAAGACAGCCAACGGCAGAATGCCTTCGCTCTTGAAGCCGATATCGAGCAACACCGAGTCGGCGGTAACAACAATTACCGTGCCGACGAGCTGCTTGCTGCCGTCATCGCGTTTGCGCGAATGGCTCTTGTCATATTGTGAAAGGAGGTCGCTGAATGACTCGTCGGGCGCGACGGCGGATTCAACACTTGTTTGGGATTCTGGAATGCTCGGATTTGCCATGATTAATTCAGGAAGAACTAAGTTTGGGATGAAGGCACAACGAAACTCAGAATACCAGAATCCGAGTTCGTTTCTCGAAGTCACAACGAAATTCACGGTCGACAGGCAACTTATTGGGAACGACCTCCAATCTGTATAAAGGGGCGTACGGTAAGAACGCGCCTGTTCCAACCCACCAGCGAAGAATCGAATAGGAGAATCAATGGCGTACGCCGAAGGTAATCTGCAGCCTGGCAACGAGCCGGAACTTCATCTTCTGTCCGACGCGAGTCAGCCTCTGTGGAAGTCGCTATTTCGCGGAATCGAGGAGTCTTTCTTTCCCGAGAAGCTTCCCCCGCTCAAGCTGGAATCGCAGCCCATCCCGCTGAAGGATATTTGGGGGTTCTACGACTACAGGAAGAATGGCGTGCTTGGTTCAACTGCGGCCCACGTCGTGTTGCTGGGGTTGATCATCGGTGCCACGTTTATCACGATACGCCGTCCGATTCCGGCCGCACCCAAACCGCAGTCTGTCACAAGATTGATTGTTCCGGATGACTATCCGCTGAAACCGGCGAAGACTCAGGCAGGCGGAGGCGGCGGGGGTGGCGACGGTGACGTGCTTAAAGCTTCCGTGGGCCGTTTGCCGAAGTTTTCGATGGAACAGCTTACGCCTCCGTCGGCGGTTCTGCGCAACCCGACGCCGAAGCTGCCAGCTGAACCTACAGTGATTGTGCTGCCGGACATCAAGATCGCCATGAACGATATGCCAAACCTTGGCGACCCGAAATCTACTGCGGTGATTCCGTCGAATGGGCCGGGCTTGCTCGATGGTATCGGTGACGGCCGCCGCGGTGGTGTTGGCCCTGGAGACGGGCCCGGAGTTGGCCCCGGCAGTGGGGGCAGCACCGGCGGCGATAGCTTTCGGATGGGCAACGGAATGACGGCACCGCGAGTTATTTATCAGACTGATCCTGAGTTTTCTGAAGAAGCGCGCAAGGCGAAGTACCAGGGGAACTGTCTTCTGGGGCTGGTCGTGGATGCCAACGGACATCCAACAAAAATTCGTGTACTAAGCGCTCTCGGCATGGGCCTCGACGAGAAAGCGATTGAGTCGGTGAAGAACTGGAAGTTCGAGCCGGGCAAGAAGGATGGGCGCGAGGTGGCAGTTGAAATCGCGGTCGAGGTCGACTTTCACTTGTACTGAGGCGCATGTACTGAGACGTACCATTTTGGGCGCGATGCCTGTTCGTGTTTCGTAACAAGCACCAACAAGATCTTGATTCGTTACCGCGCTGTGCTAACTTTGCTTGCGTCCAACGGGCCAGCACCGATTCGTAAGATTGCAGAAGGCTGGGCTCCTTCCCTGAGTAGAGCTTCGCAAGAGAACTCCGGTAGCAGCTTTAACCAGCCTTGATTCGCGTTCGGCTAGGCTCGAACGAAAGGAGATTTATGTCCACTCCGAATAAAACGTTTCAACTTGCCGGTAGTGAGCGCGCCCCGTTAAAAGGAGCGCGAGAGATAGGTCCAGCCAATCCCAGCGAAATAGTAGATGTGACAATTCGTTTGCGATCCCGTGCCGGGAAGAAGCCGATTGTCGATCCCAATGAATACAAGAAGCCGGTCGCGGAACGGAAGATTTTCAGCCGTAAAGAATACGAGCAACTTCATGGCGCGGATGCCGACAGCATTGCCCGGGTCGAGGCATTTGCCCGCCAACACAAACTCACAGTAAAGGAAAAGAGCGCAGCCCGCCGGACCGTCATTCTTTCCGGAACCGTGACTGCGATGAATGAGGCGTTCGGCGTCGAACTGAAACAATATGACCACCCGAGCGGCCAGTATCGCGGACGTACTGGCACGGTCCAGCTTCCGCCGGAATTGCAGGATGTGGTCGAGGGCGTCTTTGGCCTGGATAATCGTCCGCAGGCGAAGCCGCATTTTCGTAGGCGGCGCGGAGCCGGTGGCATCCGTCCCGCCGCGCAAGCGCAGGGAGAATCTTACACGCCGGCGCAAGTCGCCACGTTCTACGACTTTCCCACGAATGAAAATGGCTCGGGAGAATGTATCGCGCTGATCGAGTTGGGCGGCGGATATATCCCTACCGATCTGACGAATTACTGGAAGCAACTTCACCTCACCCAGACGCCAACCGTATCTGCGGTTTCGGTCGGCAACGGCAGCAACAGTCCAACCGGAGATCCGAACGGGCCGGACGGCGAGGTGATGCTGGATATTGAAGTGGCCGGATCGATCGCACCCGCGGCGAAGATCGTCGTCTACTTCGCCGACAACACGGACGCCGGCTTTCTGAACGCGATCACAACTGCCGTGCACGACACCACCAATAACCCGTCGATCGTCTCGATCAGTTGGGGTGGTCCTGAATCGTCGTGGACGCAGCAGGCAATGACTTCCATGGATGAGGCATTTCAATCTGCCGGAGCAATGGGCGTAACGGTTTGCGTTGCGGCCGGAGACGATGGCTCGACCGACGGAGTAACCGACGGGCTGAATCACGTCGATTTCCCGGCATCCAGTCCGAATGTCCTCGCTTGTGGAGGCACGGAGTTGATGGCTTCAGGCAATACCATCACCAGCGAAGTTGTGTGGAACGAGCTGGCGAATAATGAAGGTGCTACCGGAGGCGGCATCAGCGATGTGTTTCCGCTTCCCAGTTGGCAGAACGCGGCGGGCGTTCCCGCGTCGGCGAACCCAAGTCACAATGTGGGTCGAGGCGTTCCGGATGTGGCGGGCGATGCCGATCCAAACACTGGTTACGTTACGCTGGTCGATGGGCAGCCGGACGTGATCGGAGGGACCAGCGCGGTAGCTCCGCTGTGGGCTGGACTGATCGCGCTGATTAACGAGAGCATGGGGAAGCCGGTTGGCTTTATCAACCCGCTGCTCTATCAAGATCCCAAAGGTGATTTCAACAGCATCACCTCGGGCAACAATGGAGCCTATACGGCGGGTCCGGGATGGAACGCGTGTACCGGGCTGGGATCGCCGATCGGGGTGCAGATTGCGGCGGCGCTAGGTGTGCCGGGGCAGAAAGCTATGAAGACGGGTACTTAGTTTCTGTGGCGCGAAGTGGCGCGGCCTTCGGGTCGCGCCTTTTTTTCGCCCGATTTCAGCTCCCGACATAACGTGCATACAAACTACGCGCAACCCCGGTGTCGGTCGTCCCCTTGATGATGGCGCGGCCGTCTGGGAAGATCGTCATCTCGTAAGGCTCGCGCCAGAATTTCAGGACGAATTCGTTGTGCCGCACCAAGCCGTGGGCTTCCAGTCGCCGCTGCATCTCGGCGAAATCGATTGGCCGTGCGCGTTCGTGAATCTGCACCGAGTTTCTTCCGCACATCGTGATGTGCGGACGTCCCTCACCCGCCAGATGCACGAAGTCCCGCTCTCCGCACGCGCGGCATCCCGGCCTCGGAGTTCCCGCAGCAATCTCCACCTGATCATTCTTCCAGACATCCAACGACCACAATGTCTTTCGCAATTGCTCGGCAGCAGCGCCGCCGATCAGCAGCTTCATCGCTTCGGTGGCTGCAATCGATGCCACGACGTTTACAGCTGTATTCAAAATGCCCGAGGTCTCACAGGTCTCAACCATTCCCCGCGGCGTATCTGGAAAAATGCACGCCAGGCACGCCGTCTTGCCGGGCAATACATTCAGTGTCACTCCATAGCTGCCTACTGCCGCCGCATAAATCCACGGCAAAGAATTTTTAAGAGCATAATCATTGAGCAGATATCGAGTTTCGAAATTGTCGGTGCCGTCGAGTATTACATCCATCCCCTCAAGTAACGCATTAATATTTCGCGGGATTACATCTTCGACCTGCGGCTCGACCACGATCTCCGAATTGAAGGCTGCAATCTTTCGCGCTGCGGCAATCGCCTTGGGCACCGATTCAGCGGCATCCTTTTCGTCGAATAGAGACTGCCGCTGCAGATTGCTCGATTCCACGTAGTCGCGATCGATTATCCGCAGCGTGCCCACGCCCGCGCGCGCAAGCAATGATGCCAGCGCAGACCCGGTCGCTCCGCAACCCACAATGGCAACTCGTCCCTCAGCCAACCGCCGCTGGCCCTCGGCGCCGATTCCGCGAAACAGAATTTGCCGCGAGTACCGTTCTTCGAATTTTTGCTTTTCCACGCCCTGACTCTTCTCCACACCCGTCCTTCTTACGTCAGCCTCAAGGAGGTCACCGTCTCAGACCGCGCAAAACCATTATTATAAGTGGCTGGACCGTTTTCGCCGCGCGAGGCGGACAACGCCGGCGTTCTAAGCTTCATCGAATTCAGGCAACGGGCTCAAGGACACTATTTGCTGAGACGGTACGCGTCATTGTTCATCTTGATCATGCTCTCGCTCGGTCCGGCTGCGGCAGCCGAATCGCCTGCGTCCGCGTCTTCGCAAACCAATCGAGGGCCGCAGACCGCGCAGTCCTCTTCGGCTCTCGATGCTATGTCGGCTTACGCCGGGCGCAATGTGCGGGCGATCGATCTGCCCGGAGTTCAGGATAAAGATCACTTGCTGCAAATGCTTCCACAGAAATCGGGCCAGCCCCTCGATCGCGACCAGGTCCGCGACAGCATCCGCGCCCTCTATGCCACGGGACGTTTTGCCGACATCCAAGCCGAAGTCACACCATCTGGCTCGGACGTACTGCTCACTTTCACCACCTCGATCAACTTTTTCGTTGGAGCCGTTGATGTGGAAGGCGCTCCCAGTCATCCGAACCCCAACCAAATTCTCAATGCAGCCAAGTTCCAGCTCGGCGAACTTTACAGGCTGGATAAACTCGACCGGGCTTTGCAGAATGTTCGGCAACTGATGCAGGAGAATGGTTTTTATCGCGCCCGAGTTACCGCTGAAAGCACCTCTAACGCCACGCTCCAGCAGGTCGACATCCTCTTCCACATCACGCCCGGAGAACCTGCCCACGTGGGCGAGGTGAAGGCTACCGGACATTCGGCTTTCTCCCAAGAACAATTGGAGGACATCGCCAGGATGCACCCCGGCGAGCGCGTTACGGCCGTGCGTATCACCAATTCGCTCCAGTACCTGCGCAAGAAGTTTCAGAAGCAGCAGCGCGTGCTGGCGCAGGTGTTGATCGCAGAACAGAAGTACCGCGCCGGAACGAATGCCGTCGATTACACGTTTCTGATCGAGCCTGGACCGGTCGTCCTCATCACTGCGCAAGGCTTTCGAATCAGCCGCGGTCTTTTGAAAAAGGAAATACCGGTCTACGAGGAGAATGCTCTCGACGACGATCTGGTGAATGAGGGTAAGCGCAATCTTCTCGACTACCTGCAGAGCCGGGGCTACTTCGACGCTAGCGTCGACGTGCGGAAAGACACCAGCCCAGACGCGATTCACGTTACCTACCACATCGTTCCCGGCTCCGCACACAAGTTGGCTGTGGTCGCGATTGGCGGCAACAAGAACTTTCTGGACACGGCAAAACTCAAGTCCTACATGCAAGTCCAGCCCGCCGGGCGTTTTTTTTACCACGGACGCTACAGCGGGGAGCTTTTGAAAAATGATGTCGCCGTTCTCGAAGCGCAATACCGTGCTAACGGATATCGCCAGGTGCAGATTCGCACCAAGGTCGATGACAACTACAAGGGCTCGAAAAACCAGCTCGCCGTGCATGTGCAGATTGATGAGGGGCCGCAGACCCTGGTGGGGGAGTTTCAGATTGTAGGAAACCGGTCCGTTCCAAGGGAGAATTTCCACGAGGTGCAAACTGAACCGGGCCAGGCATACTCTGAACAGAATCTCGCTCATGATCGCGAGTTCATTCTCAATTACTACTTCAACCACGGTTTTTCGAACGCTACCCTTGAAATCACTACCAAGCCTTCGTCCAGCCAGCCTAATCGCGAGGATGTGACGTTCACAGTCCTGGAGGGCGAACAATTCTTTGTGAACCAAGTGATGGTCGCCGGGCTTGAGCACACTCGCGACTACATCGTGCAGCGCGAGATTCAGGAAGTGGCTGGCCAGCCGCTCAGCCAGCAGGATCTTCTGGAAACGCAGAGCAAGCTCTATGAACTTGGCATCTTCAGCCAGGTCGATACGGCTGTGCAGAATCCCGAGGGCTCCGAACCACGCAAGAATGTTCTCGTCCAAATGCAGGAGGCCAAGCGCTACACTTTTACCTATGGTGTCGGCTTAGAATTCGAAACCGGGCTGCCCTCAGGAACAACGGCTCCCACAGGGTCTACCGGTGTAAGCCCGCGCGTTGGTTTCGACATCACCCGCCTCAACATGGGCGGCCGCGACCAGACCCTGACCTTCCAGTCTCACGTTGGACGGCTGCAGCAACGCGGCCTCATCAGTTACGAAATTCCCAAGCTCTTCAATCAGCAACGCTTCAAGGTCTTCTACACGATTTTTTACGACAACAGTTTGGACGTTGCCACCTTCACTTCACAACGCGAAGAAGGGAAGATCGATCTCCGGCAGCAAATCGGCAAGCCGCAACTCAATCACTCTACGTCGATCACCTACCGCTTCGATTACCGCTACGTGAAGGCGAGCCACTTGGCTGAGAACTTTTCGCCCGCCGAGTTCAGTTTGTTTTCACTGCCTGCCCGCGTAGGTGGTCCCGGCTTCACTTTCATCCGGGATCAACGGGACAATCCTCTCGAAAGTACGAAGGGCCAGTACTTCACCCTGGATGGTTCTGCTGCATCCGGTTACTTCGGTTCTCAGGCGAATTTCGCTCGGGCTTTGGGGCAGGATTCGACTTACTACGCCTTTGGTCCGCCCAAGCACAAATTCGTTTTTGCCCGCTCCACCACGTTAGGATTAGAGCAGGTTTATCAAGGTTCGCAGGTTCTGCCACCGGGAGCCTGCCAACTCAGTGGTTTAAGCCTTAACTCGTGTCCGGCGGGCATTTCGGTGATCCCGCTGCCCGAAGTTTTTTTTGCCGGTGGTGGCAACTCTCACCGAGGTTTTGGGTTAAATCAAGCAGGACCCCGCGATCCCGATTCCGGTTTTCCCGTGGGAGGTACTGCGCTGTTTGTTAACAGCGAGGAACTGCGCTTTCCTCAGGTGAGCCTGCCCTTTCTCGGGGAAGGCTTCGGCTTCGCCGTTTTTCACGATATGGGCAACGTCTTCACCGCCGGTCACGACATGCTCAAAGGCCTGGTGCGGTGGCACCAGCCTGACCCAACGCAATGTGTGCCATCCAGCGGCGTGATGGATACGGCGTGCGAAACCTACTTCAATAACAGCGGTTACGACTACACTTCTCACGCGGTGGGCCTTGGTTTGCGTTACAAGACGCCCATTGGCCCTTTACGCTTTGACTTCGGGTACAATCTGAATCCAACCGGATATTTTCAGGGAACCGTCTTTTCGACCAGCGGGCCGACTAGCGGCCAGGCTCTGTATTTTGAGACGCAGCATCTGCGGCCCTTTAACTTCTTTTTCAGCATAGGTCAGCCATTTTAATGAGAGTTCGAGTCAAGATAACGATCCCTGTCGTCGTGCTCGCGCTCTTAGTGTCTGTACTCTCGCTTGCGCCCGGGCGCGCTTCGGCCGAAGTAATCGACCGCATCGTCGCCACCGTCAATGGCCGCATTATTTTGCAATCCGATTGGGATGAAGCCCTTTGCTATGAGGCTCTGCTCACCAATCGCACTCTCGCGCAGTTCACTGACGATGACCGCCGCGCCGTTCTGGACCGCCTCATCGACCAGGAACTTCTGCGCGAGCAGATGATGTCCGCCGATTTCGTTCACGCTACCGACGCCGAAGCCGAGGCCCGTGTCGCCGAGGCTCGCAAGCAATATCCCCAAGCCGCTTCCAGTGAGGCCTGGCAGGCTCTACTCGCCAACTACCACCTCACGGAGAAGGATCTTCTTGCCCGCGTCCGCCAGCAGATCGACCTGATGCGCCTGGTCGAGGCCCGCCTTCGTCCTACGGTCCAGATCGATTCCAAGTCCATCGAAGCTTACTACCGCGAACAGTTTGTTCCCAAGTTGAAGCAGTCCGGGGCATCCGAAATCTCGCTCGCGGAAGTTTCCGGCAAGATTCGCGAATTGTTGACCGAGCAGAAGGTGAGCGAGTTGCTCGTCTCCTGGTTGCAAACCTTGCGCTCCGAAGGGCAGGTCCGTACCCCCGGCGTCACATCCTCTGCGAATGACCCGGGAGTGCAATCGCGGTGAGTCCAATCGCAGCGAAGCAGCGCTCCACTAAGCCACGCCGCCGATGGTGGAAATATCTCCTGATCGTGACCGCGATCGGCGCGCTCAGCGCCCTTGGCCTGCTCATCTACGTCAACACAGAATCATTCCAGTCGCTGGTGCGCCGTCGCCTCGTCGCTGAAGTGGAGCGCATCACCGGAGGCCGCGTCGAAATCGGCAGCATCCACACCACGCCTTTTCGCTTGCAGGTCGATGTGCGGGGCATCACAGTCCACGGCCGCGAGAAGGCCCTCGATGTTCCCTTGGCTCACGTGGACCGCATCGTAGCGCGGTTGAAGGTCATTTCACTTCTGCGTTCTGAGTTCGGCTTTAACGAAGTCATCCTCGATCAACCAACCGTGCACGTCGCCTTCTATCCCGACGGCACCACTAATTTTCCTCAGCGCAAAGCCACTGGCGACTCCGGTGAAACTGCTGTCGAGCGACTCTTTAATCTTTCCATCAACCGCTTTGAACTCCGCCATGGTCAGATTCTCTGGGACGATCAGACCATCCCCGTGGATTTCGTTGCTCGCGACGCCTCGCTCCAGATGGATTACGCCTTCCTGCACCGCCGCTACGACGGCCGCTTTCTGCTCGGCCTGGTCGACACCAAACTCATGGACTACCGTCCCTTCGCATGGATGACGACGGCAGAGTTTAGTATTGAATCTGACTCGGCGGCTGTTCCCTCGCTCAAGTGGAATTCCGGCCACTCTCACTTTTCGGCCAGCGGCCAAATCACGGACTTCCGCCATCCGCATTTTCAGGGTTCTTACGATGCGCAGTTGGATTTGGGCGAAGCAGCGTCAATCGCCCGCCGACGCGATCTGCGCGCCGGTCTGCTCGAATTCAAGGGACACGCGGATGGCTCTCTGGACCAATTCGCCAGCAACGGCTTGCTGACTCTTCGCGATCTCAGTTGGCAGAACGGTCAAGTCGCGTTCTCAAGAGTGTCACTCAACGCCGACTACTCCGTGACCGACCAGGAACTCAAACTCTCCAAACTGCAAGCCAGGATTTTCGGCGGCAGCGTTACCGGCGATGCCGAACTCGATCAGTGGCTCGCGCCGTGGCAGCACCTATCGGCCAGTGCTCGAAAAAATCTCGATACCGCTACTATTTCTGCCGCGCCGCCTGCGAACAAGGCCGGCGTCAAAACGCCGAAGATCAAGGCACCAGCAATCCAAAGTGCGTCTGTTCTTCTTCGCCTGCACGATCTCTCTGCAGAAGATATAGCAGCAGCCCTGAATGCTCCCGCTCATCCGTTCCCGCCCTATCATCCTGCCGCATCTGCCTCGGGCACACTCGAGACTCGCTGGAAGGGGACTCCCCGCGATGCTGAAATCCAATTCGCGCTCGATCTCACTCCTCCCGAGCAGCACGTTCCCGGACATTTGCGAATCAGCGCCCACGCCAAAGGTGTTTACCACGCCGTCGACAACTCCATCGATCTGCCGCAGTTCACCCTCACCACGCCAACTTCCCACATTCAGGCTTCCGGCACACTGTCTGCGGCATCCTCGGTGCGCCTGTCCGTTTCCACTTCGAGTCTCGCGGACTGGCTGCCCTTTGTAACCGTCGTTCGCGGTCCGGCGATGTACGATGTCGAACTGAATGGCAACGCTGCCTTCAATGGCAGCATGAGTGGTGCGGTTTTGTCACCGCAGTTCGCCGGTAGTCTGCAGGCCGACGATTTCGACATCACGCTGCCCGCTACGGCCAAGACACATCCACTCCAAACCAAATGGGATTCTCTTTCCGCCACGATCCAGCTTTCCTTCCAGAGCATCGCACTTCACAACGCGACCTTGCGCCGGGATAACACATCCGCAGAGTTTGACGCCACCGTCGCGCTTCAGCATGGCCATTTCACCGGCGATAGCGCTTTCACTCTGCGTGCTAACGTCCACAACTCCGATGTCGCGCCGATCCAGGCGCTACTCGGATACAACTATCCCATCACGGGGAATGCTGATTTTTTCGTGCAGGCTGCCGGAACTTTCTCCGAGCCTCACTTCGAAGGACAGCTCCATCTCAATAATGCCTCCGCCTACGGTGAGACCATTCGGCAATTCGATTCCGCCTACCGTCTTGCGCAAGGGGAAATCTCTTTCGATAACATCCATCTCTTCCACGATGATTCGGTCGTCACCGGAAGCGCGGCCTATAATCCTTCTTCGAGTGTTTTTCGTCTCGACCTCGTCGGCAATAATTTCGACCTCTCACAGGTTCGACAAATCCATTTGGATCGTTTCCCCGCTGAGGGACGCGCCGACTTTGTTGTAAAAGCCTCGGGTACAGCCAGTGCGCCCTCGATCGACGGAACCCTTCACGTGCACGGCCTTACCCTTGACCATGAACTCGCTGGCGAAGTCGATCTGCAGGCCGTCACTCAGGGCAGCGAGCTTCACTTGACCGGCAATTCTCACTTCAAGCGCGGTTCTCTTCTCGTGAGCGGCGACGTGCAATTGCGCGATGGCTATCCTGCCCACCTGTCGTTTCAAACCGATCAGCTGGATGTCGATGCTCTGTGGCGCTCCTACTTCGACGGTCGGATCACGGGACATTCTGCTGTTACGGGTTCTTTCGACGTGCGTGGCCCACTGCGCCAGCCCGCACAATGGATCGTCGCCGGCAATCTCAGCGCGCTCACGCTCGATGTCGAGAACGTAAAACTAAACAATCAGGATCCCATTCGATTCACTCTGGCGAATCGGGCGGTGAACATCCAGCAACTCCATCTTGTAGGGGAGGGAACTGACCTCACCGCGCACGGCGCTATTCAACTTTCGGGCGCACGCGCACTCGATCTCACAGCCGACGGCCGCCTCGACCTGAAACTACTCTCCAGTTTCGATCCCGACTTCACGGCCTCCGGACTCGTCACCATGAACCTGACTGTGGGCGGCACGCTCGCTGATCCTTCACCGCAAGGCAATTTTCAGGTGGCAAACGGTGCGCTTTTATTCGCGGGACTCCCCAGCGGTCTCAGTGAACTCAACGGTTCACTTCTATTCACTCGCGATCGCGTCCATATCGAGACGCTTACCGCCCGCACCGGCGGTGGAACTCTTGATCTAAAAGGCGACGCCAATTACATGAACCGGCAGATCAACTTCAATCTCACCGCTATCGGCAAAGATGTTCGCTTGCGTTATCCGCCGGGCGTCAGCTCCACCGCCAACACCGAGCTGCATTGGATCGGCAGTCGTTCCGCCTCCACAGTGTCGGGCGACATCAGTATTACCAAAATTGCGGTGACTCCTGGATTCGATTTCAGCGCTTACCTACAGCGCAGCCGCCAGTTTGCTACGGTTACCGTCGCCAACTCGCCGCTCAATAATGTCAAACTCGATATTCATGTGCAGACCGCGCCGGAACTGCAGATGCGCACTGCTATCGCTCGCCTTTCCGGAGATGCCGACCTTCGACTTCGCGGCTCCGTGGCTCGGCCCGCGGTTCTAGGACGTGTCGATATCCTCGAAGGCAAAGCCACTTTTCACGGCATCCGGTTTACGCTCGAGCGCGGCGACATCACTTTCTCCAATCCAGTTGCCATCGAACCCCAACTGAATCTGCAGGCTTCCAGCCATGTCCGAAGCTACGACCTCAATATCACGATTACCGGCACACCCGACCGTCTCAATATCAACTACAGGTCGGAACCTCCCTTGCCCAAGTCCGACATCATCGCGCTCCTGGCTCTGGGCCGCACCAACGAAGAATCTGCGCAACTTCAGGAGCAGTCCGGTCAGAGCGGCTTCTCTGATCAGACCAGCGATCTCATTCTCAACCAGGCGATCAACGACACAGCCAGCAGCCGTTTTCAACGACTGTTCGGCGCCAGCAATATAAAAATCGATCCTCAGGGACTTACCACCATCACTAATCCTGTCAGCAACGGCCCCCAGATTACGATTGAGCAACAGTTTGCCAATAACCTGTCTCTCACCTACTCCACCAACGTTTCTCAGAGTTCGCAGCAGATTATTCAGGGGGAGTATTATGTCAATCGCAGCGTTTCCCTCGTCGGTAACCGCGACCAGAACGGCGTCGTCAGCTTCGACATACAGGTCCGCCGTCGCAAGAAATGAAAGCAGCGGTCAGGGGCTAGGGATCAGTGGACGGCGATGAATCGTTTTTTTATATAGCCTCAGCCCTTGGCCCCTGGTCCCTGACCACTGCTTATGCCCAACCTGACCAACGCTCGCCAACTGATGGTCGATTCTCAACTCCGGGATCGCGGCATCTCCGATACGCGCGTTCTTGACGCCATGCTTCGCGTACCCCGTCACGAATTTGTTCCTGAGGCTTGCCGCGCTCAGGCCTATGAGGATCATCCGCTTCCCATCGGTGACGGCCAGACCATCTCTCAGCCCTACATTGTTGCGCTCATGCTCGAATCTCTCCAGCTCACGGCCAACGACAAGGTTCTCGAAGTGGGAACCGGTTCTGGCTACGCTACCGCGCTGCTCGCGGATCTTGCCGCAGAAGTCTTTTCCATCGAACGGCACGCGTCTCTCGCCGAGAGCGCCCGTAATCTTCTCTCTACGCTTGGCTATCGCAATGTGCATGTCATCACCGGCGACGGTGCGCTCGGACTTCCTGACAACGCTCCGTTTGACGCAATCCTCGTTTCTGCGGCCGCTCTTCATTTGCCTTCGGCTCTGCCCGCTCAACTCCGCGACAGAGGACGAATGATTATCCCCATTGGATCTTCCGACTCCCAACAACTGCAGTTCATCCGCATGGTCAACGGCCAGGCCGTGACTTCTCTTCGTGAACTAGTGCGCTTTGTACCTTTGGTTCCCGGTGAGGAATGAAGTGC
>JBEKJF010000073.1:0-17368 GCA_050011375.1 Candidatus Sulfotelmatobacter sp.
GTGCGAGGCGGCATCGCGGCGCAGAGCAAAATTCTGTTTGCACAGACTAAGTTTTTCCAAAACGCGATTGATGGCTAGCTTGATTTCATCCACCAAGCCGGGACTCTTGCGAATATAGTCCGACGCTCCTCCAGCTTTTACCGCTTCCACTGCGGCTTCGTAGTCGTCCACGGCGGTGATAAGGATGACTGGCGAATCGGGCGAAACGCGGTGCGCGTGGCGCAGCACTTCGATGCCATCGATATTCGGCATCTTAATGTCGGTAATGATCAGATCGTAAAGAGCGCCGTCAATCTTGTTCTTGGCGGCCTGGCCCGATTGCACCGTTTCGACGCGATGTCCTTCGCGGCGCAGGGCGATGTCAAGCATTTCGCAGATGGAACGCTCGTCGTCGCAAACCAGAATGTTAGCCATGCAGCCTCCCTTCTGCCGAAGCGGCGACTAGTGGCGCGGGCGAAGACGCGGGCAATTCAGCGGAGGCAAAATCTCCAACTGACGCTGCGCGGGCATTCTGTCTCTCTGCACCGGGCCTCTCTGCGTCGAGGCGCCGCAACCTCAAGATGAGAGTGGTTCCCTGTCCCGGCTTCGATCGCGCCCACACTTTGCCTTCGTGCGCCTGCACGATCTGGTAAACCACTGCGAGCCCGAGTCCGGTGCCGCCTTCGAAGTTCGATTGGAAAGGCTCGAAAAGTTTTTCTGTCTGTTGTGGCGTCATTCCGGTTCCGGTATCCGCAAAACTGACCTGCCAATCATCTCCGAGACGCTCGATCGATACTTTCAGATTGCCGCCGTTCCGCATGGCGCGAACCGCATTCTCGGCGAAATTCCAGAAAACCTGCTTGATCTTGTCGCCGTCAGCGAGCACCCAGGCCTCTGGCACGGCGAACCGTGTCTCAATCGTGATGCCTGTACTTTCTGCCGTCATGCGGTGACGCATGAGCGTGAGCGTGTCTTCAACCAAGCGCACAAGATCAGCCCTTTCAAAGTGATACTGCTTGCCGCGCGAGTACGTCAGAAAGTCGGTGATAATGCCGTTCAGGCGGTGCGACTCGCGGGTCACAATGTCCAGCAGGCGCCGGTGCTCTTCATTCATCTCGGGTATGCCGGAAAGCATGCTGACTGATCCGGCGATGGAAGTAAGCGGATTGCGGATTTCGTGGGCGATGGCCGCCGCCAGCCGGCCTACGGCTGCGAGGCGGTCCTGCATGCGCACTTCGCGCTCCAGGCGCCGCATCTCGGTGAGGTCATCGAGCGCGTAAACGTAGCCAAGCGTGCCGCGCTCTGGCCCATTCAACGCGGCAACTCGCACTCGAGCCGTTTTGCGGAATGTTCCCGCCGTATCAAAACGAACTTCGCCGTGAGTGAGCGATTCGCCATTAGGCAGTGCGTCGAGAAATAAACCGCTCACAGGTTTTCCCAGCAGCTCGTAAGGAGTTCGCTCCAAAAGTTTCTGCGCTGCATTGTTCACCAGCGTTATGCGGCCATCGAGACCAGTAGTGATCAAGCCGCTGCTGATGGATTGAATAATATTCTCGTGCAGGATCTGAAGATCCGCGAGCGCTCCGCTTGCGTCTTTCAGTTGCACACGCGCCTGGCGTAACTTGGCGACCAACTGCCCCGCCAGATATGCGACGGCGAGGAACGCAAACAGGTTCACGAAAATGATTCCGCGCAGCGCCTTCAACTCAGGATGCGTAGTGCAGTAGGACGGCACGACTCCGTAGTAATTAAGTTCCAGAACGGTGCCGTAAAGAATGAAGGCCAGCGCCGCTACCAGATGCGCCCACACTCGCGGCAGCAGAATGCCGGCCACGATAATGACCAGAGGGTAGAGAAAGTTCAGCGAACTATCCCAGCCTCCGGTTTCGTGCACGACCAGGCTGACCATGATCAGATCGGTCAGCACTTGCAGTCAACTCCGCGATCGCCAATTGAATTCCGAGCAGGAAGGTGAGGATCAGGATCCGTACTTTGACCAGCCAGGCCAGCCAATTCCGCTCGTCAAATGTCGATTGCATCGCGATCTCAGGTCTCAGGTCTTGTGCCCCAGGTTTATGTTATGGATTCAATCTGAGGCGTTGGGGTCTTAGGCCCAAGACCTAACGCCTAAGACCCAAGACCCGTTTCTTCTAACCAGCCAACTTAGCGATCATCGCAAACAGCGGCATATAGAGCGAAATCACGATTCCGCCGATGGTGATGCCGAGCACGCCGATGATGACCGGTTCCAGCATGGCCAGCATATCTTTGGTGGCTGCGTCCACTTCTTCTTCGTAAGCATATCTTTGGTGGCTGCGTCCACTTCTTCTTCGTAGAAATCGGCGATCTTCTGCAACATGTTGTCCATTGCGCCAGTAGCTTCGCCGACGCCGATCATCTGCGTCACCATATTGGGGAAGACTCCACATTCTCTAAGAGGGTCCACGATCGTGCGGCCTTCTTCAATCGCCTTTCGCACTTTCATTAGCGCCTCTTCGAGCACAGCGTTGCCAGAGGTTCGGGCAGTGATGGCCAAACCTTCAAGAATCGGCACGCCCGACGTGATCAAAGTGCCCAGCGTCCGCGTAAATCGGCCGACCGCGATCTTGCGCAAGAGTGAACCGACGACCGGCAGATAGAGCAAAGTTTTATCGAAGTAATAACGCCCGCGCGGGTGCTTGCGAATCGACTTCAGGCCAAAGACTGTACCAACCCCGACGACGATGAATACCCACCAGAAAGTCCCGATGAAGGCGCTCAGGCCCATGACGATACGGGTGGGAAGGGGCAACGCGACACCCAGGCCGGCAAAAAGATTGGAGAAGATGGGCACCACCCACTTGAGTAGTGCGCCGACAATCAATCCGGCAATGCTGACCACCGCGACCGGATAGATCAATGCCGATTTCACGGCAGCTTTAAGGCGAACTGCTTTTTCAACGTAGACCGCCAACCGCTGCAGGATGAGATCGAGAATACCGCCGGTTTCACCGGCTTCAATCATGTTGGTCGTGAGGTCGTCGAAGACGTTTGGATATTGCCGCATGGCATTGGCCAGCGTCGCGCCGCCTTCCACCGTTGTACGTACGCCGGTGAGAGTCTTCTGAAACGACTGGTTTTCCTGGTTGGCCGCGAGGATTTCCAGGCACTGCACCAGCGGCAGTCCGGCATCGATCATCACCGAGAATTGGCGGAAGAAGATGGCGATGTCCTTGACCTTCACCCGGCTCGATCCGAATGTGGGCATGGAAAACTCTTTGCCCTTTTCGCGGATCGCTCCGGGCGTAATGCGCTCGCGCCGCAGTTGCTGCCCCAGCGCCTGTTTGGTCGGCGCCACGCGCTCCCCGGAAATTTTCTGCCCCGATGCATCCTTGCCCGAAAATGTGAAGACTGGCATGGTTTTAAACTCCTAAGTGTCGTCGCTGATCCCTAAATTTATTAACGTGCATCAACTGCTCATCGCGCTCAGTCGCCATGCGCGATTTCGTCAAACGCATTAGCCCTTCGTCGGCGTCGCGCCGCGCGCCATGCTCGTTCCGGCCGCGTTACGAGTCGTCAATCCGGCGCCGCGGTTAATCATTTCCTGAAGCTCGTCGGGCATGCTCGAGCGTTGCAGCGCAACTTCCAGCGTGACTTGCTTCTGGAAGTACGCCGAGGCCAGCGCCTGGTTGAAGGTCTGCATGCCGTACTTGTCTTGTCCGGATTGCATCGCCGAATAAACCTGGTGAATTTTGTCTTCGCGGATGAGGTTGCGCACCGCCGGGTTGGGGATCAGGATTTCCATAATCATGCAGCGACCCTTACCACTCGGCGTTGCCACCAAGCTTTGGCACATGATGCCTTCGAGCACCAGCGAAAGCTGGGCGCGAATCTGCGGCTGCTGGTGCGCCGGAAAGACGTCGATGATACGGTTGATGGTCGACGTTGCCGAGTTGGTGTGCAAGGTGCCGAAAGTCAAGTGGCCGGTTTCCGCAATGCGCAGTGCCGATTCGATAGTTTCCAGGTCGCGCATTTCGCCGATCAGCACTACGTCCGGGTCTTCACGAAGCGCGGCGCGCAAGGCGTCAGTAAAGCTCTTGGTATCGGCATGCAGCTCGCGCTGATTGACCACACAGTTCTTGTTCATGTGCACGAACTCGATCGGGTCCTCAATAGTGAGGATGTGGTCGTGCCGTTCGCTGTTGATTTTGTCGATCATCGCCGCCAGAGTTGTGGACTTACCCGAACCGGTCGGTCCCGTCACCAGCACCAGACCGCGCGGCTTGTCGCATAGCTTGCTCACCACTGCCGGCAGTCCGAGCTGGTTGAAAGACTTGATCTCGAAAGGAATCAAACGGAACACGGCCGCAGTGGCGCCACGCTGGTTGAACACATTGGCGCGGAAACGGGCCAGGCCTTTCAATCCGAAGGAGAAGTCCAGCTCGAGGCTTTCTTCGAAGCGGTGCTTCTGCGAGTCCGTCATGACGCTGTAGGCCAGTTGCTTGGTCTCTGCAGGCGTCATCTGTGGAAGATCCAGCGGCACCAAATGTCCGTGGACGCGTATTTGCGGCGGCGAGTTAGTCGTAATATGGAGATCGCTGCCACTCATCTCCAGCATGCGTTTCAGCAAATCACTTAATGACAGACCCATAGCAGTATTCCTTCCCCTGTGTTCCTAAAAATCCTTGCACTGTCTCGGTAGTTGGTGATTTCGTCGTTGACCAACGACGAACGACCAACGACGGTTTTTAATGAATCGTCTCGCGTGCAACTTCTTCCAAAGTGGTAATGCCCGCAGCCACTTTAATCAGACCGCTGCGCCGCAGCGTGATCATGCCGCGCTCGATCGCCTTCTTTTTCAGTTCGACAGCCGACGCGCCTACTAGCACCAGCTCTCTGATTTCATCGTCCACTTCCATCACTTCGTACAAGCCGCAGCGGCCCTTGTATCCCGTGTTGTTGCAGACGGCGCATCCCTTGCCTTTTTGAATCTGGATTGTCTTGGCTTCCTCGGGCGAATATCCTTCTTCGATCAGCGTCTGCACTGGCACGTCCACGGTTTCCGCGCATTCTTTGCAGATGCGCCGAATCAGGCGCTGAGCGCAGATCAAGTGAACTGAGGTCGCAACCAGAAAAGGCTCAATGCCCATGTTCATCAGGCGCGTAATGGTCTCAGGTGCGCCGTTGGTGTGCAGAGTAGAAAGCACAAGGTGGCCCGTGAGAGCGGCTTTAATGGCGATTTCTGCCGTTTCAAAGTCGCGGATTTCGCCGACCAGAATGATGTTGGGATCCTGACGCAAGAAAGAGCGCAGAGCTGCGGCGAAGTTCAGTCCAATCTGCTCTTTCATCTGCACCTGGTTGACGCCGCCTAACTGAAATTCGACCGGATCTTCAGCCGTCATAATGTTCGTATCGGGCTGGTTAAGGCGCGAGATGGCCGAATACAACGTGTTGGTTTTGCCTGATCCGGTTGGCCCTGTGACCAGCACCATTCCGTACGGCTTGAGAATGGCCTTCTCAAACTTGACCAGTGACTCCGGCTCGAAACCCAGTTTCGTCATGTCGAGCCGCAGGTTTTCTTTGTCGAGCAACCGGAGCACAATCTTCTCGCCCCAGAGAGTGGGCAATGTGCTGACACGGAAGTCGAGCTGTTTCTTGCGCCCGCCAATGTTCATCTTCAGCATGATGCGGCCATCTTGCGGCAGCCGCTTCTCGCTGATGTCAAGCTTCGCCATAATCTTCAGGCGGGAAGTAATCGCATCCTTCAACTTCATCGGCGGTGACATGATCGCCTGCAACACGCCGTCAATACGGAAGCGCACCCGGAATTCTTTTTCGTAGGGTTCGATGTGAATATCGCTGGCGCCTCGCTTCACCGCGTCGGTAAGCACCAGGTTCACCAGCTTGACCACCGGAGCTTCGTCCGCCGCTTTCTCCAGCTGCGACAGCTCCATCTCCTGCTCTTCCGCCTGCACTTCGATGTCGCTCTCGCTCATCTCCGACATCGACTGCATCACGGTTTCAAGGTCTTCCTCAGTTTTCCCGCCGTACGCTTTATCAATGCCCGCCAGAATGGAACTCTCGGAAGCAACCACCGGCTCAATGTTGAAGCCGGTCATGAACTTAATGTCGTCCATGGCGAAGACGTTGGTGGGATCCACCATGGCGATCGTCAGCGACGCACCCACGCGGCTTAGCGGAAGAATCTGGTAACGCTTTGCGGTTTCAAACGGAATCAGCTTGACCACAGCCGGGTCAATTTCAAAGTAAGAAAGGTTGATTGCCGGAACGCCGTACTGCCGGGAGAGAAAATTCGTGACGTCCTCATCCGTGAGGAAACCGAGCTTCACCAAAGCGGAACCCAGGCGGACGTTCTGCTCCTTCTGGGCCTTGGTGGCTTTCTCCAACTGCTCTGGGGTAATGATCTTCTCTTTGACGAGAAGGTCACCCAGCCGTTGAGACATACTTTCGATCTCCTATCCACGTAGTGGAACGATGCCGGAAAAGTTACCGGCCTTTACACAAAGCGCCGCTTTTGCTGTGGGAGAAGAGCAGCGTCTTCGTGGTGACACAAATTGTCACAGTAAGTCGATTACCGTACCAGTTACCGTAGTACTTGGACTGGGAGCGGCAGCAAACGGTTTAGGGCCTGAGCCTTAGAACCCGCGCCAAACGAACTTTTTCTAACGACCTGAACCGGAAATCCTGCTGAAGTACATGCACTTCGGTAAGACAAGCCAGGTTGCACGGTGCGGAAAGCGCGTGCCTCGCCAGCGGCGTACACTCAAGCAATCGAGGAAGTCAGTTTTGCGGTTGGATACGAGAGAGAAGCAGATTCGAACCTACTATCGCGCTTTGTTTCGGGCGTGGGGACCGCAGCATTGGTGGCCCGCGCAGTCGCGATTTGAGGTCATTGTCGGCGCTTATCTCACGCAGAACACTGCGTGGACGAACGTAGAAAAAGCGTTAGCGAATCTTCGTTCAGCCCACTTGCTAAGTCTGACAGGGATTCGCCGCGCGCCTTTGGTTGAACTCGAACGCCTGGTTCGTCCCGCCGGATATTTCCGGCAGAAAGCCAAGCGGCTAAAACTTTTTGTTAAGTTTCTGGATCAACAGTATCAAGGCTCGCTGACAAAATTGTTTTCACGTCCCACTCAACAACTTCGAGAAGAACTACTGAATCTGCATGGAGTCGGCCCCGAAACTGCCGATTCCATCCTGCTCTACGCCGGCAATCACCCCGTCTTCGTGGTGGATGCCTACACCCGCCGGATACTTGCGCGTCACGACATTCTTCCGGAAGATGCCGCTTACGACGAGATTCGGAAACTGTTTGAGCAGGCGCTCGCGCCCGTCGCAGAATCCGTTGCCGAAACCAGCGACGGCAAGCAGGAATATTTGGCGAAGGGATTTCCCGGCGCGGCACATCCTCCATCGGCGATGAGCACAGCGAAGCGCACGGCTCTGGCGCAGGTTTACAACGAGATGCACGGCCTTATCGTCGGCGTCGGAAAGAACTACTGCAAGAAATCACAGCCTCGGTGTGACGAATGCCCTTTACAAAAGTTCCTTCCTGCGTCTAATTGAAGGTCTTACGTCATAAATCTTAGCAATCCGGGGACAAACCGTTGTTTAGATATTCGCGGCGCTTCGCAATTCTCGTGTTGGGCATTACATTCATCTGCTGCGCTCAATCTCTGCGCCAGGCTGCAGATCGCGACGGCATGCTCGTCGGCACAGCCGTCCGCCCCTCCCAACTTTCAGAACTTGCTTACGCCTCAACGTTGGCCCGCGAGTTCAACATGGTGGAAGCGGAAGATGCGATGAAGTGGTGGGTCTTGCGACCGGATCAGGCCACCTACGACTTTCGCCAGGGCGACGAAGTAGTTCGTTTCGCGCAAGCCCATCAGATGAAAGTCCGAGGCCATTGCCTGGTCTGGGGCCGCTACAATCCGGATTGGCTGACGCAAGGTCACTTCACAACGCAGCAACTATCTCAGCTCTTGCAAGAGCACATCACTCGCGTCATGCAGCACTACGCCGGTCAAGTCTTTGCATGGGACGTGGTTAACGAAGCCCTCGACGAAAACGGCAGTGTCCGCGATTCCCTTTGGTATAACCAGCCCGGCATCGGATTGGCAGGCCAAGGGTCAGCTTACATCGAGCAAGTATTTCGTTGGGCACACAAGGCAGATCCGCACGCGTTGCTCTTCTACAACGAAGCCGAGGGTGAAGGGCTGAACCGCAAGTCAGACGTTATCTGCGCCATGGTTAAAGACTTCAAGCAACGCGGCGTTCCGATCGATGGCGTGGGATTGCAACTGCACGTGCCTGCGCTCGATGCCGACATCGCAGGAATTGCCGCCAACATCGCACGGCTCACGGCGCTCGGCGTGCAAGTTCACATCACCGAGCTCGACGTCTCGTTGCCGGTGAATGCCAACGGCCTGCCCAGGCCAGAAGACTTGACGCGCCAGGCCGAGGTCTATCGCGGCATTGTGCGCGCATGCATGAACAGCGCCGGCTGCACCGCGATTCAGACCTGGGGGTTCACGGATAAATACTCGTGGATCGGATCGCACTCGCATGGCGCTCGCGGGCATGCACTGCCTTTCGATCGCGCCTACGCGCCCAAACCAGCTTACCGCGCAGTGATGGAAGAGCTTTCGGCAGGACGCTCGTCCGCCCACTGACCCTACTAGGGACTCTTCGTCAGCGACTTCTCCATCTATAATGAGATTCGGTCTGTTCATCGCCTGCAAACCCACTGCGCGCAGCGACCGGACCGCCGAAACAGCGTGGTGCAAACCGATCCAACTCGAACTCCGAAAACATCCAATCGCAAGCAGGTCATCATTCTACTGACGGTGGCGGTTTTTCTACTGCTCGCGATTCTGGTTTCGCAAACCGCGTTTAACGAAACTATCTTAAGTCCCGGCACCAATCAGCAGACCGTAGTTTTCTACGCGCTCTCACTGCTGATTTCTCTTCTGTTCGTCGCTCTCACGTTCGTGCTGGCGCGCAATCTGCTCAAGCTGCTGGCTGAACGCCGGCTGGGGGTGCTCGGCTCGAAGTTCCGCACGCGCATGGTCGTCGGAGCCCTGCTACTTTCATTCGCACCGGTCATGGTGATGTATTTTTTTGCCTACGGATTGATGAATCGCTCGATTGACAAATGGTTCTCCACGCCGGTGGAGGAAGTCCGCGCCGACACCGATGCCATGGCTTCTCTGCTGGCCAACTACGCGGCCCAGAACGCGCGCTCAGAAGCTATCGCCATCGCCGATTCGCCTGAGACCAAGCGTGCTTTTGAGGGCCACGGATTCTCCACTGCAGTCGAAGAATTTCGCACTCACGAACCCACCTTGCAAGGCGGATTTGTTCTGGCCATAAAAAACGGAATTGCCGAGGCAAGCTTCGGTGTTCCCGCTGCCTGGGCGGTATTAAAAGAGAAGCTGCCGCTGGCGCAACTTGCCGCAGGCCAGTCCGCCCATTTCACCTTGCAGCAAACCGACTACACGGTGGGCAGCGCCCCGGTCGGCAATAATGGCCTGATTCTAGTCGCTATGCCGCTGCCGCCCGAGTTTTCCAAAACTGTTAACCAGATCGAGGCCAGTCAGCGGCGCTATCTTCAGTTAAGCCTCGAGCGCAGGCATGTACGCCAAACCTATATGGGCCTGCTTCTGCTGCTCACCATGATGGTGCTTTTTGTCAGCACGTGGCTCGCCCTGTTTCTTTCGAAGCTGGTGACGCGGCCTTTGTCTGCGCTGGCCGAGGCCACGCAGGAAATTTCGCGCGGCCGTCTCGATTACCGCATCGACGTAAACACCGCCGATGAGATTGGCGATGTCGTCCGTTCCTTTAACCGCATGGCAGAGGATCTAGAAACCAGCCGCCGGCAGATCGAAGCTTCCAGCCGCGATGCCAGCGCCGCCAATGCCGAACTGGAGCAGCGCCGCCGCCAGATGGAAACAATTCTCGAGAGCATTCCCACTGGAGTTCTCTCGCTCGATGCCGCGCGTCGCGTCACACACTCCAACCAGGCTCTGCTGCGCATGTTTCATCCCGACAGTCTGGCTGAAAGAGACCGCATGCTGAGCGGCGCACGCCTGACGGACGTGTTTCCACCGGAAGTTCTCCAGGACCTGGAACCGTTGCTGCGCCGCGCCGATCGCATGGGCATGACCACCAGCCAGATGGAAATGCCGCTGCAGCGCACGTCTCTCAACGTGGCGGTCACCGTGGCAACGCTGCGCCATCAGGACCAACGCTCCGGATATGTGCTCGTGTTCGAAGATCTTTCCGATCTTCTGAAGGCGCAGAAACAAGCGGCATGGCGTGAGGTGGCGCGGCGCGTCGCGCATGAGATCAAGAATCCGCTTACGCCCATCGCACTCTCCGCGGAACGCATTCAGCGTCATCTGGAACGAGCCACGCCCTCAGACCCAGCATCGCTCGAAGTCATCCGCGCCTCCGCTCAAACGATTGCAGGCGCGGTCGAAACCGTTCGCCGGCTCGTGGATGAATTTTCCACGCTCGCGCGCTTCCCCGCGTCGAATCCGCATCCGGCTGACATCAATGAAGTGATTGAGAGCGCGCTCGCCATGTTCAACGGCAGGCTGGACGGTATTGGCCTGCACAAATCGCTCGCTGCAGACTTGCCCAAAGTTATGGCCGACGCAGAAGCCATGAAGCGGGCCGTCGCCAACCTCGTGGATAATGCGGCCGAAGCCATGCACAATTCGCTCGTGCGCGAGATTCAGATTTCGACCTCGTTGGTAGCCAGCCGCGACGCCGTTGAAATCACCGTCGCTGATACCGGCCACGGCGTGACCCGCGAACTGAAAGAAAAACTTTTTTTGCCATATTTTTCCACCAGAAAGCGTGGAACTGGCCTCGGCCTGGCAATCGTGAGCCGCGTCATCGAAGAACATCACGGCTCGATTCGCGTCGAAGAAAACCAGCCTGTTGGAACGCGCTTCATTGTCGAACTGCCGGTTGTCCCCGAACCCGCACTGGCCGCGGCCACGGTGCAGCATGCATAAAATTCTCATCGTCGATGACGAAACCGGAATTCGCGAATCCCTGCAGGCCGTGCTTGCAGACGAAGGCTACGAAACCGCGTCGGTTGAAAGCGGCGAAGAATGCCTCAAGCTGCTGCGCCGCGAGCACACCTTCGAAGTGGTGCTGCTCGATATCTGGCTGCCCGGCATCGATGGCCTGGAAACGCTCGAAAGCATCCGCGACATGGATGACGCGCCTGAAGTAATCATGATCTCAGGTCACGGCACCATCGAAACCGCGGTCCGCGCAACCAAACTCGGCGCGTACGACTTCCTCGAAAAACCGCTTTCCATCGACAAGACCGTGATCCTGGTCAAAAATGCGATCGAATCCAAAAAGTTGCGGCATGAGAATGTCGACCTGAAAAAACAGCTGTATGCCAAGAGCGTGATCGTCGGAGACAGCATTCCGATGAAAGCGCTGCGCCAGCAGATCGGCCTGATGGCGCCCACCAACGGCCGCGTTCTGATCTACGGCGAGTCCGGCACAGGAAAAGAATTAGTCGCCCATGCGATTCACGCCCAAAGCCTGCGCAAGGATGAAACTTTTGTCGAGGTCAACTGCGCAGCCATTCCAGAAGATCTCATTGAAAGCGAACTATTCGGGCATTACAAAGGATCGTTCGCGGGAGCCACCGCCGACAAGGAAGGCAAGTTCGAAAAGGCCAGCGGAGGAACGCTGTTTCTCGATGAAGTCGGCGACATGAGCCTGAAGACGCAATCGAAAGTGTTGCGCACGCTCGAAGAACAGCGCGTAGCGCCTCTCGGCAGCGACGAAACCATCATGGTCGACGCGCGCATCATCGCCTCAACCAACAAAGATCTGGAAGAAGAAATCTCCAAGGGAAATTTTCGCGAAGATCTGTTTTACCGGCTGAACGTGATTCCTTTTTTTGTGCCTCCGCTGCGCGATCGCAAGGAAGATATTCCGCTCTTCGCGCGGCACTTCTTGAAAGACCTGGCTGCGACCTATGGACGCCGCCCACGCGAGATTACCGACGACGCGGTTGAGGCCCTGATGCGCTATTCGTGGCCGGGAAACGTGCGCGAATTGCGCAACGTGATCGAGCGCATCGTGATCATGAATCCCATGACCACGCGCTTCGACCGCAAGCACCTGCCGCCGTTGGTCTACCGCGACGGCCACCGGCGCGCCGCGCGCAGCGAGTTCTCCACGCTGCACCAGGCCCGCGACGCCTACGAGCGCGATTTTATTCTCAAGAAGCTCGACGAGAACCACGGCAACATCACCCGCGCCGCCGAAGTCCTCGGCTTAGAGAGAAGCCACCTCTATCGCAAAATGAAGACACTGGGAATTGCGGTGAAAGAGTAAGACCTGCTCGAGAGAGGTTTGTCATCCCGAGCGTAGCGAGGGATCTTGGGGTTTGCCTGCGGCGGCAATGCGGTCCGCGCAAGCAAGAACCAAGATCCCTCGCTGCGCTCGGGATGACAAGTTCGCTTAGGACGACACTCTGTAATTTGAAAGGGATCGAAGCGCTACCGCTTCACCATGCGGATTTCCGTGCCGTTCTTCCTGAACTCCACTTGATCCATGAGCTGGTTGATCAAGAAAATCCCGCGCCCATGATTGGAATAAACATTTTCGCCGACCGTGCATGTAGGAATAGCCTCAGGCCTAAAACCCGTGCCGGGATCTCGCACCACAATCAGCACGCTTCGTTCATCGTCGCTGCTCACCAGGCACTCCACCGTTTTGGTGGGATCCTCTTTGGCCCCGTGAATCACGGCATTGGCCAGCGCCTCCGTGAGCGCTAACTCAATCGCATCTTCCTTGCCATCGAGGCCCTTCATCTGACGGACCACGGACATCACTTCCTGCACGACCGGATCGACGGCCCTGCGATCGGCGGAAAGCGTCACCCGCAAATCCAGATGCAATTTATCCGGATCAAAATCTTTCTCGGGAAGAGGCTTCTGGGAAGAATCCACTGATGGCATTTTGGGCTCGTGATCGCGATGCAGGGCCGACGTACGTCGATTCTAGCTGGTAAATCTCGTTAGGACAAACCGCGCTTGCACCAGCAGTGTAAAGCTTCGTCAACGAACTACTACAATAAAGATAGTTTTGCGATTACTCGAAACTAATTTACTACGCCTTCGTAACTCATTGGTTAACTAAGGACGCCGCGCTTTTTCTTCTTGCCAGTCTTTCTTGGTAAAGACGGTTCTGCGCGTTCGACTCTGCCATCCGTAAGATTCTCCAGTTGCCTTCTCCAATCGAGTTCTTCCACGAATGCGCGCGATTCCCGCCAGTTAGGCTGCACCTTCACATAAAGTTCGAGAAAGACCTTCATCCCTAACATGCGTTCAATTTGCAAGCGGGCCGACGTGCCAATGCGCTTCAGCATCTGTCCTTTTTTCCCGATCAGAATTCCCTTCTGGCCTTCCCGCTCGCAGTAAATCGTCGCAGAGATGCGTGTCAGCCTGGCTCCTTCTTCGAACGCATCGACGATCACGGTGGTCGCATAAGGAAGTTCTTCCTCCGTCTCCATCAGCACCCGTTCACGAATAATTTCTGCCGACATAAAACGCGACGGCTGATCGGTCACTTGATCGGGCGGAAAATAAGGCGGCCCCGCAGGCAGCGCCGCCGTCACTGCTTTCAACAGGATGTCGAGTCCGTCGCGCTTCAACGCTGAGATGGGAATGATTTCGTGGAACGCATGCAGCTTCTTGTACTCCTCAATCAGCGGCAGCAGTTGCCCCTTGCCCCCTCGCAGCAAATCCACTTTATTAAGAATGAGGCAGACTTTGGTCGGAGAGTGCTTCAGCATCTGAATGGCAAACTCATCGCGCTGATCAAGTTTGCGCGTCGCATCCATTATCAAAAGAACGAGATCGCATCCTTCCAGCGCCTCCCGCACCTCGACCATCATCTTCCGGCCCAGCGAACTATCCGGCTTGTGCACGCCCGGAGTGTCGATCAGAACGATCTGCGCCGCGTCGTGCCCTTTGCCCTTGGGCAGGTTGAGGATGCCTTGAATCCGGTTGCGAGTAGTCTGCGGTTTCGGCGAGATGATCGCCAGCTTTTCTCCCACCAGAGCATTGAGCAACGTGGACTTGCCAGCGTTCGGGCGGCCGAGGATGCAAACAAAACCAGAGCGGAAAGGCATAGGGGAGCTTCTAGCTGCTGGCTGCTAGCTTCTAGCAACGCAGAGTTGTCGTTTACAGTATTTCACGAAAGATGAAATTGAGACCGGTTGATGGGGCAATGTGGGATGGGTTCGCTAGAAGCTAGGAGCTAGAAGCTTCTTTCATATCAACTTCAGCTGCTGCGGTTGCAATGCGGTAATTCGCACGCGCTCCACTTTGCGGTCCGTCGATTCCAAAACTTCGAAGCGCAAGCCATCGTCATCCACAGTTTCGCCGCGCTGCGGGATGTGACCGGCTAACTCGCTCACCAGCCCCGCCACTGTTGCGGATTCTTTTCCCTCCGGTTTCGTGCCAAACAATTCCGCGAGGCGGTCAACGTCCATTCCACCGGAAACGATGAACGAGTGATCGTTCTCGCGCGTGATTTCCGGCTTCTCATGCTCGTCGCGGATTTCTCCCACAATCTCTTCCACCAGATCTTCAATCGTAACCAGCCCGGCCACGCCGCCGTATTCATCGACCACAATCGCCATACGAATATTGTTCTTCTGCATCTCACGAAGCAGATCGCTGCCCAGCTTGCTCTCGGGTACGAAATAAACATCGCGGCGCATCAGCGTCTCGAGCGTGCGTTTCGACGCCTCGCTGTCAGGCACCTGCAAAACATCCTGCGCGTAGACCACGCCTTTAATGTTATGAATGCTGTCCGCGTACACGGGAACCCGCGAGTAGTGCTTGGTTCGCAGCATTTCGATGAAACGCTCAACCGTAGTTTCCACGGGCACGGCAAAAATCTCGGGACGCGGCTTCATCGCCTCACGCACCGTCTTGCCGCTGAACTCCACCACAGACTGAATCAGCTCACGATCGCCCTCCTGGATAATGCCTTCCTCTTGTCCCGCTTCAATCAGCGCGTCCACGGCCTCGGACGCGCTTTCCGGCTGCTCGCGCGTGTTTTCATGAGTGAGCGAAGAGACCGATTGCAGAAATCCCAGAACAATCGTCACCGGCAGCACCAGATAAATCAGCGCGGTCAAAAGCCAGGTCCAGCGAATGAGCCAAACGCCTTTCGTGCGCGAGAAGAAAACAAACGGAAGAAATTGGTTGAACACAATGATGATCAGAATCAGGCTGATGGCAGCCTGCAGAATTTCAGAGACGTTCCAACGCTGGTCGCCGAATACTACGAAGCCAACGAGCAACGCAATGGTCGCGGTGGTCAACTGCTTGAGCACCGACATGGAGAGCGACGCCCGCGACCGGCTCACGCGCAGATTGGGTTCAATCTTCTGCTCGAAGACATCAATGTTGTCCTGAAAATCGCGGGAGAGAAATTTCCCGATCTCCTGGTAGACGCGGTCCACGTAAGAGGCCAGGGCCAGCAGGGCCAGCAGCGGAATCAGCGCAAGTGCGACGCCCCAGTTCATGCGGTTCTCCGCTTCGTAGCGGGCGAGCGACCGCGCGTTTGTACTCGTTCGATCTTTACTCTCTCGATCTTTACTCGTTCGATCTTCATTCGTTCGATCAGCCCTGCCTCCAACCTCAGTTGCTGCCGCAGCCGTTTTTCTTTGCGAGCCATCTCGCCAGCATCGCGCTCGTGATCGTATCCCGCCAAGTGCAGAAGGCCATGCAGCGCCAGAATCTTCACCTCATTCGCCGCGGTGTGTCCCATGCGGCGCGCGTTCTCGCGCGCGATGTCGGCGGAGATCGCCACTTCCCCCGCGCTACGCCTCATCTTAGAGAGTTCTTGCGCTGGCGCCGGAAACGACAATACATCCGTAGCCTTATCCGCTCCGCGGAATCGCCGGTTCAAAGCACGCAACTCCGAATTATTCGTCACCAGCACATTCACCGTGTCGCGCAAGTGGATCATCCGCCTCGCCCGCAACACAAAACGTTCGAGCGTCGGCGCGCTCAAGCCCGCGATTCTTTGTCGAAAAATAACCAACTCGTTCCTATTGCGCTTACATGCCACAAAAATAAACAGGAGGGCCAGATTTCAGCCCTCCCATCACGCAAAACTTTTACTCTCCCGAAGCAGTGGATCGATCGCTAGTATCCGCCGCTGAACCCTTCACCTCGGCATTCCGCTCGCCGCTTTTTCCGCCCGCCAGCAGCAGCATCTGCTGCTCGGCGACGTGCGTCTTATGCTCGTCGTAGGCGCGAATAATGCGCTGTACCAGGTGATGCCGCACTACGTCAGATTCATCGAAGTGAACAAACGTCAAACCTTCTACGCGCTTCAAAATATCAATCGCTTCCAGCAGTCCGCTGCGCCGCGCGTTCGGCAAGTCGATCTGCGTAATGTCCCCGGTTATCACCGCCTTGGAATTGAATCCGAGACGCGTGACAAACATCTTCATCTGCTCTGAGGTAGTATTCTGTGCTTCGTCAAGAATCACAAAAGAATCGTTCAGCGTGCGCCCGCGCATGAAAGCAATCGGCGCAATCTCGATGACATTTTTTTCGAGATATCGATCCACCTTCTCCGGATCGAGCATGTCATACAGCGCGTCGTACAACGGACGCAAATACGGATCGATCTTATCCTGCAACGTGCCCGGCAAAAATCCCAGCCGCTCGCCCGCTTCCACCGCCGGACGCGCCAAAATGATGCGGTTCACCCGCTTCGCCAGCAGCGCAGAAATTGCCATCGCGACAGCGAGGTAAGTCTTGCCCGTGCCCGCCGGACCGATGCCGAACACCATGTCGTGCGTCTCAATCGCTTCAACATAGCGCCGCTGATTCACGCTCTTCGGCTGCACCATCCGTCGCCCCAGCGAGCGCTGCTTGCCGGCGTCGGCCAGTCCGCGCAAGGTCGCGCTCGAATCCGCCGTGAGCACGCGCAGCATGCTGTTGAGGTCGCCATTGTTAAAGCTGTAGCCGGATTTCTGCAGGCTCTCGTAATCGGCAAACACCTGTTCGGCGCGAGCCACGTCGCGCGCCGCGCCCTCCAGTTCGATTCCGTTCGAGCGCAGGTCAATCGTAATGTTCAGGCCATCTTCGAGCACGCGAACATTTTCGTCGCGCGTGCCAAACAGAGTCTCGATGTTGGGACTAATCCCGATGCTTTTCTTCATTCAATCTCTTTTGAAATACACACACTTCAGGCGTTTTGCGGACAAAACAGGATTATGCTTCGAGACGGAACCAGACGGGATGCTCATGCCCAAAGGGCAAGTCACTACCATTAAGTAAAGCCTACCCCGTGACGGGACGAGAGTCAATGGCCG
>JBEKJF010000074.1:0-15154 GCA_050011375.1 Candidatus Sulfotelmatobacter sp.
ACGCGCTTTGCCCGGCTGGTTTTGGGAGTGGCTGTAATTGAGGACATCATTTTGTGGGCTGTGTTGGCCATTGCCACGGCACTGGCGCAATCCGGAAGCGTGCCGAATCGCAAGATAGCGATGCATGTCGGCCTCACCGTAATTTACTTTGGGCTGGGATTGCTCGTCGCTCCCAAGCTTCTGAGCCGGCTGACTCGGTCCCGGTGGAATGTGCTGGCATCCGCTTCGCCTATTGCTTATGTGGTGGTGGTTTTGCTGGCTTACTCGGCGGTGGCTGCGCTGTTCGACATCAGTCTGGTCTTCGCCGCATTTCTTGCGGGGTACGCGATTGTGGCCGATAAGGACTTTTTGGCTTCGGCGGTGGGCACGGTTTCGGATTTTTCGTTCGCTGTGTTCATCCCGATTTATTTCGCGGTGGTGGGCTACAAACTGGATCTCAGCCGGAGTTTTTCGCTCACCATGCTGGCCATTTTTCTAGTTCTTTCCTCGCTCGTGAAACTAGCCTCAGCAGGATTGGGCGCCAGGCTGGCAGGATTCGGAGTCGCGGACTCAGTGAACCTGGCGGCGGCCCTCAACGCACGCGGAGGTCCTGGAATTGTGCTGGCCAGCGTAGCCTTCGACGCCGGCATCATCAATGCCGTCTTCTATACCACGCTTGTTCTGGTCGCCATTTTGACCAGTCAGGCCGCGGGCGCGTGGCTTGCCTACATCTTGCGCTTGGGACGGCCGTTGCTCTCCGGAGAAAGTCCGCAACTCGGATCCCAAGGCCAAGGTGAAGTTCTGGCGCCGATTGTGTAGTCGTGTCGGCGCTAGTCGAAGGCGGTTCGCAGGAACGAAGCCAGGTGCCAGCCGTCCATGTAATTGTAGGGCGCTTCGCCCATGGTGTAGTGGCCGCACGGGAGCACCACGACCTTGTGATCGAGTCCGTGGCGCTCGAATTCCGTTACTACGTTGCGCGAAAGCTCGGGCAGGAACGTTAGATCGTACTTCGCGTAAATGATGAGGGACTTTCTTGGCCAGCGCGTGAACTGATTGAAATACGCCATCGGGCTTACCGCCAGCCAGGATTGCCGTAGCGTTTCGAGATTGGTTTGCGACTCCATGCCCTGCCGGATGTGCCGCGTGGACTGACCGTGCCACACGACATCGGCAACGTAAGTGGAAGCGTGATTGAACGCGGCGACGCGAATGCGCGGATCATGCGCCGCTGCGATGAAGGCATAACAGGAACCGAGACTTGTGCCCACGATCCCGAGCTTGCTGTATCCCTGCTGCTCGAGCCAATCGAGACAGCAGCGGACATCGACCACTCCCTGGCGCACGGCATCGAGCGTGCGGCCAACGTTGGCGGAGACGGCGTAGTCGGCGCGGCTGATTTCGGCGGGCATGCGGATGTCGTGATAAGGCATGGTGAGGCGCAGCACCGCGATGCCCAGCATGTTCAGAAGCTTGCAGAGGCTGACGTAAGCAATGGCGTCCGCGTTCCAGTGGGGCAGAAGCACGATGGCACGCCGTCCGCGCGCCGGAAACCAGCGTGCATTCACCAGATTATTTTCCGGATACGGAGTTTTCACTGGCGCAGTGAAGCGCAGAAATTCTGCGAATGTTCCTTTTACTTTCTCTTCGAGCTTTGGGTCGGGGACTTCACGCGTGGAAAAAACTTTTACCTCGCGCTTCTCCAGGCGAAAATCGGTCGGCGTTTTGTAGGAATAGAACTCGTCGCTTGAGGCTACGATGCGCCGGTTGAAGTCGATAAAGAATTTCGCTGGATCATCCACGGCCTGACCGGGACGTGAGCCATTCTGGCAAGGCCAGTCCCGCGCCCACTCCACGCCCCAATCCAACGGACGAACCACGCGGTTGTTGTCCACCGAGGTCAGCCGGTGTTCCCAGTCATACATCCATTGTGCGTAGCGCGAGGGCATGTAATTTGAATATAGCAAGCGGGTTCGGCCGTGGCATGGCGGATTCAGCGAACTGTCATATGCTGACATCCAGCGCGTGGATTCGGTCGCCGGATGAGCCGGCTGACGCGCCGCCTTATTTTCTCGACATGCCGGGGGCCATATAGGGGGAGCCTTTGGTGCGGCGCTGGATGTGGCGGGGCGCGGACCATCGGCGGGAAGTGGTGGTCTTCGCAGAATTTTGCTCCGTAGCTACGATTGGAGTTACAATGACCTTCGAATGGGACGAAGCCAAGAACCGCTCCAACATCCGAAAACACGGCCTGGACTTCGCCGATGCCGAGGAGATGTTCCGGAGTGTGCTAGTTATAGAACCTGACACGAGGGAAGACTACGGAGAAAAGCGCTGGATAGGAATCGGCACGATTCGAGGGCGCACGATTGCGGTCATTTTCACAGAACCAGCCCCAGAGACTATTCGCATCATTTCGCTAAGAAGGGTACATCGTGAAGAACGGAAAGAGTACGAAAAAGCGCTCCAGGACGGACTGGAAGCGTATTGACGCAATGCGCGACGAAGACATCGACTTTTCCGATATTCCAAAACTCGGCCCTGATTTCTTTAAGAATGCGATCTTCTGGCCGGGGCCGAAGAAGCAAATTACTCTCCGCGTCGATCCCGACGTGCTAACGTTTTTCCGCAAGCACGGCCGCGGTTACCAGACGACAATGAACGCCGTTCTGCGCAAGTATATGGAAGCCAGAAAACGGCAGGCGGTGTGATTCCAGCCTTGGCCGAACCTCGGGAGCAGCCAGTGACTGAGAATTCCAATCGAGCGCGCGACCATTTAGCCAATGAGCGGACGTTTCTGGCGTGGGTGCGGACGAGTGTTGCCATTGTGGTGTTCGGCTTCGCGATCGGGCGATTTGCGGTTGCACTCAGGCAGTTAGCCAGATTTCAAGGACAAGTGACAAAAACCACCGGGCTTTCGGTTTGGATGGGAATGATTTCGATCTTCGCAGGCGTGCTGATGGTTGTTGCCGGACTATTGCGGTATCGAAAGACGAGGGCGCAACTGGATGCGGGAAAGTTTGAGCCGGCGGGGTTCCTGGTGGATCTGGTGACGATTCTTACGGCGCTGTTTGGGCTGGCACTGGCTGGGTATTTGTTTTATGTGGAGAAGAGTTTGGGCTAGCAAGTGGCGTAGTGCGGTGAGCTATTGGGAGCGGCCGTCAGCGTGGAAAATCTATGGCGAACGATCGGGAAAAAGAGGCGGCGGCGCGGGCTAGCTTGCGGTTCGTGAAGGATGGTCAAATCGTCGGGCTGGGGACTGGGTCGACAGCGGCTTACTTCATCCAACTGCTCGGCGAGCAGGTGAAGAATGGGCTGCGGATTCGGGGCATTCCCTCGTCGGACCGATCGCGGGAGCAGGCGGCTGGGCTGGGGATTCCGCTCACCACTCTGGATGAATGTCAGACGATCGACGTGACCGTAGACGGTGCGGACGAAGTTGATCCGCATCTGCGTTTGATTAAAGGTGGCGGCGGTGCGCTGCTGCGGGAAAAAATTGTGGCGTCGGCCACGAAGCAACTTGTGATTGTGGCTGACGCGAGCAAGAGAGTTCCGGTGCTGGGAAGGTTTCCGCTGCCGGTGGAAGTGATCAAGTTCGCACAGGCCGTGGTGGTGAAGAAGATTGAAGCACTGGGCGCGGAAGTTGGATTGCGGATGGGAGCCGATGGCAAGCCGTTCGTGACAGACGAGAACAATCACATTCTTGATTGCAAGTTCGGGCAGATTCCAGATGCGGATGCTCTGGCGCGGCAGCTCAGTGACATGCCAGGAGTCGTGGAACACGGTCTGTTTATTGGCATGGCTAGCGTGGTGCTGGTGGCGAACGGTGACGAGGTTTCGGAATTGCGGGCTCGGCAATACAAAGCCTGATCGCGGAAGACGCTGAGAAAAGCCGCGGAGATCGCCGAGAAAATCAGTTAGCTGCTGGGAGCAAAATTCAAGCATGGCAACCGGGGCACGAGCACTAGGATGGGATTTACCTTCGCGGCGGCGCGGGCTGCGCTACAACGTGCAGGCCCAACTGGATGTGACCGTGCTGCGCTCGGGCATCCCGGATACTTTGCCGGGGCGATCGGTGAACCTGGGTGAAGGCGGATTGGCCGCGGTCTTGGCGGGAGAATTGCTGCTGGGTGAAGCGGTGGGAGTGGAGATCCGGTTGCCGAAGGCTCCGGATCCGCTGCGGACGCGGGCGCTGGTGCGGCATCACGACAAGCTACGGTCAGGGCTGGAATTCGTGGGCCTGACGACGGAGCAGCAGGCGTCGATTCGCGCGTGGGCAGGAGAAACGAAAGCTGAGCCTGAAGCGAGGGAACAGGCAACCATTGGAGTCGAAACGAGCGCAGGAAAGGGTTCCGAGAGTGGGGGATCAGGCGGTGCGTCGCCTCCAGCGCACAAACGGCGTGGGCGGGGATGGATACTCTTATTGGTCTCGGCCGCGATCCTGCTGGCAGTTTTGTGGTGGCACTGGAATCGCGGGTGGGAAGATTTGGAGTCGGGCCTGCCTCAAAAGGGGCAACGGCCTCAGCCCCAGGCTCACGTTCCAGCCGAGGTGATGGAGAAGCTGGTGACGCACCGTGTGGATCCCGACTATCCCGACGCGGCGCGGCCGTCCAATCTGCGAGGAGTAGTCGTGCTGGACGTGGTAGTGGGACGCGACGGGTCGGTACTGGACCTCCACGCACTGAATGGTCCTGAGGTGCTGGCTCAGTCGGCCATGGACGCGCTGCGCTGGTGGCGGTTCAAACCTTACCGCGTCGACGGTCAGCCGGAAGTAGTGGAGACGACCGTGGCAGTGGAGTTCAAACCGTGACGGCTTCCGGCTCTCGGCTTCCGGCCTTACATCTCTTTTAAAGTTCCTGTTTTCGATTCCCAACAAACAAGCCTTCGATAAAGGTCAGCGGCGGTAGCCGGATGCCGGGTCTACCGTTGTTTGCGCAGGGCATTCAGAATGATGATGCCGCTGACTGCGAAAGACACAACGGCGGCGAGCGCGACGACTAGTACGGACCCTTCATTGAGGTGAAGGATGTCTGCTAATAAGGCTCCGATGGCGCAGATCACGCCAAGCGAATTGAGCCATAGCGGACCTCGAGCGGAAGAGGCTCGAATAGAAGAAAGATTGGGACGCAGGCGCAGTTGCAGAAGCAACGCGGCTACGCCGATGGCGGCGACCACGACTAAAGCCAACGGACTCAAAAACGCTCCGCGGCTCGTGTAGAGAATAACCAGGGCCAAAGCCGCAAGCAGCAATCCAGCGGCGATGATGGTCGCGCTGCGCGGCCGAGGTCTAGGTTCGGAGGTGGAGGGATCGTCGGGCACGAAGGTTCGTTCTAGATTTATACAGCGGTATGGATGGGTTTTCAATTGGAGCGCGCTCATTCGACTCCCTTTAGGAAGCTGGCGCTGCGTCGCTCATGCCGGCGAGCCATTCCGCGCGCGAAGGTTCGCCGTGGTTCACGGCATAGAGCACGAGTTCGACCCGCGATGAAATTCCCAACTTGTCAAAGATGCGGAACAAATACTTCTTAACAGTGTGCTCGCTGAGGCTGAGTTCGCGGGCCGTCTCGCGGTTGCTGAGACCTTCGGCGACGAGAGCGACGACCTGTTCCTCGCGCGGGGTAAGCAGTTGGCCGCCGATCGAGTTGAGCACGCGCAGTGACGGCACCTCGGAGATCAGGTCGAGCAGGAATGTCATCTGTTCGGTGTTGGCCCAGATCTGACCACCGGCGACCCGCTGGATGCACCGGCAGAGAAGCCGGAAGTGCGTATCCGAAATGCAGAAAATGCCGCGGGCGCCAGAGCGGAAAGCGCTGGCCACCAGTTCTCGATCGTAGGATTCAACCAACAACACTTTGGCAATCTCCGGGTGAACCAGGTGAACGCGGCGCATCGCGGCCATCTGGTTGGCGACGCTCACGGAGTGGTTCAGCGAGAGAACCACGACTTTAGCCGCAGTGGAAGCCATCGCCTGAAGAATTGATGCGAAGTCGACCGGGCAGGTGGAAATTCGAAATTCGGACCGGCGGCGCAGGGCACCGGTGAGAAGTTGTGCTTGCATCCGGTTGGAGTCCGCAACCAGAACGGTGATTGCGGGTGAAACGATGGCGGAGGACGAATTCATGTACCAGTCTCCAAGAAAGAGATTAGAGAGCGTCCTGATGGTATGGGCGAGCGGAAGAGTACTCAAGGAAACTCGTCACAAAATTCGTCGGAGACTTTCAAATCGGGAAAAACGAGGGTGATGCTGTGGAAAATGATGGCGGTTTGGAGGAAAGCTACGAAAGCCTTCTGTGAATCTCAGAGAAATCCTTGGAGTAGCGCGGGTCGGCGCGCGTATCTCAGTCTTCGGTCTTGAGTGGGGTGTGATGCAGTGAACATGCAAGTCTACTTTCGTGGGTACGCCGTTCGGAGATAGCCTTACGGCCCTAACTGAGCCGCTGATCGGGAAGAAACCCCGTGATGCATCAGTGTTTCGGTGGTTTTCTGACGCAAGTCCTGAATGACCACGTTGGTAGACGGAACTTCCTATGTCTTGTTGCGAATTCGGCACCGGGATACCTTGCACAAAGAGAGTCGTGGAATCTGACGAGCTCTCGAAATCCAGGGAAGGCCCGGTCGCTGCGATGAAGCCCTTTATTGGCTGGACAAGAGTTGCGGTGATGGGCGCGTTGACTTTACAGCTTTGCGTGGCCGCGTTCGCCCAGGAGCAAAAGCGGGAGCAGTCCCTGGGAGCTAGCCTACAGTCTTCTCCAACTGGCTTAACCGGGGCTGGGACGGGGAGCACCGGAATGGCGGCTGCCAAGCCCGGGAAAGCGGACGGCATGGGAAATCCTCGGCTCGAAGGGGAACGCCGTCCGCTTTACCGGCTCAACCAGAGCGACGTAGTCACATTGAGTTTCAGCTTGTCTCCAGAGTTCGATCAGACGCTCACCATACAACCTGATGGCTATGTCGCCCTGAAGGATGCGGGGCCGGTGATTGCTCAGGGACTTACGCTGGAGGAGTTCCGGCTGGCCGTGGGGCGGGCTTACACAGGATATTTGCACGCTCCGCAGGTGGCGGTGGCGCTGAAGGAGTTCGAGCATCCGTATTTCGTAGCGGGTGGAGAGGTGGGAAAGCCCGGCAAGTACGAGTTGCGCTCGGACACAAGCATTATGGAGGCCGTACAGATCGCGGGTGGATTTACTCATGAGGCGAAGCATTCACAGGTAGTTTTGTTCCGGCGCGTGAGCGAGGACTTGGTGGAGGCGCACCTTTTCAACCTTAAAAAAATGTTGAAGGAACGAAGCCTTGGTGAGGATGCCCAGTTGCGCCCCGGCGACCTGGTCTTTGTACCGCAAAATTCCATCTCGAAGATCGAACGTTTTCTCAGCAAGCCCTCCTTGAGCATGTATGTGAGTTCCACGCAGTTTTAACAGAACGGCCCAAGTCAACCCAAATGCCTGACCAAGATCCAGCACGAAGGGCAGAAGAACCGGTGTCACCGACCATGCGGGAGTTGGTCATGGTCCTATTCCGGCAGCGAAGAATCTTCATCGGTGTCGCTGGTCTGGTCTTCATTCTGGCCGTGGTGTACGCGTTTGCTGGGACCACCTATCGAGCCCAGATTCGCGTGCTCGTGCGGCGGGGACGCGCCGACCCTCCGGTGGCTGCGCAAGAGAATGCTCCGCCAGATTTCTCCCGGGTAGAGGTCTCTGAGGAAGAACTGAATTCAGAAGTGGAACTGCTGAAGGACGATGACGTTTTGCTCCGCGTAGTTGAGGCCAACGACTTGGCTGCACACGACTGGTTGCGATGGTTCCGGCCTAATGAAGAGCAAGCGGCGCGTGCAGAGCGGGCCGCGAGGAAGCTTTCCAAGCGGCTGGACGTGGAGCCCCTCAAGAAAACCAATCTGATTGCCGTGAGCTATGACGCCTCTGATCCGCAAGTAGCGGCTCATGTGCTGCAATCGCTGGCCACCGTCTACCTCGACAAGCATATGGAGGTCCACAGGCCAGGCGGACAACTGCATTTCTTCGATCGGCAGACTGGAGAATCGCGCCGGCAATTGGAAGAGGCGAACAAAAAGCTTGTGGATTTCACGAAGAGCCGTGGCGTAGTAATGGCTGCGCAGCAACGTGATCTGGCACTGCAACGCGTTGACGAACTGGAGACGGCTTACCAGCAAACCCAGGTGGAGATGTCGGAGACCGAGCGTCGAGTGCAAGAACTTTATGGGCAGTTGGCAAAGTTGCCCGAGCGGACCACTACCCAGATCCGCACCGCGGACAATCCGGAGCTGTTGCGGGCATTGAAGGCAACCCTGCTGGATCTGGAGTTGAAGAAGACTCAGTTGCTAACCAAGTTTGAGCCGAATCACCGTCTGGTGCAGGAAGTCGAGCGGCAAATCATTCAAGCCAAGGCTGCGATCACGGCCGAGAAGTTGACCCCTCTGCACGATGAAACCACAGACCAGAATCCAAACTACGAGTGGGCCAGGGCGGAGATGCAGAAGGCGGGAGTTGAGATGAAGGGATTGGAGGCGCGACAGGCGACGACAAACGCCCGCTTGGCGGTATATCGGATTCGGGCGCGCCAACTGGGCGAGGATGCGATCGTCCAGGACGATCTGACCGGCGGCGCGAAAGCGGCGCAGGAAAATTACCTGCTTTATGTGAAGAAACGGGAAGAAGCACGAATGGGCGACGCGCTGGACGAAGGCGGCATTGTCGATGTAGCCATCGCTGAGCAGCCGATTGTGCCGGCTCTGCCTGTGTGGCCGGCGAGCGTAGTCCTTCTTGGAGGCTTTGTTGCCGCTTTGACTTCGGGCACCGGGGCGGCTTTCGCGGCAGATTGTTTGGATCCTGCTTTGCGCACGCCGGAAGATGTGCTGGGGTGTTTGGAAATTCCGGTCTTGGCGTCGCTACCAAAAGCGAATGGGCAGGCGGTCATCCGCCTGAAGGAGATGAGATGAGCGCAAACGCGGATGTGTTGCGAAGATCTGAACTGAGAAGATCTGAACCGATAACTTCTACAGCCCGGGAAACACCATTCCCGCAGGTGGATGCTTCCCGCGAAACTCATTGGTGGAACCCGGAGGACTTCGCGCGCGAACAAATCCGGGGCTTGGTAAGGCGGGTTTTTTTTGCGACTGGAGCGCAACCGGTGAAGCAAATCGTCTTCAGTGCAGTAGAGTCGAACACCGATGTAGCCCACATTTGCGATCAAGTGGGGCGCGCGCTGGCGTTGGAGACGCGTGCTGATATCGCCATTGTGGGCCGTGAAAGGCGGGTCGAACCGCTGGCTCGTCCTCATCTTCACCATGCAAGGAACGGTGCGATCAAAACCCGGTCAACGCGAGAGGCGAGTAACCTGTGGCGTGTTCCAGGATTCGGAGCATGCGGATGCACGGAAAATTTGGGAACAGGAGCGTATTGGCTTTCCTGTCTCTCTGAACTGCGAAATGAGTTCGAGTACGCGGTCATTCACGGAGCGGTAGCGGGAATTTCAAGCGAGGCAGAAGTGCTGGGGCGGCTGGCGGACGGAATCATCCTCGTGCTCGAGGCTCATAGCACACGAAGGGCGACCGCTCGCAAGATCAAACAGACTCTGGAAGGTGCGCAGGCTCGAATCTTGGGAACTGTGCTCAGTGAGAGAAGATTCCCGATTCCGGATCGAATTTATCGGCGGCTGTAGTTAGTTGCAACAACTCCACGTAAGAGAAACGATTGTGTGGAAACGCGCTCTCTGATTTCTAAGAAGCGTTTTATGGGTAGTAATTACTTGCCGTAAGTTTTATTGCGCCCTACGAGCTGAAGACACTGTGCGAACGAAAACTGAAACAGCAAATGGGATTCAATGAGCGGTAGCTATGGGGTTCCGGCGTCTGGCGTGGTTTTCACGCCAGCAACGCAGCCGCGGTTGGTCGCAATGCCCGCACCGCCGCAGTGGTTTGCGGTGCAGACGCGGTACCGGTTCGAGAAAAAAGTAGTGGCACAGCTCAACCAAAAGCGCTGCGAAGTCTACCTCCCATTGCTTACCGAGCACCACGCCTGGAGCGATCGCGAAAAGGCGGTGACGATCCCTTTGTTCCCGGGATATGCGTTCGTGCGAATCGATCAGTCCTCGGTGGCGCGGCAGGCAGTGTTGCAAACCGCAGGGCTGATCGGCTTCGTCAGCTTCGGCGGGAGAGTTACGGCGGTGCCGCCGAAGCAGATTGAAGATCTGCAATTGTTGCTGCAAGAAAAGGGACTTTTCTCCCTGCACGCATTTGTCCACGCAGGGCAGCGCGTGCGAATCCGGGGCGGCTGCCTGCACGGATTGGAAGGAGTGCTGCTGCAACACGAGAAGGGAAAGCTGATGATTTCAATTGAATCGATCCAACGCTCGCTGGCGATTGAGATCCAGGGATACGAGTTGGAACTGATCTGACGTGTCTTCTAATTTTTTTCCTACCGGCCAGGCGAAATCCCACGGGACCGAGTGGGCTGCACGGTTAATTCCCGGAGCAGCCTTCGACTGCGGGCGCAGAAAGCCACAGCGAGAAACCGGGAATTTACCATCTCCATTTTTGTGCAACACTCTATCGCCGCGACACGGACGAAAGAATGCTGCGAGCCCACTCCCGCTTCGGCGGCGAACCGGCAAGAGTTGGGTGGGATCGGCGCTCGTGCGGGTCGCCGGCATTTTGCACTCCGGCGCACGAATGGCGTCGCGATGGGCTGAAAGAGAAGGCAATCAACATGGAACTCGCGCCGTCGGTGGCACGCGGAACGTGCTCATCGTTGGAGCTGGTGGAATGGGCCAACGACTAGCGAAGCACTTGGAGGCGCATCCAGAGTTGGGCCGATCGGTTTGCGGCTTCCTGGATGACAGGAAACTGCCAGGCAAGGGCGTGGTCGGACGCACGAGCGACCTGGCAGAACTGGCACGGGCCGGATTCGTTGACGAGGTGATTCTGGCGGGACCGCACGATCGCGAAAAGACTCTGTGGGTAGTGCGCGCAGCTCAGCAATTGCGGCTGGACGTGAAAATGGCACCGGACCTGTTTGGATGCGAGCCAACGCGGCAAACGGAAAGGATTGCAGGTATTCCTCTTATTTGCCTGCATGAAGAGCGCTTGCCGGTCGCAGGATTGTTGCTAAAACGGATGCTAGATGTGGTGGGTGCGGGCGCGGCGCTCATCCTAATGGCGCCCGTGTTGGCTCTTCTCGCGATACTTGTCCGGCTGGATTCGCCAGGGCCTGCGCTTTATGCCGCGTTGCGGGCGGGACGCAAGGGCCGGCCGTTTCGCTGCTACAAGTTTCGCACCATGGTCCGGAGCGCGGACATTTTGAAGGAAGGACTTCGGGAGCGGAATCAGAGAAAGGGTCCGTTCTTCAAAGTCACGGACGATCCGCGAATCACGCGCGTCGGGCGGTTTTTGCGCCGCTACAGTCTGGACGAACTTCCGCAATTATGGAACGTGTTGAAAGGTGAGATGAGCCTGGTCGGGCCTCGACCCCATCCTCTGGATGATTTTTCGGCCTATTCCATCGAACACTTGCCCCGTCTGGACGTAATCCCTGGGATGACAGGACTTTGGCAGGTCACAGCGCGCCAAAATCCGTCCTTTCAAGCCGGAATGGACCTGGATATTGAGTACATCCACCGCTGGAGCCTGAAGATGGATTTGAAGATTCTCCTAAAGACCGCGGCGGTTGTGCTGCGAGGGAGTGGAGAGTGATGTCGCCGGCACCCGCGAGAATGTCGCTATCCGATTCGTGGGCGGGCGAGGCAGCCTGCCGAGGATTTCGGATGGGGCTGCGTCCGCTTCAGGCGATGATGATAGCGCCGGCTGGGCTGTTTCTCTGCGCGCTGGCAGCGATGCTGCTGCGTCCTCCCGATGTACCTTTCTACGAGATCGATCGCGTCGTGTTCCTATTGCTGGTCCTCGGAGTAGCGGGCCGAGCAGCCGTGACGCGGCAGCGGTTGATGGTGGTGGAACGCGCAACATGGCCAATGATTGGACTGACGTTGCTGTCAGTCGTGAGCGTTGTGCAGCAGCCGTTCGAAACCCAGACGTGGTCTTTGCTCGCGGCGAAATTTTTTGTGCCATTCGCGCTTTTTCATCTGGCAGGGCTGGTGTTTCGAGAGGAGCGGCGGTTGCGTCAGTTCGAGTCCTTCGCCCTCGTGGTGCTTGCATATCTGTGCTTCATGTCAATTGCATTCCTCGTGGGCGCAAAGTCCTTGATCTTTCCGCGGTTCATTTTGGATGAAAGCCTCGGCTACCATGCCGACCGTGCACGCGGACCGTTTCTGCAAGCAGTCGCGAATGGCGTCTCTTTGAACCTTCTGGGGGTTCTTGCGCTGCATGCACTACTGCGCGGAAGAATACGGGGAGTCAGGGCTGCGATGCTATTGGCTTCGCTTCCGGTAGCAATCTTGGCAACGATGACACGCGCAGTCTGGCTATCGTTCGCCGTAAGCGTGGGGGTTCTGATTTTTCGCTCGCACAACCGAAGGCTGCGGCATATCTGCGTTGCCGTCGCAATAGTCGGAACTTTGGGTTTGCTTATTGTTTTGAGCTTCGCCGATCAACGGCGTGCGCTCACAGACCGGCTGCAGGAATCCGGCCCGCTGGACTATCGCCAAGCCGTTTACGCGGGTGCCTGGCAGATGTTCCTGGAAAAACCGCTCACCGGATGGGGTGTGAACCAGATGCCCGCTGAGTTGGTGCGGCATGTGAGCAGCTACAAGGTAAAGAGAAAAGAATTGGATCCGCACAATACCTATCTGGAAATGCTTGTGGAACATGGCATCTTCGGGTTCGCACTTTATGCGTGGCTGATGTGGGAGATTTGGCGGCTCGGACGCGGGCCGGTTCCACAAACCGAACGGAACGGGCTATTGAACCAGCAGTTTCATGCAATGTGGCCGGTATTCCTTGGCATCTATTTGGTGAATGCGAGTGTCGTGGTGATGAATTATCAGTTTGTGAATGGTCTTCTGTTCACCGTGGCCGGGATGCTGGCGGCACAGCGAAGGCGCGCTATGACTGAAACCGAAAACGTACGGCCGTCCTTCCAGCCATTGCGCCGTTCTGCAACATAACTTCCCATTTTCCCCAAGCTGCATGTTGACGATTGCTTATCTCGCTAACCAGTTTCCTGCAACCGTGGAGCCCTATGTCGGCGAGGAGATCGCGGAACTGCGGGAGCGCGGAGTCAACGTCATTGGGTGTAGTGCGCGCAAGAACGGGGCCCGACGGAGAGCGAAGGGAGCAGCTTATGAGCCGGAGATTCTCTGCCTGCAGCCGCTTCGATTGCTGATTCTGTTGCGGGCCCTCGGATTTGGCGCGCGGAGGGGGAAGGAAATTGTCGGTTTGCTGACACGAATACTTCTGCGAGGGAGAGAATCGCCAAAGCGCCGACTGAAGGCCCTATTGCACACCTGGCTCGGAGCCTATTACGCCGTGCTGCTACGGGAACGCGGAATCGATCACATCCATGTGCATCACGGATACTTTGGGTCATGGGTCGGGATGGTCGCGGCGCGGTTGTTGGGAGTGGGTTTCAGTCTGACACTCCACGGGTCGGACATGTTACTGAACGCAGCCTATCTCGACAGCAAGCTGGAGAATTGCCGCTTCTGCATAACTATTTCCGATTACAACCGCCGTTACATTTTGAAACACTTTCCAACGATCGATTCAAGGAAGATCCTCGTGTCGCGGTTAGGCGTTGATGTCATCGGGCACGAGCAGATCGCTCGGAGCGTCGTTCCCCAGCCATCGGGCCGTCTAACGCTGCTAGCAGTCGGACGCCTTAACCCGGTAAAGGATCATGCATTTCTAATTCGGGCCTGTGCCCGCATGCGAGATTGCGGAATCGAGTTTGAGTGTGCAATTGCCGGCGAAGGTTCAGAGCGGCGGCGTCTGGAATTGCTGATCGGAGAATACAGTCTGAAAGACCGGTTCAGACTGCTTGGCCACGTGCACCGGCCACGCATGAACACACTCTACTGCCACACCGATGTTGTCGTTCTTACCAGCCGCAGCGAGGGACTTCCGCTGGTGCTGATGGAAGCGATGGCGCAGGGCAGAATCGTGCTCGCGCCCGCGATCACAGGAATTCCAGAGATTATCTCACCAGGGGAAACGGGCTTCCTTTATAGGCCGGGGGACATCGAGGATTTCGTGGCCAGGATTCTCTTCCTGCGGGAACTGATGCGCCGGGAGGATCGCAATGCAGTCAGCCGTCTCGACTGGATCCGCCACGCCGCGCAGACGCAAGTCTTGCAGAACTTTAATCGCAAGAAAAACCTGATTCGTTTCGGCGATCGTTTCCTGCGACTGATTGAAACCCCAGAAACTTTCGCCGCAAGACTGGAGCGCTCCGCATGAGGATATTGTTTTGCAACAAGTATAACTACCCATTCAGTGGCACCGAGGTGTACCTGTTCGAAGTCATGGAACTCATGCGCTCCAAGGGCCACGAAGTAGCGCTCTTTTCCATGGCCGATTCTCGAGGCAAGCCGACTCCCTATGACCGTTATTTCATACCGCACGTCGATTTCAAGCAGCAGAGGGGATGGTTTCGCAAGGCGCGCCTCGCGGCGCGCATGATCTATTCAGGCGAGGCGCGGCGGCGGATTCGGGCGATGATCGCGGACTTCCGTCCAGACGTGGCCCACGTGCGAAATATCTATCACCATCTGTCGCCGTCAATCCTATGGGAATTGAAGGCGCAGGGCATTCCGGTGCTCTATCATCTGAACGATTTCAAGGTCTTGTGTCCCAGCTACAATCTGGTCGCCCACGGCGACGCATGCGAAACCTGCAAGGGCGGCGAGTTCTGGCACGCGGTGACGAAGAAATGCTACCCGGGATGGGGTGAGCGCACGATACTGGTGGCGGAGGCTTATGTCCACAAGTGGCTGGGCACCTACCAGAAATGCGTAGACTGCTTCCTCGCCCCAAGCCAATTCGTCCGCGACAAGTTTGTCGAGCATGGCTGGAATCCGGCAAAGTTCGAAGTCCTCTCCCATTTTCAGCAAGTGAGGCCATTTGCAAAGCGAGATGCGGAGAATGCTCCGATACTTTACTTTGGCAGGCTGTCACCGGAAAAAGGTGTGGCCGACTTGCTGCATGCCATGCAGCGCCAGCCAAAGCTCCGCCTGATCGTTGCCGGGGACGGCCCGGAGCGTGGCAACCTTGAAC
>JBEKJF010000075.1:0-15129 GCA_050011375.1 Candidatus Sulfotelmatobacter sp.
TGCCCAAGTGCCTGTTGCGGATCACCAAAGAAATGGCGCGCGAAACTTTCGTTAACCACGGCCACCTTCTGCGATTCCGCCGAATCCTGCAGGGTGAATGCGCGGCCTGCGAGCAGCGGCACCTGCAAAGTCGAGAAGTAGTCCGGGCTGACATTCGGCTGCTCGACGTTCATATCCTCATGCGATTTTTCGGCGTAACCCGCGATAGCGATGTTGCCACTCTCATTGTCGTTCGCTAGTTCGGGGTCGTTGGTCGCAGCCACGGAACGCACTCCGGGCAAGCCAATTAATGTTTCGAAGACACTCCGGTAAAGTGCAAAAGTGCGAACCGGTTCGTAGCCCGCCATTCGAGGGTCAATTCCAAATGTCACCAGATGATCGGTTGTAAATCCGGCATTGAGTGACCTCAGATTGTGCAGCGTGCGCACGAACAGTCCAGCACCTACCAGAAGCGTGAGACTGAGCCCGATCTGCATTGCCACCGAAACGCGACGGAAACGGAGCGGGCCGCTTCGGGCAGTCGTCCCTTGTTGCTTAAGGGCAGGCGCGAGATCGGGGCGCCAAAACTGCGCCGCCGGTGCCAGACTGAAAAGAAGACTGGCGAACAACGCCAAACCACAATTGAACAGCATAATCCGCAGATCGGGTCTGGCGGAAAACGGAAGGTCGCCCGTGCCTCCGCTCCATATCATGCTTATCAGCAGGGAGGAGACTTGAGGCGCCAGCAGCATGCCCAACAACCCTCCTGCAGAGCCGAGCAGGAGTCCTTCCACTAGCAATTGCTGAATGACCCTTCTGCGCTTTGCTCCGAGCGCGTAGCGCACTGACATTTCGCGAATGCGCCCGGAGGCGCGCACCAGCAGAAGACTGCCTACATTGGCACAGGCCATAAGCGCTACCAGCGCAACCATGCCCATCACGATCAGCAATGGCATCTGAACGTCGCCACGGAGCGGAGAGAATCCCCGAGCGCCGTCAAGCACGAGCAAATGCGACTTGGTCAGGAAGCCATCGCGAAAACCCTCTGACTCGCCGGTTGTGTTTATGGATTTCAGTTCGTCGGACCGAAGGGCATACCACAAGGGAGCGACGCCAGCTTCGGCCTGCTCGCGGCTGATCCCAGGTTTCAGCTTTCCGACGATGTTTAACCAGCTCGATTGGTGGTTGTCGAGGTCCTTGCTTCCGGGCATGACTTCGGCCTGCATCATCATGGGCACGAAGACATCGGGAGTGTCGCCAAGGACAACGCTGTGAAAGCCGGGCGGCGCGACTCCGACCACCGCGAAGGGATGCCCGTTCACCAGGATGCTTTGGTTCACGATTCCGGGGTCGGTGCCGAAGCGGCGCTGCCAATAACTGAAGCTCAAGATGACCACAGGGTTCGCATCGGCCTTGAGATCGTCCGAGGCCACGAACAAACGGCCGAGGGCAGGCTGCAAGCTGAGAACATCGAAATAGTTGCCGGAGACCAGCTCCGCCGCAACCAGGTCGGGCTGGTTATGCCATTGCACTCCCACCTGCGTCCAATCCGTGGCAATCAGCCCGCTGAAAACGGAATTGCGGTCGCGCAGGTCGCGATACATAGGATAGGAGAAGTAGAACTTTCCATCCGTCCGCGACTGCAGCCGCCCGGGTATGTTGCTGCCGGAATACTTCAGGATTACGAGCCGATCCACATCTTTTACGGGAAGGCTGCGCAGAAGCGCCTGATCGAGCAGACTGAAAATCGCAGTGTTGGCGCCAATGCCGAGGGCGAGCGTGACGACGGCCACCGCCGCAAAACCCGGCGATTTGCGCAACTGGCGAAGAGCATAGCGGAGATCCTGAAGTAAGCCGTTCATGCGTCCTCCTTACTCGTAGCGCAGCGCCACTATGGGGTCGACCTTGGCCGCGCGCCAGGCCGGTAGAAACGCAGCCACGCTGGCAACCAGGGCGACGCAAGCTGTTGCGACCAGAAAACTCGACGGATCGAAGGGAGACAACTCATAAAGCATGGAACCTAAGAAACGCACACTTATCACGGCGAGCGGAAGTCCCATTGCCGTGCCGACGCAGCTGATGAGCAGACTCTCGCGCATGATCATCCAGAGCACCTGGCCGCGCTGCGCCCCAAGCGCCATGCGGGTTCCGATCTCTGCCGTACGGCGGGCCGTGCGGTAGGACAACGTGCCGTAGAGCCCGGTAGCCACCAACAGTGCAGCCAGCCCGCCGAAAAAGCCTCCCATGCGCGCAAACATCTTGGGCTGCGCGTAGGACTCATCGAACTGGGCGCGCTGCGTCATCGGCTTCTCCAGCGGAACGTTGGGGTCGATGTTATGAACCACCTGGCGCAATGTCGGAAGCAGGTTCAGCGGCTCACCATGCACTCTCACTTCTACGTGCGTGGTTTCTCCGCCGCTCAGGTTCTGGAAGCTGGGGTAATACGCCATGGGCGTAGGAGGCTCATCGACAGCTCTGTACTTGCTGTCTTTGGCAACGCCGACGATGGTTCTGTTGTCTCGAACCTTGTGCCCGAGGGGATTCGCGTTCGGAAGAAACCTTTTCACGAACGTCTCATTTACAACCACGACCGGCAGAGAGGATGGGGTATCGGCGTCAGAAATATCGCGCCCTTCAAGGATGGGAACTCCAAGCACATGAAAATAATCCGGGCCGACGTTATTACTGCGCACGGTTGCTTTTGCACCAAGTTTCGGCGTGAGGTTGACGCCATCCACATCGTCATCATTGTTACTGCTCCAGCCCGAGCCGATGCGGTTCTCCATGAGCGTTGCGGATTCCACTCCCGGCGCTGCGCGAACCCGGTCGAGCAGGGTGCGATAAAAAATGAGCGTATCCTGCGCATTCTGAGCACGCTGCGGAGTGATTCCAAAAACCACCAGACCGTCGGCACGCATGCCCAAATCCTCGTCCTCGTAATTCCGAAGGGTGTGCAGCAACAGTGCAGCCGCGACTAACAACAACATGCAGACTGCCACTTGCGAAGACATCAGCACCCTGCCGCCGATGGCGCGGTGCTTGTCGCGCGTAATGTTGGTTGCAGTCGCGCGCAGCACGTCCGAAACTGGAGCCCGCAATGCAATCCATAGCGGAGCAATGCCGAAGGCCAGTGCGCTGACCGCAGAAATGGCGAGCGTAAAGAACAACACATTACGGTTGGGGCCGAGACCCGTTTCGATTCCCGACCAGGCGCCCAGCGCGTCTGTGGCAAGCAGCGCGAACGCCCAACCGAGCCCCGCTCCTGCGATCACCAACAGCGAGCTTTCCGTGAGCAGTTGGCGGAAAAGATGTCCTCTCTCCGCTCCAACAGCGATGCGCAGGCTGAACTCCCGCTGTCTCGCCTCATTGCGAGCCATTATCAGCAGGGCAACATTTGAGCAGGCGATCAACAGAACAAGAAATACCAGACCCATCAGAATCCGCACGGGCTCGCGATACTGCTGGTTGTAGCCTTCGATTCCTTTCGCGGGGTCAAAGTTCAACAGAGGCTTCCACTGCTTCGCATCGATGGTGCCGATTCCAATTTTGGCTGCTTCGCCGAAAGTAGACTGCAGCGCATTCTGTGCTTGCGCTGGCGTGACACCCTGCTTCAGGCGGACTAGAAGCGGTAGGCACCACCATTTTGGCGTGCCATAAAGACTCTGAAAGCTCGCGGAATTACCCCAAGCATTCAGTTCCGGACGGTTCTGCAGAGGAATCCAGAAATCGGTTGAACTGGCAGCCTCGACACCGCGAAACCCAGGCGCCGCGATTCCAATAATAGTGAAAGGAATATTCTTGATGAAAACTGTCGAGCCCAAAACTGAGGGACTGCGCGCAAATTGACGCGTCCAGTAGTCGTAGCTGATTAGGGCTAGGGACGCATGATCCTTTTCGTCGTCGAGGGTAAAGCCGCGTCCGCGGAAAATTCCCGCGCTCAGACCGCTAAAGAAATTTCCACTGACTTCATCACCTTCCGCTTCGCCCGGCTCATCGCCATAGCGAATGGCAACCTTGGGCAATCCCAGCGGAGCGTAAGCGATCACATCATCCAAGACGTCGTGGCGCTGGCGAAGCGCTTCGAAAACCGGCTCTGAAAAGGAAGTATCCGAGTTGCCCGTATTGCTTGCTCCCAGCGGCTGATTCCCGGCGGCGATCTGCAAATAATAGAGCCGTTGCGGATCGCGCACCGGCAGGCCGCGCAACAGAACAGCATCCATTACGCTGAAGACGGCCGTATTCGCACCGATGCCCAGTGCCAACGTGATGAGCGCCACCAAAGTAAAAGCTGGGCTCTTCCGCAACTGCCGCATCGCATAGCGCAGATCTTGCAGCAGACTGCTCATGCACTCGTCTCCTGCAGGAGCTTCCTCAGTTCTTCCTCCGCCACAACTTTGCCGTCGAACAGATGCACCTCCCGCTGGGCGTGCTTGGCGAAACGTGGGTCGTGCGTCACCATGCAGATAGTCGCTCCTTCGCGATGCAGGTTTTGCAAGAGCTCCATCACAGCTTCGCCGTTGCGCGAGTCTAGATTTCCAGTGGGCTCGTCAGCGAGCAGAATCGACGGCTTTCCGCCCAGCGCTCTCGCCACCGCGACCCGCTGCTGCTGGCCGCCCGATAGCTGCGACGGATAATGCCGGATGCGATGCGCCATGCCCACGCGCTCCAGAGCTTCCATCACTCGCGACTTGCGATCCGCCGCCGGCATCCTCTGCCGATAGGTCAGCGGCAGTTCAACGTTTTCATAGACCGTCAAGTCGCCAATCAAATTGAAACTTTGAAAAATGAAGCCAATCTCCTGATTCCGGATGCGCGATCTCTCCGCGAAGTCCAGATTCTCAACCGTCTTCCCGTTCAAAGAGTAGCGTCCAGCCGTAGGCGTATCCAGCAGCCCAATGATCGACAGCAGTGTCGATTTACCGCAGCCTGACGGCCCCGACATGGCAACGTACTCTCCTTTGTTCACCGACAGGTAAATGCCAGAGAGCGCATGCGTTTCGATCTCATCGGTATAGAAAACTTTGGTGAGGTCCTGAATCTGGATAAGCGGTTGCCCTGCTTCAATCATTGCTGACTCCTCGCTTCTTGATTTCGTTAGCTTGCCGACGCGACTAATTAAGCCGGATGCGATCGGTGTTATCCCACCGCGACATATCGGATAAGATCACGGTATCTCCCTCGCGCAGCCCCTCAATCACCTGAATCGAATTCACCGAAGCGCGCCCAACTTTCACGGGCACGCGTGAAGCCGTCTGCCCGTCGGCACCGAGCTTGAACAAGCTGATCGTGCTGTTCTCCTGACCAAATGCGGGACGCCCGACATACAGCACATTGTCCAAGCGCTCCAGATCGATAGTTCCATCCACGCTCAAATCAGGCCGCGCGCCCTTGGGCAGTTCTCCAGTTAATTTCACGTCGACTGTCACAGTTCCGTTTTGTACCGCCGGATCGACGCGCATCACCGTACCAGCGACCACGCCGTTGTGCGTGTCGACCGAAGCGGGTTCCCCAATCTGCACGTCGCGCGCCTGCGTCTCGGCGACCTTCAGCGTGGCCATCAGGTGATCGGGTTCCACGACTTTCGCGAGCATGGTTCCAGGCGTGACATGCTGCCCGACTTGCAGCGGAAGATCCACCAGCACACCATCGATCCCCGCCCGTACTTTCAACGCGTCCAATTGCTTTTCTTTGAGCTGCGCCAGCGTGCGCATCTGATCCACTTTCGCTTGCTGCACTGCCATCTGCGACGCGATCGCCCGTTCATTGGCGGTGAGCCGCTGCGTCTCAAGATCATTTCGAGTGGTGAGTTCGTCCGCCTTCTCTTTAGAAGTCTTGTAGGCCAGGCCAGAGATGACTCCAAGTTCGTAAAGCGCCTTGTCAGTGTTGGCCTGCCGCTGTGCGGTTGCGTCATCAGCATGCACGGTGGCGGCGCCGGCTTTCTGGTTCATCAGATCGCTTTCGAGTTTCACTCGCAGACTCTGATACTCGGCTTCGGCGGCCTTCAATTGAAGCTGCGCGTCAACCGCGGCCTGCTCCGTTTGCGGATTGCTCATCTCCAGCATGATTGAGGCGGCTGTTACCTGCGAGCCCGGCAGCAATTGAATGCGGACAACCGTGGCTTCAGTCTCCGCCGGAATCTGGCGCACGGATTCCTGGCTAGGCACCAGCGACCCCAGCCCGCGGACCTGCCGCAACATCGGACCACGCTTCACCGTGTCGGTCCAGACAGTTCCACGCTCTACCGTCGGCGCCGCAGGCTTAAGCCGCATGACTGCCACCGAGACGGCGGCCACAGCGATAACCACCACAGTCCCGATGATTGCCTGCCGACGCCGCTTCTGCGCCTTGAGCTCTGGTCGAGCGATATCCATACGATTGCAACATCGGCAACTAAGAGGCCGTCGTCCTTCGCACCGTAACTATTTATAAACACTGGTGGATACTGCAGAAAGTGCAAATACGAGGAGAGGGTGTTTTATCCGAAACTGGACGCAAGTGTCCGAGAATGGACAGCATTTATGCCGTCATCGTTTCGTGAAGCAGCGCTTCAGCAACGAGAGATCTGCTGCTTGGAATAGGCGGGAGATTTTAGCATCCGCTCGAACGCCATCTTAATCATTGCGCCCGTTTGTAACCACTGTATTTAATGACCTCTTTTACCTTCACAGATCTCGCCTTAAAGTGCAGTGTGTCATCCGAACGCGTGTACGCCGGAAACCAGTAGCGGCCGTCCACTTGTTGGCAATAAGTCACGAACGTAGGATGCACGTCCGACTGCTCGTGCTTTTTCACCTGTACTTTTTCCGGACCGCTCTTGCCGCACACTTTCACGATCTGAAAATCCTGTGCGTCCACCCAGATTCGCCCTTCAAAATATCGCTTGCCCTTCTCGTCTCTCTTCTTCGGCGCAACGCGAAACTGGTAGGTATCCAGGTCGTCGACATGCTGCTGGCCCGCATAAGTCAGGTTGTATAGCGGCAAATCCTCTTTGGTTAACATCAGCGGCATGAATATGCGAATGTCGTCCATGTCCTGCTCAGTCAGTTGAAGACCCCGCAACGTGTTCTGCGCCGCGAAAGTCACTTCCTCCTGACGCCTGCCTTTCGCATCGTAGGAAACATTCGTCACCTCGTGAAACTCCCCGGTCACGTCTTTACCCACGACCGTCTGCATCAGCACATCCTGTTTGTAGGTGTAATGAAGACGGGCTTCCTTCGCAGTCGCTTCGGCCGCGCCTAACTTCTGAATCGCCTCCGGCACGCTCGTCGTCTTCGGTGGGGCAGAATCCAGCGGCCCGTTGCCCGCTTCGCAATCGGTCTGTGCCCACAACGCAATCGGCAGCAGGACCGCCAGAACGGCCAAAATGACGGTGGATCGAAAAGCGGCTTGAATGAGATTTCGCATCATCAAAGTGGGCAGTATATGTCAGGGTGATAGCAATATAGTTCTTCTCAGCATCTTCAGCGGCGTTTTTTCACGATATTTGTGGTTGAGAGCTTCGGCTCCGCCTGCGGCCTCAATCTTCCATGTATGTGCAAATCTTTGCCACTAACCCTGGTCAGCGCCCTCTAACTCGAATCCCATCCGCTCCGGTTTGGTATGCGGATTGCCTTTACCATCCCGGAAGCCGCGCCATTGCGGCATTCCAAGCTCTTTCACGCTATCAGGCAATTTCCCCCGGACAGGATCAACCCTATGAAAAGCACAATTTTTGCTCTCTGTTTTCTGTGCGGCACCGCGGCCGCTTTCGGACAAACCGCTTCCGTCCAAAGCAACAACCCGCAGCCCATTCAGATGCCCGACGATCGTCCTCAGCATGCCTCCGAGCACGCCATGGGGACGGAATCCAGCCTGCTCAGCAGCGGCACGATCAGCTACGCAAAGGGTGAGGTACCTTTGGCAGAACTCGCGTCGCCCATGTACCACACTCCGCTTGGCGACATCGCACGCGCCTACAGAAAAGAACACGCAACTCTTCCCAAGGCCACCAAGGTCTCGGAAAACTAGCTCGTAGTTCGAACTCGGAAATGTTGAGTTGTAACCAGGAAATGTTGATCTAGCAGGCTGCTGAAAAACTCACGAATGCACGCGCAGCCGTGGAAGAGCGGCGCTTCAGCGCCGCGTAAGCGGCCTAGAATCAGCCCGGGCTTTAGCCCCAGTGGTCGTTTTCGTCGCGGCGAAAGAGTTTTTCAGCAGCCTGCTAGAAGAAGACAAGGGCGCATCGCTTCAGAGCAGCGATGCGCCCTTGATGTGTTCGTCTTCGCGTCCCTCGCGGAATCCTTCGCGCCCTTTGCGGGTAAAGACTTTTCTCACTGCGGCGCGCCCACCATTCCTACTCGCCCGCACCGATCATCACAATCGGCATCGTCGGCGTAGTCGCGCCTGCTTCGTTCTCCACGGTAATCGCAAAGGCCTTAGCCTCAGCCCCCTCCGGCAGCGGAGGATTCACCACACTCGCGCTCCCATGCGCATCAGGTTTGAACACTCCAGCCGGAATTGGAGCGCCGCTAGTCGGGATCAACCACAACTCATAAGCCTTCTGCGCTGGCAGCGGCGCGAGATTATTCGCCAGCAAAACCAGGCTGTTGCGATTCCGCAAATAAAATACTTTACCCTGCGGCTGCGGCGGAGTCTTTGCCGCGACCAGCGTCACGCGCTGCGCCTCCGGCTCCAGGATCGGCGCCGCAATCCTCCGCAACTCTTCCATCTCGCGCGTGCTCTTCGCCGCTTGCGAATTCGCCGACGCCAAAGTGTCTTTCAACCCAGAGTTCTCCCGCCAGAGCGAAGCCGCAAAAATCACGACCGCCGCGGTAGCTGCCCATCCCAGCCATCCCCACCACGAACGGCGCGTCGGAGTCTCCACCAAACTTGGCCGCAGCGGCTCCCGCGCCACCGCATCCAGCAATCTCTGCCGCGCCCGCTGCGGAGGCCGCGGCCCCGTCGTCGAAAGCGCCAGCAGAGCCGTATCGCCGCGCAACTGCTCCAATTCGCGCCGGCACGCCGCACACTCCGCCAGATGCTCATCCACGCGCGCGCGATCCTCTCCCTCTAGCGCGTCCAGCGCGTATAAAGCAAGATCCTCCGCGTATCGTTCGTGCTCGCTCATTTCCTCGTTCACGCCACTTCCTGACTCACTCACAACAAAATGTAGGACAACCACCCTCGCCTGCCCTGAGCGAAGCCGAAGGGGCCGTCCGCGGAGCGCAGCTCCGCCTTTAATTCAACTCTGAAACGCCTTTCTGAGTACGATCAACCCCGATCGAATCCGCGTCTTAATCGTCCCCAGCGGCTCTCCCGTCTTGTCGGCGATCTCCGAATGGCTCATACCTTCCCAATAAGCCATTTCGAGTGCGCTCCGCTGTGCCGGAACCATGCTTCCCATTACGCCCCGCACTTTTTCAGCCGCCCGTGCCAACTCCGCTTCTCCTGCCAAGTCCGGCGCCACCGACAACACGACATCCTCAATGTCCGTTTCCGGTCGCCGTTTTCTGAGGAAGTCAATTGCGCGGTTCCGCGTGATCACCGCCAGCCAGCTTGCCAGACTACCGCGCGCCGCATCGAAAGCGCTCGGCTTACGCCACAGTTGCAGGAACACTTCCTGCAACACGTCCTCAGCCGCCCCAGTATCGCCAAGCACTCGCAGCGCGACCGCATACACTACCGCCGAATAGCGGTCATACAACTCCGCCATCGCCCCCTGGTCGCTGGACTTCAGCCCCGTGACCAGGGCGAGATCCGAAATGCCTTGTGGTTGCGGCCTCGACAACGCTAGGTCTCTTCCTTATATCGATATACGTAAGATCAGCTTACGTCGGATTGCTGGTTAAAAATGCAGCCGGGACGAAAGTCTAGCCCCGAGCAACGAGCGAGTCAATTCGTGCCACCGCGCGGTAGTGGCTCAGTTTGAATTTCTAATGGCGTCTTCACTCGATGGCGTCATCCTGAGCGCAGCCGATTTTCAGGCGGAGCGAAGGATCTCCCGCTTAACCGGCCTCACGCGTAAGCGAAACCGCACCGCTGCCGGCGCGCTCAATATCCATCCTGCGGCGAAATCCCCTTGCCCTCGGTGCATTCGTAGCATCGTCCAGCGGCCAGATTCTTGAACTCTTCAATTCTTCCGCTCGGCCACGCGATAACCACGCTCTCCACACGGTCGCGCTTCTCCAATCCAAAAGTAAGCGGCAGTTCCGATTGCGACAAATAACTCGATCCACTCTTCACCATGCGCGACTGGCTCAAGCCGCCGGAGACGACGCGGACCGTTGCGCCGATCCCGTCGCGGTTCGACTTCGTGCCCACCAGCCGAAAACGAATGCTGCGATTTCCCGCGAGCTGGTCATTCCGATAGAGATAAGCGGAACCATTATTCGTAGTCAACAGCAGATCGACATCGCCGTCGCGATCAAAGTCGGCATAAGCCAGTCCGCGGCCAACCTTCGGCGACTCGAATCCGCCGCCAGCTTCGGCCGCCACGTCGCGAAATCTTCCCTTCCCATCATTCAGAAATAACTGCGGCGGCTGCGCATATCCCACATTGCCGCGTATGCTTCGAACGGTTTCGTCGATGTGGCCATTGGCCACGGCAAGATCGAGCCAGCCATCGAGATTCGCGTCGAGAAAAACACATCCAAACCCCAGACTGTTCTTCGAGGCCACGCCCACGCCCGTCTGCGCTGCGACATCTTCGAAAGCTTTCCCACTGAACTGGTAGAGACCTGTCATTTCGTTATCAAAATTTGTTATGGCCACGCCGGAATGCCCGGAGTTCGTAAAGTCAGCCACGTCCACGCCCATGCCGGCCCGCGCCTTGCCCTCGCTGCTGAAAGCCAATCCAGCTTCGACAGCTGCATCTTTAAAAGTACCGTTGCGCTGGTTTCGATACAGCTTGTTCGGTTGAGTATCGTTTGCAACGAGAAGATCACCCCATCCGCTCTGGTCTTGATCGAGCATCGCGACGCCAAGAGATTTTGAACTGCTGTCGAAAATGCCGCTGGCCGCAGTAACGTCTTCGAACGTGCCGTTGCCGCGATTGTGAAACAGCCAGCAAGTTTCGCCGCGATATGCCTCCGGTGTGCAATAAGACTTGTGCTTGCCGTCGAGACTGCAGAAAACATCGTGCTCCGGCGACCACTTCACATAGTTGCAGACAAAAAGATCGAGCAGCCCATCGCGATCATAATCGAACCAAAGAGCGGAGGTGCTGAACCCTAACCGTTTTCCCAATCCGCTGGAGTTGGTCACGTCGACGAATGTTCCCTTACCGGTATTGTGAAATAAACGATTCTGCCCCACACAGGTCACGAGAATATCCGGGAACCCATCGTTGTCATAATCGCCGACGGCCACGCCCATGCCGTACATTTCCACGTCGAGCCCGGCGCGTGAAGTTACGTCGGTAAAACTTCCATTTCCGTTATTACGGTAAAGCCGTAACGTGGAGCGGCGCTGCTTGTGGCCAGGCCAATCCATTCCATTAATCAGAAGAATGTCCTGCCAGCCGTCGCGATCATAGTCGAGAAATGCACACCCAGATCCCAAAGTCTCAGGCAGAAATTTCCCGCCAAAGGCGCCACTGTTGTGCTGAAACTGAATGCCCGCGCTCGAGGTCACGTCAACAAACTTAAAGCCAGGCGAAGTGTTTGGTACGGTTGCCGCGCCCAAAGCACGCAGCATCGGCAACCGTGATAACGACGCCAGCCCCGCCACGCCCTGCAGAAAGAATCGACGATTCACGGCACCGAGACCAATCCGGAGCGAATCGCATACACGACAAGCTCCGCTGTCTTGTGAATGTCGAGTGCGTTCATGATGTTGGCGCGATGCACTGCAATCGTGTTGGCGCTGAGGTCGAGCGCTGTGGCAATTTCTTTGTTGGACTTGCCATCGACGATCATCTGCAGGACTTCAAGTTCGCGTGGCGTCAGCCCACTGCTGCGCTCGCCTTTCAGCACCGATTCTTGTTCGACCTGCGGATCAAAAATTGTTTCTCCGCTGGCGACGCGCCTTACGGCTGGTCCCAGTTCCAGGTTCATCGCATTCTTCAGAACGTAGCCCTTTGCCCCGGCATCGATGGCTTGCCGTACCCAGGTGTTTTCCGAGTGCATGCTGAGCATGAGGACGGCAGTCTCGGGCGAGTCTGCAAGAATTTGTCGAGTCGCATCCAGGCCATTCATCGTAGGCAAAGCGCAGTCCATGACCACGACTCTGGGCTTCAACTCGCGAGCCAGTTTGACGGCCTCTCCGCCGTCGCCGGCTTCGCCCACGACATCCATATCCGGCTCATCTTCCAGCATGCGCCGGAAACCTCGCCGCACCAGGCCATGATCATCTACGAGCAAGACCGTAATCTTTTTTGTCATATTCATATTCATGTTGAACTTTTGCAGATGTTTATCTTTGATCTTTCTCCCGGGACTCGACTCTTTCGCGAGGCACTGTCAAGTGCAACAACGTGCCACCCGCGGCGGGATTCAAAAAAACAATTCGACCTCCCATTAATTCCGAGCGTTCGCGCATCGCGACCAGTCCGATGCCAAGTTTCGCAGGCCGTCCGCTGAAGCCCACGCCGTGATCTTCTACGTCCAATTCAAGCGCCGCCGGCAGAAAACGCAATCTCACCCATGCCTGCTTAGTGCCAGAGTGCCGCGCCACATTATTTAACGCTTCCTGCACGATGCGATAAATCTGCACCGACGCGCTGCCGTCAATCGCAAAAGGCGCGCCCTGCTTTTCATAGGATATGGCAATTCGGGTCTGTCTTTCCACGGTCGGGATGTACCAGTCCAGTGTAGCTTCCAAACCAACCTCATCGAGCATTACCGGATGCAGCGCCTGCGACAGGCTGCGGACGCGGTCGAGCGTGTCCTGCGCGATTTGCTGGACTTCCTTCAAGTCGGTGCGCAAAGCTGAACCTTCCGGAGCATGCGTTCCGGCGCGCCCGAGCATCGACCCCATTGCCGTAAGAATCTGCCCAAATTCATCGTGCAATTCGCGCGAGATGTAACGCAGCGTCGACTCCTGCGTGGCAATCAGTTTTTGCGCCAGCTCACTGCGCCGATCCGAAAGCTCGGCCATGTGCGCAAACAACCGCCGGTTCCACCGGATCATGGAAAATCCGGTCAGCAGGATCGCGGCCAATGTTGCAGCCAGAAATAGATACACTTCCCGCTGCACTCGATCATATATCTGCACAATGCGCTGCGCAGCCTGCTCTTCGTTCTCGCTGTTCTGCACCAGCAGGCGAGCCACGGTCGTGCTCAAGGCCGCCTGCCGCGCCTGCAGCGAAAGCTGGATCTGTTCCCTTGCCTCTTTATCTTTGTCTTTGCCATCGGCAGCCAGCGCAAACACGCGGTCGACCGCGTCCCAGAACTGAGCGAGGGAAGTGCTTAGCGAGGCGCTCTGTTCGCTCGTCCGTCCAGCCGGCGCCAATGTGGATTCAAGCCGCATGGCGTCATCCAGGTCAGTGCGAATGCGCTGAAATTGTGCCGACCATGCTGTCAGTGGATACGGTTCGTCGTTATCGAGCATGTCGCGCATGGCGACCGCGAGCAGGTTCAGATCGTTCTGGATGCGCAGCAATTGCAGCGAATCTTTGCGATTGCGGTCGATCAGTTCGGCTTGAAGCTTGCGCAAGCCCGCGACTTGCCAGGTGATGTAAGCGGAGTAGGCCACGACGGCCGCGAGCGTGACGAACAGCCCGAGCAAAAGGCCCAGGGTGGGAGAGCGCTCCGGCGAAGGCGGACGTGGCACGCCCCGAGGATACAACGGCGGGCTCGCGCGTGTCACAATGCAGTAATAATGAAGCGACTCGAGCTCTGACGGAGTCTAATTACAGATTGAGTACTGATCCCAAAACACCCCAGAAGACCCCCAAAGTCGAGAGACTCCGCGCCATCCTGCCTGAAGTTTGGAAGCTGATGCGGCCGCGGCGCTGGCTGCTCGCACTGGGGTTTCTGTTGATGCTGGTTAACCGGCTCGCGCAATTTGTGCTGCCGTACTCTTCGAAGTTCTTGATCGACGATGTCGTTGGCAAAGGGCAAACAGCGTTACTCAAGCCGCTCGTGCTCGCGGTTTTATTGGCTACTTTTATCCAGGGCGTAACTTCTTTTTCCCTTACGCAGTTATTGTCAAAAGCGGCGCAGCGGTTGATTACGGACCTCCGCCAGCAAGTGCAGACGCACATTTCCCACTTGCCGGTGGCTTTTTATGATGCCAACAAGACCGGAGCGCTAGTCTCGCGCATCATGTCTGACGTAGAAGGCGTTCGAAATTTACTGGGCACCGGGCTGGTGGATTTTGCCGGAGGGCTGGTCGCGGCAGGCATCGCGCTTGTGCTCCTGCTCCGCACGAGTGTGCCGCTGACCTTAGTTGCCGTCGGATCTTTGAGTTGCTTTGCCGCTGCACTGAGCTGGGCCTTCAAGACGATCCGGCCAATTTTCCGCGAACGCGGCAAGATCAACGCAGAGGTAACAGGCCGCCTCACCGAATCGCTGGGCGGTGTTCGGGTGATCAAGGGATACCACGCCGAGGCACGAGAAGAGAAAATCTTCGCCATCGGCGTGCGGCGTCTGCTCGACAACGTGATGCGAACGCTCACGGCCACCTCGCTCATGAGCCTCTCGGCAAGTGTATTGATGGGAGTGGTAGGCGCGGCGACCATGTACGTCGGCGGACACCAGATGTTAGCGAAGAGCCTGACGCCAGGCGGCTATTTTTCTTACAACTTCCTTCTGGTCTTTCTGGTTGCTCCGATCATGCAGGTAGTTTCCATTGGCACTCAGCTCACCGAGGCCTTGGCGGGTCTCGAGCGAACGCAGGAAATTATGCGCGAGCGTCCGGAAGATCAGGATCCCAAGCGATGCGTGCCTCTGCCGGACATCATTGGACGGATCGAGTTCGATGACGTGAGTTTCAGCTACGACGGAATTCACGATGTGCTGCGCGATATTTCGTTCAAAGCTGAACCTGGCACCGTTACAGCGTTAGTGGGATCGTCTGGGTCCGGAAAATCTACAACCATCGGCCTGATCTCGGCTTTCTATGTGCCGACTAAAGGTGAAATCCTGGTGGATGGTACGGACCTGAGCACGGTCCGCCTCGATTCCTACCGCACGCGTCTCGGAGTTGTTTTGCAGGAATCTTTTCTGTTCG
>JBEKJF010000076.1:0-15117 GCA_050011375.1 Candidatus Sulfotelmatobacter sp.
TGTTGGCAGTTATCTGCTTGCTGGTTGGAATTGCGGGCGGCTGGTTCATCCGCGGATCGCAGAGCCCAGCAACCGCTGCCGCAGAGACCACGACAGCGTCGGCCGCGGCTCCTGCAATGGGAGACCAGCCAGCGCAGGCGCCGACTCCGGCGCAGATGCAGAAAATGGCGGACACGCAAGCCGCGCCATTGCTCGACAAACTCAAAGCCGACCCGAACAATGCAGGCCTTCTGGCAAACGTCGGGAATGTCTACTACGATACCCAGCTTTACCCTGCGGCGATCGATTATTACCAGCGCGTGCTGAAGGCAGAGCCGGCCAATGCCGCGGTTCGCACTGACATGGCGACCGCGTATTGGTATAACGGCGACGCCGATTCCGCGATCGTGGAATTTCAAAAGTCGCTCTCCTACGAACCCAATAAACCCAACACGCTGTTCAACCTCGGCATTGTCCAGTGGCAAGGCAAGATGGATATCGACAAAGCTGTGGCCACTTGGCAGAAATTGCTGGATACAAATCCGAACTATGAAGGGAAAACTAAGGTTCTGGAATTGATGGCGCAGGCCAAGAAGCATTCGGGGGTAAAACCGGGAACACCGGCGAAGCCATTACAGTAAATGCGGACACCTTCCGCGTGATGCAGATGAAAGCGACCCGATGACTGCTTCTCCCTCTTCAGCCGTGCGCGGAGTCGGGCCTTCACTTTCAGAAGGACGATCACTTCTTCGACGTACTCTCCATGGCGCGCTGTTTTCCCGCCTCGACCTGTGACCGGAATTCCGTTCCGAGTGAATAGGCTTCTCCGCGGAACGGACTTTCTTTTTCTGCCTTCTGAAATGCGGCCAGCGCAAGGTCTGCATGTCCGAGTTTAAGCTCGACCTTGCCCAGCATCAGATACAACCAATGGGGTCTGCTGGCGCGGTCGGCTGCGCTTTTCAGAACCTGCGCCTCCTCCGCATAGCGGCCGTCATGATCGTACATTCTCGCAAGTGCGACTGGAGCATCATCGGTTGAACCGAGCTTTGTCGAAATGAGGAACTCGCGCTCAGAGTCTTCGGGAAATCCCATATTCCCCAGGGCGACTCCTTTTGCATAGTGCAAGAATGCATTCTCTGCAAAGATGCGCTCCGCCTTTTCCAAACGTTCTATGGCTTCGGCATTTCGATCCACGACGACAAGAATCGTTCCGGCATTCAACAGATATCGAAATTGCTTGGCGGTTGAAGCCGTCGGCGGTGGATCCGCAAATTGCACAGTTTTGCAGTCGATCTGAAGTCGATGAACAAGATCGGTCGTCGCCGGCACGACACGCAAGAAAACCGCTCCGAACGCATCAAGAAAAACCGGGCGCCACTGCCGCGCATCGCAATAGCTGCCCAGGCTCCGCAGTGCGTTTCCCGCCTCGAAGTCCATCGATAAAAGCATGGTGTTGATTCCTCTTGTATCGGCTTCACTGCGCCATGCCTCCGAATCCAGGGATTGCTCTAACAGGCTCGAATTGCGCATCAGCAGCGAGCCGCCGAAAGGAACGGAACGGCCATCAATATAGTCGGGGTATGCGGGCGAGAGGTTCCACACTACGAACCCTCCCGAATTGAAGTCATGGAACAAATTGCGAGGAAGTTGTTCTTTCAATACAAATGCCGCCGCCCCTTCAGGCGCCCACGGAGATTGCCCGGCTCCAAAAATAGAAAATGCAAAGGGAGCGCTCAGATACACTCGATTCGTAACCAGGTCATGACCCCTGAAACCAACGACGCTTGTGATTAGCAAAATTGATGCGATTGCAGCGAACGCTAAATGTCTTGAGGATATTTCATAACGGCTCGCAATTTGTTTACGAACTGTACTTGTAGTTTCCGATAAAAACGTTCCGCCAATCACGACAGTGATGGTTGCGAAACACGCTTCCATCCGCACAGCGTGGATCACGAGATAGATGGCACCCGCCAACAGCAATGCTGGCACGAATTTGCGCTTCGCTAATGCACACAGGACGGCGACGGACGCGGCGATCATCAGCCAAAAAACGGCGCTGTCAGGGTCGCGCCACGCGAGTACTTTTGCGAATGCGGCAGGAGTGAGTCGCAATCCTTGCCATTCTGAAATCCATAAACTATGGGTTTGAACGATGCTGCGCTGTCTTTCTATTGCTACATAAATTCGCCAACCCCATGGGTTGACGAATGTGACTGCGAGCGTGGCAAGCAGCCACGGCCCTGCCTTTTTCAATCGAAGCAAGGCACCAGGTCTACGCGAAGGCGCAATCGTATCCTCGAGTTCAAGCAAGACGTATGCGCCGCACATTGCCAGACCCGCGATGAATCCTAAGTGCAAGTTCACCCATAGGCACATCAGGACGGGAAGCAACCAGAGCGGTGCTTCTCCCGATCGGTGATAGTGCCATAAGAGGGATACGTATGCCACGAAGAGGACTGCCGTAAACATTTCAGCGCGCGGCGGCGTGCACGCGGCGATGAGGGGAACCGACACGATAGTCAGGATCACACCTGCCGTGGAAGAACGATGCAGCAGAAGTGCGACCGTCCCCACACAAGCTGCCGCTCCCAGCCACGACAAAAAGTAATACCCACCGATTGCGTATGACAAATAAAGCACAAGTTGCGATAGAAATGGATAAATCCACTCCGTGCCCGCTGCGGTATATGAAAAAACATCCGTGAACGGTATTCGTCCGTGTTGCACAATCCAACGTCCGGTTGCCAACTGCCATCCGAGATCGAAATCCCCAAGAGTTCGTAAGCCAGCGGCAAAAGCGTACACCAGCGCCAGAATGGAAAGTGCCGATCTTGCGCGTCGAAGGTTGAGAGTTTGATGGTGGTCTTTCATATCTTCACGCGAAACAGGCAAGTTTTCGAGCGTGGTTCGATCCCTTCGCCAGCGTGGAAAAACATCGAATCAAGGTTTGCCTCAGCCGCGGAGATGCGCCGGCCGGGCAAGGGCAGGACCTAGCCCTTTAATATTTCCCACCCGCACTACTTTGGACTACCACTATGCGGCGCTGCGGGGGCGAACGCACCGACGGTGCCGTTTGCGTTGTGTGCCACCGCATGGCAGACCAACGCACAGGTTCCAGTGTTGCCATTGTAAGAAATAGGCATCCCGCCGTTCGGAGCAACAACATTCAAGTCGAAGTTAACGAGCCGGTCACCGCTCACCGTCCCATTTCTGCCTGCGATTCCGTGCGCCGTGTGACAAGTAGAACACGCAAAACCAGAATTGATGTGAACGGAATGCTGCGACCAGCTTGTGTTCTTGACGATGTTGCCGGGAAGATCATGGCATTTGCCGCACATCGCGTAAGGCCCATTCACCGTGAGATCCGGATTTGGAAAAAGGTTGGTGATGCGTTGCCCGGGACCCGGCGCCTGGCTGAATTCGTAACGTCGCTCCAAGATGTGGGGCCATTTCGATCCGTGCGGGCCGCTCGGACCCAGCCCGCCGAATTCGCGGTTGTCATCACTGTTGTGACAATCCGTGCAGAAAATCTGAACCCCCATTTGCCGTCCCTGACTCGTTCCGTTCAGTTGCGACATGTAAGGCAGCAAACTGGGCTGAGGGTAAGTCGAGGAACTAGTGTGCGTTACCGGATGGCTTGAGGATGCCGTCGCAGCAAACTGCGCAATGACGTTACTGGGGTCAGCCGGGTTTGAAATGTACCATACCGGGCGATATCCGAACTTCGATGTCGTCGGCTTCCCGGTAGAAGTCCCGTGGCAACGCAGGCAGTTCTCATACTGGTTCACCACCGCGGAGACAATCGTAATTCCATCGCTGGCAGAAATTCCGTTAGCCGCAGTCTGAGACGGACGAACTAACGGCGGAGGCGCGAATGTAGTCACTTGCCGTGCTCCATGCGCGTTGTGGCAGTCAGCACAAGTGGCATGGCGATTGTTATTCAGAAGAATCCCCTCGGCGGTATCGTGCGTGTTATTCCCTGAAGGATACGGATGATAGGAGTACTTTGAAAACTCCGCATAAACGTTAGCGACGCTCGGAGAGATATTTTTGTTGCCGTTATGGCAAGTTATGCAGCTCTCAGTGTAAGAGTCCATGTTGGCGGGCGCGGGGGTTGCACCGCGCAACAGTCGTGCCGGACCATTCGCATTGTGCTCCACATGACAACTGGTGCATGCATTCTGAGCCACAGTAGCGTAGGGCCCAACATTCGCGGCCGGCAGAATCGCGTTGGAAATAGTCGCGTGCACGCCATTCGGCCACGACATCAACGGGTTGGTCCGGGCGTTCACTGTGCGCGGAGAAGTTCCGTGACACGATAGGCACATTGCGCCTCCAGCACTGTTTCTCACCAGGAAGTTCAGAGAAATCGCGTCGCCGTTTTGAACATGCGGATTGTGGCAGCTCTCACATTCAACGTTCCCGTTGATCAGCGTCACCTTCTGCAGCGGATCCTGAGTTTGCCCCTTCGATATCAAACTTGCCACCAGGTCGGCCTGATCCTTTAGCTTATTGAAGCTGAATGGATGCGAGTTCTGCAGGCTCGTCCCAAGAATATCGCTCGCACTCATGGTTCCCTGCATCTGGGTCTTGCCGTAAGGCACGGTCTGCCCCGGAGCGATCGTTCCATCGTGGCAACTCAGGCACAAGCTGCTGGGCGCGCCGATCGGGGGCTGTTCCATCGTCTGAGTGGGATCGGTGGTGCTGCGGTAAAGATTGTAAGTCTGCGTTGAATACGTCTGGGCCCACAACGGCCCCTTGCTGTTTCCCGAGTGAGGCGCGTGGCAAAACTGACAAGGTGGCAGCCCACCCTTCACCGGCGATGTTCCGCCGGGACCCATATCATGCGCTCCCAGCACATCGCCGCTGAATTGCCCTGGCAGGCTACCGGTCATGCAGAGCAGAGCCGCGAATACTAGCCGCCACTTCATTTCTCACTGGCCCCCGCCCTGTTCTCTTTTCCCGTAATACTGAAACTCTTGTATGCGGCTATTGTAAGAATCCGCGATGTACACGCTGTCGTTCCGATCGATGAACATGCCGGAAGGCAGGTTGAACGCTCCCGGTTTTTCTCCTCGTGTCCCAAAGTAATAAAGCAACTCACCGAGTTGATCGAATACCTGCACTCTGCTCCATGCGGCATCCACCACGTACAGGTGTCCTTCGCTGTCGAACCCGATTCCCTTCGGACGAAAGAAGCTTCCGAAATCTTCTCCGTCGCCGACGTTGCCTATGGCGTACTTGAAGGTCCCGCCGCGATCAAACACCTGCACGCGGAAATTCATCGTGTCCACCACTGCCAGATCCTGCCCGTGCAAAACAATCTCCGTCGGAAAATTGAATTCCCCGTTTCCTGTTCCCGTCTTGCCGATCATCTGCATCACGCTTCCCTGCATATCCAAAACGTAAACCTTGTTCCGCAACGTGTCTGTGACGTAGATCCTCTGCGCCGCCGAATCCACCGCAATCCCCGTGGGCCGCTTGAAAAAACCTTCTCCGCCTTTCAGATTGCCGATGATGCGCTTGAACTTCCCTCCTGGCTCGAAAACAAAAATCCTCCCAGTTTCCGAGTCCGTCACATAAAAGTTGTCTTGCGCATCCACGGCAACGCACTGCGGAGACTTCATCGAGTTCTCATCTTTGTCATTGCGCGCGATGAATTTATATTTGTGGTCGCGAAAATCAAAGATGTGGATGCCCATCGCCCCCGGGTCCGTCACAATCGCCCGCCCGCGCGAGTCCACGGCAATTCCATAGGGACGGATCGTCTGATGCCGGTCCGGCGCTCCCGCCACCACGTCGATCACCTTTTTGAAGAAGCTCCGCTTCGGCGAAACGTCGCGGTCCGTGGTAAAGGTGCGCACAAAAGCCAGCTTGCGCCCGCCTTGGAGCAACAACTCGGGTCCCGGAGTCGGCTCATTTTTCTCCGCCTTGGCGTCTTCCGCATACGCCGGCACGGCCACACCAACGGCCAGCACCATGCAAAGACACAATCCGACCCAATTCCCCGCATCGGATCGCACTAGAAGGCCTTGAACCATCGTTGGATTCCGACGTAAAAATTCGTGTAGCTGGCGGGCGGCAGCCCAGATGCGCTGACAAACTGGTTCAAGTCAGTATACCCCGCCGTAAAAACCATCTTCCGGAACTGGTACGTGGTAAACATCAGAAAAACTTTCGACGCGCTGTTCGAGTTGGCCGCCCCAGCCGCCCCAGCCAGGCTGTCATTGAGCGTTCTCATGTAGCTGGTGCTGAACGAAAGCCGGCGTATCGGGTTGGTCGTAAAGCTGAATGAGTAAGAGGAGCCGGTATCCAGCAGCGACCCATTGGCCGTCAGCACCGGCGCAAGCGTCCCCGGCGCCGCCACCAACCCATTCGCCGTCAGCAGCACCGTACCCGAAGTGTGACCGTAAGTCGCTCCCACGTTATACATCTTGTACACGAGCTGGGTTCCGTAGGATTCCGCATGGGCGCTCGAACCCTCCGCCTCGCCCAACCCGGTGTGGAAACCGTTAAATGTAGTCAACCACCGCACCCGGCGGCCCAGGCGGCGCTGCGCTTTTGCCAGGTAGGAATAATTGGACGTCACCTCCGTGGCCAGCACCGTCTGCGTATCCTGCGAATAGCCGAAGCTTCCGTCCAGCTCGAAATTGCTCCATTGTTTGGTGAAGTTCACTCCCGCAATCAGACCCGCTCCCGTGTTCCCCGCTTCTGTCGCCTCGTCGTTTAACCCGGCATAGACCACGACCGTACCCCAAAGCGGCTTCAGAAACCGGTAGTCGATGATCGCGCTAAAGTGGGTTGCTGAGACGGTTTCGCCGTACACCACTTGCTCGACGTGGCCCACATTGAACCCGGCCGACAGGCTCTTAGTAATCACCACATTGTCGGAGTTGTTGAGGGAAATCGAGTAGCTACTTTTGCCCAGATCAACCTGCGGAGTAACCGCGCCCACGCCGATGAGTTGCTGTTCGATGGACCCTGCGAGACTGCTGTCGTAGTTAGCCTGGAACGATGACGTGAACCTGTCTGTGGGCGCAAAGGCGGCGCTCGCGCTCAACGTCTGGTTACCACCGGAATAGCTGGAACCGTTCTCATTACCAGTGAAATCAGACCATCCGTAGCTCGCTCCAAATGAGCCCCGCAGCGGCAGTTTGTGGTTTGCGTTGAGGGAAAATGACTTTGAATTCGTGTCCCCGGTAACGGCCTGATCAGTGCCGGTTATCAACGCCGGCAACTCCGTACTCGTCCAGGTATCGGTCAGGTGCGCTCCCATATACCAGCCCGCGAGCTTGTAGTTGCTGAAGACGTTGAGATTTTTTGCGTCCGTGTGATCGTCCTGGCTGGTGCCAAAAATCGAGTTTTCCGAAGCCGTCTGCGAATACTGGATGTTCACAGGCGGCGCACCCGGAATGAGTTCTGCCCACCCAATGCCGAAGCTGTGCGACTTGCCTGTGGTGTCAAGCCCCGGGGTCACGCCTATCCCATAGGTCCCGCTCGTGTTGAATCCTTCACCGAACGATATGGATCCGGGAAAGTGGCTGCCGCTGAACAGGTTCACTCCCGCGCTGACGTTGGACGCATTGGTAAGCGAGCCTTCCCCCGAATCCGCCTGCGACCGATTGTAGATAGGATCAACGTAGTAGCTCAAAAACCTGGGATTGTAGTAATAACCTTGCAGGACGGCATCGCCGCTAAAAAGCGTGCTATGACTTGAGCCTATCGTGTCGCCGTTACTTCCGTTATAGCCGAACCCCACGTCTCCGCTCAGGCTCATGCTCGTGTTCTTGCCGATCTCGATCTGAGCCCATCCCTGGCCCGCCAGCATCACCCCGAATGCCAGCAGCCAACCGAGCACACGCGCGTTGTTTCTCTGACTGTTCACGTCCGCCCCATCCCTTAAAACTTTCGCGTGCCAACCTTGCCGTCCATTCGCAGCCGAAAGTCTGAAACTCTGACCTCCCGCCAACGTCTTTACAGCTCCTGAATCTGCGCGCCCTCATGCAACCGCTTGTCCAGCCCCACCCTCAGCTGTTCGGATTTTTGTTTCTGAAGATTCTCCATCAGCTTCGCTTTTACCTCGGCGAAGGTTGACTTGCCCGGCGGCGTATGCGCGCCCACTCGAATAATCGTCCAGGCCGTGCCCAGCGGAATCAGCCCGCTCACTTCGCCCGGCTTCATCTTCTCGGCAACTTTCACCACTTCCGGCGGCAGATTCTCGCCCTTCACCACATGCCGGTCGCCCAGATTCACACGAAAATCGTCTTCCGAAACTTTCTCCGCCAGTAGCCCAAACTGCTGATAGCTCTTGGTTGCCTTGGCCTGTTCAAGAATGCCTTCGGCGCGTTTGCGCGCATCCGCAATCACCTGGGCGCTCGCCTGTTCCGCGGGAATAATCGAAATCGTCTGCAGCGCGAAAGTCTCGCCGTGCTCGAACGCCTTCGTGTTCTTCAGGTAGTAAGCTCGCGCCTCGGTCAGCGTGACCCCGGCCTTGTCGTTCACTTCCTGCTTCAGCATGGCCTCGATCAGCAGCGAGCGCTTGATCATCTGCCGCAGCTTCGCCTCTGATCCGTCCTGTTCCGTGCTCAGATACTGGTTGAATTCCGCCTCGGTGGGGAATTGGCTTTTGAAATTCTTCTCTTCGCGAGTCACTCGCGCTGGCGCAATCGTCAGCTTCTGCCGCAGCGCCTCCTGGTACACCAACTCCTCGAATACGATCATCTGCAGCGCGCCCTGCCTGATTTCCGGTTCCTCTTTCTTCGGGAAGCCGCCATGCAGCTTCGCGTACGGGAACAGCGCGAACATTTCGCGCAACAAGTCGCGGTCGGTCAGCACCGCGTCATTCACTTTCACCACGGCCTTGCCCGTCACCATCAGGCTCGAGGCGTCAACGCCGGAATTTACCGCTTTGGCTGCCGCCGGATACTTCGCGCTCGGAGCCGGTGCTGCTGCTGTTGCTGGAGCAGTTGCTGCCGTCGTCGGAGCGTGTGAACTCATCATCTGTTGTGCGCTTGCGCTTACTGCTCCGCATACAACTAGGACCAGCCCCGCCATCTGAAGTCGGTATTTCATGGAAACTCCTCGCCCAATCTCCAAATTTCTGAACACCCCACCTGCCAGAATCACCCTGTATTGTGCACGGCGTTTGCCCTTCTGCCGGCCCTGCCAAAATCTTTCCGGGTTCCTGCAAGTTATTTAGCTGGAATGAGTTGCGGCCACCGGGCTGACAGATGAAAGAATCTTTGCAGCGTCGCGGAGGTGCGCAATGGGCGTTCTGCCGCTATCGATCTGGTGAAATAACCCAAGGAAACCTACGCTGTCATCCCTTCGACAGGCTCAGGGCAAGCTTTGAGCGGAACATGGTCATCGGCGAAGCCGAGGACCATGTGGAGTCGAAAGATCCCTACTCCCTCACAACCGCCATTACCCTGACTAAGAGTTCAAAGCAAATAAAAAGGGGGAGGGGAAAATCCCCCTCCCCGATTCGATCTACAAAGTTAGAAAGTCGTCGGCAGCGTGCCGCCGTTGGCTTCGTTCGACTCGCCAAAGTGGCACTGGCGGCAGAACTGGGTTGTGGAAGCGGCCGTTCCCAACGGGATGTTCACCGTGTTCGGGTTGTAGGGGCCGTTGATGAAGAAGTATTTCGCATACGTTCCGGTAGCGTTGCCGGCGATCGTGTTCTGACCACCCACCACGGAGTACACGTTCATCGAGTGCTGGTCGTGGCAGGTCGTGCAAACCACGTAGGGAACGTTAGAAGCGTTGACCGGGGTTCCGTAGGAGTGCGCACCCTTCATCAGGGCGGGCGCCCCGTAGGAAGCGATAAAATTCACATACGAGCCGACGGGCGTGATCGAAGTGATGGCGCCATTGGCGACAACGTAGGTCAAGCCATTGCCGGTGGTTGGGTTATAGTAGGCGCCCAGCACTGCGGCGATCGTCGCATTCTCGCCGATCGGGTGGTCGTTGTTGTAGTTTCCGCCGTCGGTCGAAAGGCCGAGGTTGGTCGTGCCGTCTGCGCCCAGTAAGGTCGGGATCTTGGCCGTGCCGTAAGAACTCGGCAGGGCTCCGATCTGCTCTTCAAAGGCCCAGTTCTGCATCATGGCGCCCTTGGCGACTGCGCCGTCATGGCAAGCCAGGCACATTACTACGCCACGCATATCGGAGTATTGCTGTGCAGTCATGGTTGTCGGGTTTCCGTTGGCGGCGGTTACCAACGTATATTTGTTGGCGCTGCCGTTGCCGTTGGTGAGGGTGTTGGAAACATCGCTGAAGTCAAACGTCTGGCCCCAGAGAGGTCCCATGTCTTGCCCAAACAGTGCATTGCTACCGGTGTAGGCATCGGTGACGGTGCCGCTGACCTTGTTGCCGCCTTCGCCCCATGCGCCGCTGTGTGGAGCATGGCAGCCCGCACAACCGCGGCCGTAGTTTTGGTGAGCGCCGAGGACGTCGACCGTGGGTGCGACGGCTCCGGGTGCTCCGGATGATGTGGCGTGTGCGGCTTGTGTAACCTGGGCGATGCCCATGGCCGAGACCATAACCACTATAAGCAGAACTAAAAATAGCTTTTTCATTGGTGAAGCCTCCTCTAAGATTGACTACTCGGACATTGTTTATGCACGCTGCCCACCCCTTTTGGTCAGACCCTGTGCATCTGGCACGGTTTACCTAAGTAACTGAATGCAGACCGTTTGTTGGAGAAATCCAATCTGTTGCAAAATCCAGCAGTGCCTGAGGTAACGCTTTTAATGGGCTTTCCAACTCACTCACTGGTTGAAAAGCCCCACGTAACCCGCAGCCTGTGGAAACTCCCGCACAGTCGGCAACCAGGGCAGGGCGGGAGGGAACTCGCTGGTGGGAACTCGCTGGAGGGACTTGTCGTCCCGAGCGATTTGTCATCTGGAGCAAAGCGATCTGACATCCCGAGCAAATTGTCTTCCCGAGCAAAGCGAGGGATCTTGGTGTTTGCCCGCAGGGGCAATACTCGTGGCGCGGGCGGAAACCAAGATCCCTCGCTTCGCTCGGGACGACAACTTTTCTTAACCGCAGTTGCAAAGGCTTAGCGAGTAAACTCGCTAAGCCTTTGCACACCACAACCTCAGAGGGAGGTTTCTACAAACTCACTTCAAATCATTGGCAGGCGGCTTGGCAGTGTCGGCCGGCTTCTGCGTTGGGAACGGCGCCGGAATTTCCTTCGGAGGCTTGGCCGCTGGCTTAACATCCGGAGTCTTGTTCGCGGCCTTCAACGCCTCGCGCTTTTCGTGCTCCTTCTGCGCTTCCTCCTGCGTCACATAGCGGAACATCTGCACACGCCCCGGATATACCTCAGAGGTGAAGACCCGGTTCAGCTTGCTGTCAAAGTAGATGTCCTGCAGACCGGAAAACGTGCCGGGCAGAACGCCTTGCTTGTTGCCCATCCACATCAGCAGATCGCCATCCTGGGTAAACAGGTGAACCCGGTTCTGCATCGTGTCCGTAACCCAAATATGGCCATCGCCATCCACCGCGATTCCCTTGGGCATCGCGAAATAGCCGGGGCCATCGCCATGCTTTCCGAACGTGCGAATGAACTTGCCATCGGCATCGAAAATCTCAACCCGGTAGTTGAGCATGTCGGCTACATAGACGTTTCCGTCGGAATCGACGGCCACGCTGGTCGGCTTGGAAAAATCTCCCAACGCGCTCGACTGATGCTTTGTATCCGCAGTTCCAATCTTGCGTATCGGCTCGAGCGTGTCCGCATCAAACACCAGCACCTGGTCAAGCCCGATATCGGCTACATAGAGAAACCGGTTCTCGTTATCGATCGCCATTCCCGCGGGAGTAACCAGACCCGATGTGATCGCGGCCTCGCCCTTGTGATCTTTGTTGAAAACCAGAATCCGGTGAGCCTGAGAGTCGGAGACAAAGAGCCGGTCAGCGTCATCAATCGCTAGACCATTAATCAGAACGAAATTTGCATCTTTGCCATTCTTGATCATCACCGTATCTTTGGTTTCCGGATCAATAATAAAGATGGCGCCCACCTTGCCGTCAGCCACATAGAGTTTGCCCTTGGAATCAACCGCCAGTCCATGCGGCTCACCCATAAAGAAATGGTTCTTGAGGGGGTTGTCGGTCTTTTCTGCGCTCGTGCCGGCCAGCCGGTCCATCCAACTGCTCTTCGGTTTTGCCTGCTGCGCGCTGAAGTCAGGCAGCTTTTCGCCCGCGAAATAGTCCAGGTATTTCACCCGCGCGATCATGGGCGGCTGCGGCCACACGACCTTCGATTTATCGATCACGTCGAGGATCGAAACCTTCTTCTGCGGCGTCGCTTCGTCTTTCTTCTTCTTGGTGTCATCCCCGAAAGCCAAAATAGAGGAGGCCGTCAGCAGCGCTACTAATGCCGCCGTTGCCAGCCTTCTGCGTCGCGTCGTAAACGTGTTGCCTAGTTGTGAAATCATCTTTTTACCCTCACTCATCTTCGTACCCACCCACGAATATTCACCCAATCGCGCCGCCCTCCCCTTACTTTCGGAGATCCTTGTGACAGCTCGCACAGAACAACGAATCATTCTTCTGATCTTTCGCCAACAATCCCGGCTGTGCCGAAGCATGCGGCTGATGGCACGTCAGGCAGTTGATGGCCAACTTAACCTTGGTGATATCAGTCCCTTCCATCACGTTCGATATCGGATGCCGGTCCACCGGGTGCCCCAGGTTGTACTTCAACGGCAGAATCGGCACCTTCGCAAAGTAGTTATCCGGCAACTTCACGGCACCGCCGAAAATCGTCACCAGATGCTCGCTCTCGAGCTTCGCAGGCTTCGTATCGGGGCCGTGGCATTCCAGGCAAAGTTTGTTCGTGTCGGCAACCCGCAACAGATGCTGGTTGTCGCCGCCGTGCGCCATATGGCAAATTCCGCAACCCTGCACAAACGCCGGCTGGTGGTGAATGCGTTTCTTCTCCAGATCAGCGATTTCGCTGTGGCACCCCAGGCAAATGTTGACCGGGTCCGTCTTCGGCAAGCCCGGGTACGCGCTGGCATGCGGATTGTGGCAGTCGGTGCAATCGCCCGCCGCTCCCGGATGCTGCACCTTCGCCTTCTCGATCAGCTCCGCCTTGTCGGAGTGGCACGTAGCACAAAGGTCTTTGACGTTGGCCTGGGTCAGAACGACTTTGCCATCTTTCGCCGGTGCATGGCAGGTGTCGCAACTCTTATCCGCAAACGGCGGATGCGTGAACTTGGCCATCAGCTTCGGCGATGCGGACTGATGCGGGTCATGACACTGCAGGCAGTTCGCCTTGCCAAACGGCTGGTTCTGGTGCGCTTTCTGCAAGGCGGCATCTTTCGTATCGTGGCAATCCACGCACAGCGCAGGCGCAGCCTTCGTCAAATGAAAGTGATTTTCCGTTGTCGGTTCTGCGCCAGTCTTGTGCGTGATGTGGCAGGTTTCGCAACCCATGTCCAGCGCTGCGTGACGGCTGCCCTTCTCCGGAACGTTCTCGCCGGTCGTGTGGCAACTCAGGCAGAGATTCTCTTTCTTGTCGCCCGACTCGGGCTTTAACAACTGATTCTTGTTATCGGAGGTGTGCGGGTCGTGGCACTTCACGCAGTCACGGACCGCTGGTGGATGTACCGTCCCCTTGATGTCATCGGCGTTCTTATCTGCATGGCACGTGAGACACAGCCCATGGGACGTGGTCGTGATCAGCTTGACGTGGGTCACGTTTCTGACCGTACGGATCTCGTGACAACTGGTACAGCCCATGGCAATCGCGGAGTGCACCGACTTGCCCTTGGTCTTGTCTTCATGGCAGGCAACGCAAGTCGAGGGATCTGCCTTCGGGTCGAGCGGCACCGGATGTTCCTTCGCGGAAACCCGCCCGGCAAAAACAAACAGCAACAGGAAACCGAGGAACAAGCTTAGCCTGAAGCTGGTGCCGAACTTCGATTTGCCGAACTTCGATTTGATGAATCCCGATGCCACACCCACCACTGCCTCCTCAGATACCGGTTGCATGATGCTCATGCACGCACCTCGCCTTACTTCTTGACTGCTGTTGATTTCTAGGCCTCCTTTGTAACAGATTGCGACACAATCAGTTGGCGACAGCGTTCCACCCCGTGAAAGATGTTCGTTGTCCTTAAGCTCCGTCGACTTGGGGGCTTATCCCACAGTGCAATGGTCAAAATCACCCAAAGTAACTATGCTTCGCTTCCGCACACTCCGGCAGTCTGGAAATTCGCCAGCGCAACCCACTTCAAATCTGATGATCAGTCTTGCCGTTTCGCGCCTCGATTCCCCTGTGATTTCAGTCACATGCGGGAGTGACATTGTCACAGGAAGAGTATGCGTTGAAGACGTAAGTTATCCCGAAATGGGATCGTTTTAACAAACCCTTCCGCTCCTCTTGCTGCGCCAAATTCCCGTACAACTCCATTCCATTGTGTGATTTGGCTCAAAGGCCGTGTTCCGAATTTCTCACTGAACCGGCCTATTCTCTGGAATTTCAATCACTTCCCCGACTTTCTCCCTAATGGCGCACAACGTGCTTTGCTGAAGCGGGGAAGGGGAAACACAATGGGGGCACACGTCCAATCTGTACCTCGAAAACTCTGGCAAACGCTTGGCGCGATCAAGACCGGCGTCATCCTGCTGATCCTCGTCGTTCTACTCTCGGCTGCAGGCACAGTGATTCTTCAGCGCCCCGCCACCGAAGCCGACGAAATGCAGCGCGCCTATTCGCCGCAAGTGCTTCACCTGCTCGACGCACTGAAGCTCAGCGATGTCTTCCACGCCTGGTGGTTTGTATTGCTGTTGAGCTTGGTTAGCCTCAGCATCATTTCGGCTTCGATTCAGCGCTTCCCCAATGCCTGGAGATTTTTCTCGCGTCCCTACAAGAGTCCGGATGAAGCCTTCCGCAAAGGGCTGCCCGGCCACGCGCTCATTCCGATCAAGGATGAAGAAACCGCTTTGAGCGTCGCGGAGCGCGTTCTGCAAAAAGAAGGATTCAAGCCGGAGCACATCGTGCGCCAGAACAGTTTCTCTCTTTTTGGCGAGCGCAACCGCCTCTCTGAAATGGCGGTGTATATCGTGCACGCCAGTCTGCTTCTGATTTTTCTCGGAGGCATCGTCGACGCGTTGTGGGGA
>JBEKJF010000077.1:0-14954 GCA_050011375.1 Candidatus Sulfotelmatobacter sp.
AAAAGGCGGCCGGAGGAACGGCATGACGATCGGCAAAAAGCTATACAAGAATTTCGGAATCATCCTCAGCATGGCAGTGGTGCTGTTCGTCGTAAACCTGGTGGCGGTGCAAAGAGAGCACGCCGCCAAGGACGCCGCCAGAGCCTCGCTCGAGTTGGCGGACGCCACCAATCAGGTGCGCTTCCAGATGATGCAGGACCGCCTCTACCTGAGCAACTACCTGCTGAGCGGCGACACGCGCGAAGTCGAACTGATGAACGATGGCCTGCGCACGCTCGGCGAAAAACTGCAAATCGGCAAATCGCTCTCCAACTCCGATCAGGAAAAAGCCGCCCTCGACAAAGTCGGGCAACTGGAACAAGCCTGGGGCAAGGAATTCGCCCAGCCCCTGATCGAGAAACGCAAAGATGTGGATTCCGGCAACGCGACCGTTGCCGAATTGCAAATTTACTACCTTCAGAAAGACGCTTCCTCGTGGGTGAAAAATTCTACGGAAGCCCTCGATGTGGCCGATGGAGAAAACCGCAAGCTGGTCGATGCCCGCCGCAAGTCGGATGAGGCAGCAAGTGCGATTACCATCATCTTTTCTGTCATTAGCACTCTGGTAGCGCTGGTTGTCGGTATCTGGGTTGCGATCACCACCGCCAAGTCGATCACGGAACCGCTCACCAAGCTGATGCAGGTTTCGCGGCAGATCGGCGACACCGGCGACCTCGAGCACAGCATCGACGTGAAGCGCGAAGACGAAATCGGAGAACTCGCACGCACCTTCTCCAAGATGGTCAATTACCTGAAAGAGATGGCGGCCGTTTCCGAAGCGATTGCCGGCGGTGATCTCACAGTTCAGGTTCAGCCACGCTCGGCGCAAGACACATTAGGCAACGCCTTCGCCAAGATGGTCGAAGGCCTGGCCCGGCTGGTGCGGAGCGTACGTGACGCTTCATCCCAGGTCGCCAGCGCCAGCGGACAGGTCGCGAACGCCTCTGACGATTCGGCCAAAGTCGGCCTGCAGGCGTCTTCCGCCATCGACGAAGTCACCAGCACCATGCATGAGATGAGCGTGAACGTGCAGAACATGGTGAAGAGCACGCAGGTGCAGGCTTCGAGCGTAAGCGAGACTTCCGCATCCATCGATCAGATGGTGGCTTCCATCCAGCGCGTGGCCGATACGGCCAAAGTGCTGCTCGACATTTCGAACCGCTCGCGCGAAGAAGTGCACAGCGGCATCACCACCATGGAAAAGGCGACGGACGGCCTCAACCGCATCAACGCCACCATAACCTCCTCGGGAGAAATCATTGGAGCTCTGGGCCAGCGTGCCGATGATATTGGCAAGATCATCGAAGTCATCGACGATCTGGCGGAACAGACCAACTTACTCGCGCTGAACGCGGCCATTGAAGCAGCGCGCGCCGGTGAGCACGGATTGGGTTTCGCTGTAGTCGCCGACGAAGTCCGCAAGCTGGCGGAAAAATCGGCGCAATCGACCAAGGAAATTTCCGAGCTGATTCAGAGCATTCAGAAAGAAGCGCGCAAGGCTGTCGAAAATATGGACCGCTCCACCGGAATCGTGAACGAAGGCCTCGACCTGGGCGGCGAACTGAATTCGGCGCTGCGCAAGATCTCGAACGTGGTCACCGAAGTCTACAAGTTCGCCCAGGAAATCGGCGCGGCCACCAACGAACAATCGCATGGCTCCTCGCAGATCGCGCGGGCTACGACGCGGCTGAACGAAATCACCCACGAAATCAATTCTGCGGTCGAAGAGCAGGCCTCGGGAGCGCACGCCGTGGTCAAAGCCATGGAGCGGATGCGCGAATTAGTACAGCAATCAACCTCTGGCTCGACCGAACTGGCGGCGTCCGCCGAGCAGATGTCGAAGATGTCGCGCGGCCTGCTCGACTTCATGGATCGCTTTACCCTGGACGATGCCTCGGCTTCGCGCCAGGCAGAGGTGGACCAGAAATCGTATCACGCTCGCAGGGCTGCGGCGGCGGCCCGCTCCTAGCGCTCCACGATGAACATGCAGTCATGATCCGTTATCCGATTGCTCGATGAGCCAGTAAGCATGAACCGTGAACTTCATATCGTTGGTTTCCAGGTGGGCCGCGAGACCTATGGCGTGCCTATCACTTCGCTGCACGAGATTGTGCGCGTGCCCGAGATCACCGTCGTGCCCGATGCGCCCGATTATCTGGAGGGCGTCATTAACCTGCGGGGCAAGATCGTTTCGGTCATGGACCTGCGCAAGCGCTTCGGCAACAAGCTGGCCACGCTGAAAAAACAGAACCGGATTCTGGTGGTCGAGCACTCCGGCAAGCTGGCAGGATTGATTGTGGACTCTGCAACGGAAGTGTTAAAGATCGCAGCCGCAGACGTCGACCCTCCGCCGGCCGCATTCCAGGAAGGTGGACTGAACTGCGTCACCGGATTGGGCAAGGTTCGAGGCCGCCTGATCGTATTGCTCGACATGACCAGGCTGCTGGCTCCGGCCAGCTTGCTGCAAACAAACGGAAGCACGGAAGGCAAGACTGCCAAAGCGGATGCTCGGGGAGCGTCGCCGCGCTAGGCTCAGCCGCGAATACTGCTGAACCGGGGCGACGATCGGGCTTTAAACCCGAGCGCGGAGAACGAGAGAAAGTATGAGTACATCTGGAGCGGCACCGGCTCCTGTTTTGACGGATGCGGAATTGCGGTTATTGCAGGCGCTGGTCTATCAGGAATGCGGCATGCACTTCGACGAGCGCCGGACCCACTTTCTGCAGGACCGCCTGCTGCGGCGGCTCAAAGAATGCCGCGCCGATTCTTTCTACGCGTATTACCGGCTGTTGATCAGCCAGGACGGCAAGGCCGAGTTGGCAAAACTGGTCGAGAATCTCACCGTCAACGAAACCAGCTTTTTCCGGCACAAGGCGCAGTTGGATTTGTTCCAGAAATATATTCTCGAAGACATGCTGAAACGTAAGCAGGCGCACCGCGAATATTCCGTGCGGATCTGGAGCGCGGGCTGCTCCACCGGGCAGGAAGCTTACACCCTGGGCATGATGGCCGCCGATACGCTGGCCTACTACTACCTGCGCAATCCCTTGCCGGTCGAAATTTCGCTGCCCAAGCCCTTGATTCCCCCGCCCTGGCGCGTGGAGATCCTCGCCAGCGACATCAGCTATTCCGTGCTGCGCATCGGACAGGAAGGTTTTTATAACGAGCATCAGATGTCAACTGTCGACTACACCTTTCGCCTGCGCTACTTCGATAAGGTCGGGGATCGCTATGCCATCAAAAAAGCGTTGAAAGAAATGGTCCACTTCGACTTTCACAATCTGAAAACGGAATACCTGCCGCAGCGCAATGACGTGATCTTCTGCCGGAACGTGATGATGTATTTCGACGAAGCGGAGCAGAGGCGGCTCATCGAAAAGTTTTATCGCTGCCTGAACCCCGGCGGCTACCTGTTTGTGGGCCACGCCGAAAGCCTGCTGGGCCTGACCGAGAAGTTTCGCATGGTGCATCGCGACAGCGGCACGGCTTATGAACGGATTGAGGTGCGCTAGTGACAATTCCTCCGGATGAGCGCGGAGCAGAACTGCGGGAACTCTTCTTTGAGACCTCGCAGGAATTGCTGCAGGCGTTGAACGAAGAATCTCTGAAGCTGGAAAAGAATCCCGGCGACGAAGAGATTGTGCGTTCGATCCGGCGGACCGTGCACACGCTTAAGGGCGACTCGGCGGCTTGCGGGCTGCGCGAACTGAGCGAACTGGCGCATTCGTTCGAAGATGCCTTGACGATGGAAAGCGCAGCCTCTCACGGGGCGCTTGCAGAAATCGCTTTGACGGCCGCAGACGTGTTTGCGGAGATGCTCGCGGCTTACCATGGCGGAGGCCCGATGCCAGCCACGGAAAGCCTCCGGCAAAAAATAAATGAGCTGACCGCGGCCCCGGCGGCCAAAAAAAACCGCAAGAAAAAATCGGCAGTGTCCGCTCCGCGATCCGATAAAGACTGGACAGAGGAAGAAAAGCGCAGTCTGGCCCGGGCGCAAGCCGCAGGCTTGGGGATCTACGACATCGTCGTGAAAATCGATCCCCTCTGTACCATGCCGATCGCGGCGCGGACTCTGATTCAGAATGCCATTCGGGAAGTTGGACAGGTGCTGGTGGTGCGCCCGGACGCAAAGTCGCCCGCCGCCTCGCGGCACGTCGAGTTCATCTTTGCTACGCTGCTGACCGAAGGACAGATCGCCGCAAAATGTCACATCCCGACGATTACCGGCGAAACCACGGTCACTCTGATCCAGGCCGCATCGGCCAAAATCTCCGGCACGGTGGCGGAGCAACCGGCGCCGCCCGCGCCTGCAATCGCGGAGACTACCGCTTCTGATGCTCCCTCGGGAAGCTCGCATTCGGCAAACACAATCCACACAACTCCCCCCGAAGCGCAAGCTCCGGCAACTGAACCGAGCCAGCCGTGGGCTTCCACGGAGAACATTCTTCGCGTCGAGGCTGGGCGCATCGACAATGTGCTCAACCTGGTGGGTGAACTCATCATTGGCAAGTCGATGCTGCAGCAGGCTCTCAGTGATTTCGGCAAGCTTTATCCCAAGGAACCGTTGCGCGGAAAGTTTGCCGATGCCATGGCTTTTCAAGCCAGAGTGTTGAACGATCTGCAACGCTCGGTGATGAAGATCCGCATGGTGCCAGTCGAACAGTTGTTCCGGCGCTTCCCGCGTATCGTTCGAGATGTGGCGCGGCAGTGCGGCCGCGAAGTCGATCTCGAACTGAGTGGCCAGGAAACCGATTTGGATAAAGGCATTCTCGATGCCATCGCCGAGCCGCTGACGCACCTGGTGCGGAACGCTGTCAGCCACGGCATCGAACCGGCCGAGCAACGCCGCAGCCAGGGCAAGCCGACTCGCGGAAAGATTCGCCTGAATGCCTATCACCAAGGCAATCAGGTGGTGGTCGAGATCAGCGACGATGGGCGCGGCATTGATGCACAGAAAATTCGCGCCAAAGCGATTGCGTTAGGAATGCTCACAGCCGAAGAAGCTCAGCGTTTGAGCGAAGCCGAAACGCTGGATCTCATCTTCCGGCCCGGCTTCAGCACAGCCGAGCAAGTCACGGAAGTTTCCGGACGCGGCGTCGGCATGGACGTGGTGCAGAGCGTGCTCCAGCGGCTCAAGGCCACAATTCACGTGGAGACTCATGTCGGCCAAGGCACGACATTCCGCCTTAAACTGCCGCTTACGCTCGCCATCATCAAGGCCCTGATGTTCTGGGTGGAACAGCGCTTGTACGCCATCCCGCTGAACGCGGTCAACCAGATTGCCCGCACCTTCGAATCCGAAGTCCATCAGGTCGACAACTACGAAGTGCTGCAGTTGCGGAACCAGATACTCCCTCTGCTGCGCCTGGGACGCGCGCCTGCCGACGCAGACCGCGCGTCGCGTAAGCTCTTCATCCTGGTAATTACCGTCGGTGAAAAACAATACGGTTTGGCTGTTGACGCTCTTGAGGGCGAAGAAGAGCTGGTCATCAAGGCTTTGGACGATCACACTTTTTCCACCGATCTGGTAAACGGCGCTTCCATTCTTGGCGATGGAAAAGTTGTGCTGATCTTGAATCTGCCCGCAGTTGTGGAACATGTTGCGCGCACGCGTCCTGAAACCGCAGACGCGGCCCGTTGCGGACTTCTGTTGAACCATGCTGATCGCGCCCGCCTGGCTCTGGGCGCCGCGGGAGGGCAGGCATGAAGCCCGGCATGAAAATACGTGTGCTGGTGGTGGATGATTCCGCCCTCATGCGAAAACTCATCCCGCAGATCCTGGAAGCCGATCCGACCATCGAGGTCGTTGGGACGGCGATGGACGGAAACTTCTGCCTGAAAAAGATTGAAGAGCTGCAACCAAACGTGGTCACGCTCGATCTGGAAATGCCGGGCATGAACGGCATTGATACCTTGAAAGAGATCATGCGTTTGCGCCCTCTTCCGGTGATCGTGGTCAGCTCCCACAGCACAGATGGCGCTTCCGTCACGCTGAAAGCGTTGGGGCTGGGCGCGTTCGATTTCGTCACCAAACCGCGGGACGCGTCGGCGCACATGGCTGAAACCGCGACAGAATTGATCGCCAAAATTCACGCGGCTGCCGCCTGCAAGGCCGTTCGCCCGGGAATTTTGCGGCGAATGCCCGCGCCGGAAAAAAGCTCAGCCGTGAAAGCCCCTCCCAGTAAATTAGTTGCGATCGGAATTTCCACTGGAGGTCCACAAGCTCTTGAGTTTCTGCTGGCCCAGCTTCCGGCGGACTTTCCAGGAGCCATCGTGGTGGTGCAACACATGCCAGAGGGTTTTACTGATATGTTCGCGCGCCGCCTCGACGAGTTGTGTTCGCTGCGCGTGAAAGAAGCTCAATCGGGCGACGTGCTGCAGGCCGGGCGCGTGCTGATCTGTCCCGGAAGCCGGCATATCAAAGTCAAGCGCCTGCCGATGGGTGACATCGTAGTGATGAGTGACGACGCACGAGTCAATGGCCATCGGCCCAGCGCAGATGTTTTATTCGACAGTGTGGCTGAGGAATTCGGTTCGCAGGCAATCGCAGTGCTGATGACGGGCATGGGCGACGACGGCGCGCAAGGTTTGGGCGCGGTAAAAAAAGCCGGCGGCATGACCATCGCGCAAAGCGAAGAATCTTGCGTAGTCTTCGGCATGCCGAAGGCTGCCATCGAACGCGGCTATGCCACGCGCGTGGTGGCTTTGGATGTACTGTCGTCCACTCTGCAGGCGCTGTGCGGACGCGGAGAAATTTCCGGGGCAGGAAAAGCACTTCGCGCCGTACATTAAAACGAATTTGCAGCAATTTGATAGAGGAGGTTGTTATGGAACAGTTCGCAGCAGTAAAACGCAGCAAAGACGGGCAGTCGGTCCGCTACTTGATCGTGGACGATTCCGTGTTCGCGCGCAAGAATCTGGCCCGCATGATCGAAAGCTTTGGCGGGCAAGTGGCGGCCGAGGCCGGTGACGGGCTGACCGCCATCAGCGAATACGACCGCACGCAACCTGACATCGTGCTCATGGATATCACCATGCCGCAGATGGAGGGCATTGAAGCCGCGGAGAAAATCGTCCAGGCGCATCCCGAAGCCCGCGTCGTCATGGTGTCTTCCGTTGGATACCAGGAAAATATTGTGGCCGCATTGCAGCGCGGGGCGCGCCATTTCGTGCAGAAGCCGGTGAAGCCGGAAGTGCTGTACGAAGTCATCAAGTACGTTCTTGGAGAAGACGGCGCCGTTGCGGCGGCGGCCAACGCGGGGGTTTAGTCACCATGAAGATGGAACTGATTCAGCCTTTCATCAACGCCGCCGACGCTGTGTTGTCGCAAGGTCTGCAGGGCTCGACCAAAGTGGATAGCCTCGCGATGGAAGAGCATGCTTACCGCCGCAAAGGCGTGGCCGGAATGGTGGCGCTTAGCGGCGACATCGAAGGCCGCATCGTGCTCGACCTGGAGCCGCAGACCGCGGTGCGCGTGGCCAGCCATTATGCAGGCGCGGAACTGCCGGAATCCGATGCACTGATCAAAGAGACCATCTTCGAGCTTGCCAATCAGGTTGTTGGCAATGCCGTTTGCGCGCTCAACGATCAGGGATTTCATTTCCGCGTGCATCCTCCGATGCTGGTTACATCCGACGAAGGCGACAAAAGCAGCGAAGACGTCGAGGCGCTGATGATCTGCTTCGAGACTTCCCTGGGCAACGTGTACATGAACGTTGCGCTGCGGTATAACAAGCGCCGCATGTCGGATCATGCGACAGCCGGTCGTTAAGAGCTAGTCGTTCGTCGTTCGTCGTTGGTCGTTTCGTCGTTGGTCGTTGGTCTTCGGCTCTCGGTTACGCTCGCAGCTTTGTGGCGAACATCTCTCTTCTCTTCTATTCCGATGGCTGTCCCTGAGCAGGATCTCGGTTCAGGAATGTGACTCGCTCAAGGCTATTTCCAGCGGCCTTGAATATTTCGAAATGATCACACTAATTTCCGTCAGATACTTCCGCGTTGCCAGCGCCCATTCGTGGAATGCCAAGAGATCGTCTACGCTGATTTCGGCAAAAGCTTATAACCACGAATCTGGAGCCATTTCTCTCATCGTAGTCGACACTCGCCTTGTTCAATGCGGGCCCTTAGGTCGCAGCGCTGGACCGGATCGGTATCCTCGGTTAATTTCATCACCGAGCCCTCGCCGTTCTTTCCGCCGGAATATATTTCCGCGTAAACATTCCCAGATTTATCTAGCACAGCGCCGTTTCCTCCGTCGGCTGACGTTGTTAAATCTTCTAGGACGCTTTCCGCGGCTTCGGGGGTTACTTTGAAGAGCACGCCCGCGTTGTTGGTGCCGCCTAGGATGGTGGTGCCGTAGAGGTTGCCCGAGGCATCGAGGGTGAGCGCTCCCGCTGGTCGCGCGCCATCGGTACAGTTGGTTAGCTGGCAGAAGTTATATAACACCGACTCCACTCCGGCCGACGTGATCTTGAATAACGTTCCATAGGAACTGGAGGGCGTGGGGCCTCCTGCATATGTGACTCCGTACATATTTCCCTGTGCGTCCTGAGTCAACTTGCCTACCGGATTGCCACCGTCGGCGCCTCCGGTGAAACTGTAGAGCACGGTCTCGGCACATTCCGGCGTCAGTTCGAACACCGCGCCCTGATTGAACTCTCCACCGCGATTCGTGGTGCCGTATAAATTTCCTGCTCGGTTGATGATCAGGCTGCCGACTGGCGTCGAACCATCCGCGCAATTACTCAGCGAGCAGAAGTTGTAGACCACGGAGAACACGCCATCGAGCGTGACTTTGAAGATGCTGCCGTTCGCATTCGTTGCGTATTCGAATCCGTACAGATTTCCTTCCGCATCGAGCGTCACGGCGCTGGGATACGCATAGTCTCCGGTGAAGCTGTGCAGCACGGTTAAGGCGCCATCGGACGCGAGCTTGAAGACGGTGCCGCAGGAGCAGTCAGCGTTGGCGCCGCCCTGGCTGGTGGTTCCGTAAAGATTTCCCGCCGCATCACGAATCAGACTCACCGTGGGATAAGAACCGTCGCTGCCGTTGAAGCTGTGCAGCACGCTGACGGAACCCGATGGCGTGACCTTGAAGATGGCTCCGAGGTTGTTGACGCCGCCTTGCGCCGACCCATACAGATGGCCTGCCGCATCGATGAGCAGGCCACCGGTGGGCAGCACTGGTCCGTTGGTGATCGCAGGGAAGTTCACGAATGTGGATTCCGTGTAGGCTCGATCACCGGCCTGATTCCCAGTCTGATTTCCTAGGAAGACTGGCAGTAGAAGAATAGTCAGCAGTAATTTCGTTTGCATCGGAACCTCATTCCTGCAGCGCCCGGTGACGATCTCGAGCGGTGCGTAGTTTCAGTGTAGGCAGCGCAGGGACTGGATGGAATGGCGCGTCGGTGGTGGGTGGAAGCACCAAAGGACGCGTCCACACGAGTCAAAGCTCCGCTGTGCTAATCTTCCCTCTGCGCTCCGTCTGCGGTTCCACTCAATGGGATCCTCAGCTCAAGTTCGTGTGCCGCAGGTGCATGAGAAAGACATCCGCGTCGGAACCGCGGGCTGGTCTTATAAAGATTGGGAGGGAGTCTTCTATCCTCCGGGCATGCAGCGGCGGAAGCAGCATCCGCTGGAATATCTCGCCCGCTTTTTCGATACGACCGAAATCAATACTTCGTTTTATGGGCCGCTGAAACCCGAGTGGGCCAAGCTATGGTGCCGCAAAGTAGCAGCGGTGAATAGGAACTTTCTGTTTACGGCAAAACTCTATCGCGCGTTCACTCACTCTCCTATCGCTGTCATGGAGCCTACTTCGGCCGCGACCATTCGTCCTACCGATGAAGACGAAGCTCGCACGCGCGAGGGACTCGACGCCTTAGCCACAGAAGGACGCTTGGGCGCGCTGCTGATTCAGTTCCCGGTATCGTTCAAGAACACTTCGCTTAACCGCGATTATCTGGAGCGACTACTGCGGCAGTTCATTGAATATCCGCGAGTGGTTGAGGTGCGTCACTCCAGTTGGAACGATGCCGCTACGCTGGCCGCCTTTGCGCAGAAGGATGTCGGGTTCTGCAACATCGACCAGCCTGTCCTGGGGCGCTCGCTGGCGCCTACTGAGCACGTGACCTCCGCCATCGGCTATGTGCGTTTGCACGGACGCAACTACGAGCATTGGTTCGCCGATAAAGATTCCGACTCCGACAATCGCAACGATCGCTACAACTATCTTTATAACTATCGCGAGTTGACGGGGTGGAAGGAAAAAATCGAGAGCATCGCCGAACGGGCGCACACGACTTACGTGATTACCAACAATCATTTCGAAAGCAAAGCTGGTGTGAATGCGCTGGAATTGAAGGCCATGCTGAGCGGCAAGCGAGTGCTTGCGCCACCCACGCTGATTGAGAAGTATCCGGAACTGAGGAATATTGCAGATCCTGCAGAGGATTCCGGCGAGGACGTGAGCCCGAACCTGCCGCTGCGCGCCTAGATCCGCGCTCTTCAGGGGAGTTGGGGAGGGACGCGTGGCTCAGGCTGCAAGTTCTTTCACACTTTGCGGAATCTTGGCACCGAGATATACTTTCCCCCTTTGCTTGCAGACAAGATTAAGGAGAGTCCTGAATGACCAATCAAACACTGCGTCGGAGCTGGATTCCTGGAGTACGCGGCCGAGCGGGAGCGGCCGTGCTGGCTATGGCGGTTATGCTTGCAGCCGTGGTGCTGGCGACCGGATCGGCACAAGCTCAAACCTACACCACTTTCAACGCTACGGGCGCAGGCACAGGCGAGAATCAGGGAACCGTTGCCACCAGCATCAATACGGCCGGGACTATCGCAGGATTCTACATTGACGGAAGCAATGTGAATCACGGCTTCGTGCGCGCTACCAATGGCACGATCACCGGATTCGAAGCTCCCGGCGCAGGCACCGAAGCAAAGCAGGGGACCAAGGCCTACGCCATTAATACTGCGGGAACGATCGCGGGGGCTTACCACGACTCAAGTGGCATATGGCACGGCTTCGTGCGCACCGACACCGGCACCATCACTGAATTTAGCGCCTCAGGTGCAGGCACCCTCGCGGGCCAGGGGACTTACGCCTTCGGCATCAACACTGCGGGCGTCATTTCAGGGTTATATCTTGACCAGAAGTGGGTGATTCACGGCTTCAGGCGGACCGCCAGTGGCACGATAACTGAATTCAACGTGTCGGCCGCGGGCACAGGCGAAGCACAGGGGACGGGCGCCGTCTGCATCAATACCGGGGGAGAGGTCGCCGGTTATTACATCGACTCCAGTAACGTGGGTCACGGCTTCGTGCGGTCCTCCACCGGTACGATCACCACTTTCGAGGCCACGGGCGCAGGCACCGGCGCTGGTCAGGGAACGGGCGGCAACTTCGCCAACACCCTCGACCTCTATGCCGGTATCAACACGGCGGGAACTATCGCGGGATATTACGTCGACGCCAGCAATGTTTATCACGGCTTCCAGCGCACCTCTGGCGGCACCATAACCGATTTCAACGCGTCGGGCGCAGGCACGGCCGCGAATCAGGGAACCATCGCCGCCGCCATCAACACAGCGGGAACCATCGCGGGATACTACATTGAAGCCAGCGGTGCGGGTAAGGCCTTCCAACGGACCGCCGGCGGCACGATAACCGAATTCAATGCGCCCGGCGCAGGCACGGCGGTCGGCGAGGGAACCGTCGGCTACGCCATCAACACGGGCGGAACGATTACGGGTACCTACGTCGATAGCAGCTATGTTTTTCACGGCTATCTGCGGACGCCGTGAGTTGAAATGCCGATAAACTGTCATGCCGATAAGTTGTCATGCTGATGAGCTGCCATGCTGAGCGAAGTGGGATTGTCCTTCGGACAATCCCACGCAGCCCCGGACGCCGCCTACCGAAAGCGACTTGACGAGGAGAAAGCTACTAGAACGTACTTCCTCAGGACTCGGAAATTCTCCGCGCTATGCTGGGGCGTGGTCTTTATGTTCGTATTCTAAGCGCTTCAATCCAGCGACAGCACTACCCAGTACACGCCTGTCGGATATGTCGCGGTGCGGGCATAGCAGGTGCCTACTGAAAAGCTCTTCAGGTTGTGGCTGGCGAGCGCGTGGCTGGCTTCCGCGGGCAGGGTTTCTGGATGCAGGCTGGTGTAGGTGAGCACGGTGTAGCGCTGGGCTAGTTGATGGACGGGGGAGGTGCCGAGTTTGTCGGCTTGCGCCATGGAGCAGGCCGCGTCGTCTGCGGTGGGCAGATCGGCGCGGGCGAGATCAGGCTGCCTGGCTTGATGTCGCGCTTGCGCTACCGTGGACGCAATGCGGTCCTTCAATTCCGCGGCGGAATAGTTGGAGAAGGCGTGGCCGAAATCCTGCACGATGTATAGATGGTCTCCGCTGCGGACGACTCCCATGCCGATCACGTTGTAAGCCGGGTTGAGCAGGTTCGCGCGATGCGGCGGCGAGAGCATGAGATGTTGATGTCCGCTGGCGGCATCGTAGTCGAGTGCGACGTTTTCGCCTTCCTGATCGAGCGTGGTATGAGTCGCGCTGCCGAGGCGTTGGGGTAGGGAGGGCTCACCTTCAAACTGGTGCGAAAGTTGCCGTGCGGCGAGCATCGCTTCGGCGTGGACGCGGGCGGCGTGGCTAAGTCCTGCGTCGAGAGTCAGGCGAGGCGCGCCCGTTTCTGCTCTGGCCTGATTCGCCAGTTGCAGCAGTATCTGTTCTGCCTCGGAATCAAAGTTGATGAAAGGAATATCGGGAGAGCTTGCTGCGGCTGGCTTGAGAGTCGCGCTCTGCGCCGATTGGCCAGCTGCGCCGCCGTTTCCGCCGGAAGCAGCCAGCAGTCGCGCTGACGGCCGCACCGTGGTGGCGCCCATCACCAGCAGGAGCACCATAACGACTCTTCGAACGCTGAATTGAAGGCCCGTTGGCATCAGCTTGTGCCTACTCAACACGACCCTGGGTGGGATCTTTTTCAGATTCGAATCAACTTCGGATTCAAATCTGCTCAGGCTCAAACTTGCCGCTGGTGCTACGCTAGAAGCTGGAAACCAGCTGGAGAAGTTACTTTCGCTATGGAACCTGGTGTCATAGGGGTCATCGGCCTATTGTTTGGAAGCTTGATTGCTTGGCTTGTGCTGCGCTCGCACACGGCCACGCATACGGCGCGTTTGTCGTTGATGGAAAAGGAATTAACGGCCGGAAAGGCCGATCTGGCGCGGCTTCAGCAGGCCTACACGGAGGTAGTAGCCGGCAGAGCCAGGCTGGAATCCGCTCTGGAAGCGGAACGGAAGGCCAACGACGAAAAGATCGCATTAGTGACTCGTGCCAGCGACGATTTGCGCAATGCCTTCAAAGCGATGGCTTCCGATGCGTTGAAGAGCAATAATTCTTCGTTCCTTGAGCTGGCCAAAGAAAGGCTGGAACGCTTTCAGACCGAAGCCCGCGGCGACCTTGAGAACCGGCAGAAAGCTGTGGCTGACCTGGTCGCTCCGGTACGCGATTCGCTGAATAGGGTGGATGAGAAAATTCAGCAGATGGAAGTTGCCCGCGGAGACGCTTACGGCGAACTGCGCGCGCAAGTGCAATCGCTGATCACGACGCAGAAAGAACTGCAGTCGCAGACGGGCAATCTGGTGCAGGCGTTGCGCACTCCCAACGTGCGCGGGCGCTGGGGAGAGATTCAGTTGCGGCGCGTGGTCGAGATCGCCGGCATGCTCTCTTACTGCGACTTCACCGAGCAGCAGTCGGTGACTACGGAGACGGGAAGGCTGCGTCCTGACCTGGTAGTGAAGTTACCTGGCGGCAAGAACGTTGTGGTCGATGCGAAGACTCCGCTGCAAGCCTTTCTCGATGCCTTCGAAACCACCGACGAAGAAACGCGACGCGCTTGCCTGGCTAATCATGCGCGGCAGGTTCGCGATCACATGAAGACTCTTGCGGGCAAAAATTATTGGGAGCAGTTTGAATCGACGCCGGAGTTCGTCGTGATGTTTCTTCCCGGCGAAACGTTTTTCAGCGCCGCACTGGAGCAGGATCCGGGTTTGATCGAGCAGGGAGTACTTAGCCGCGTCATTCCCGCATCTCCGACGACGTTGATCGCGCTGCTGAAGGCCGTGAATTACGGATGGAATCAGGAAAAGCTGGCGCGCAATGCGCAGCAGATCAGCGCCCTCGGCAAAGAACTGCACGACCGGCTGCGCCTTCTCGCGACCCACATCTCCGCGGTCGGCACGGGGCTCGACCGTGCCGTCGAATCTTATAACAAAGCTGTGGGATCGCTCGAGAGCCGGGTACTGGTTTCAGCGCGCAAGTTTGCCGAGTTGGGCGCGTCCGTGGCCGATGACATTCCGGAACTTGAACCGATCGAGACCACGGCGCGGGCGCTCTCGTTTGAATGGGACGATGACGGGATTTCTACCGACGACGCGCAGGATGAACGGAAGGCTGGCTGAGTTTCGCGCTCTCTGCTATGGGCGCGCTCCCCGCTACGGATGCGCTCTGTGCGAAAGGCCCGCGCCCTGCGGACCGTCTTCCCGAGCGAAGCGAGGGACCCTGGTTCTTGCCGGCACTACGGTGAGTGGCGGTGTTGGCAAACACCAAGGTCCCTCGCTTTGCTCGGGATGACAACGTGTGCTTCGGGTCCGAACTGGGAACTTTTCCCGAAACAGACTGAGCGATGCTCTTCTTTGCAAGCGAAGGGGCATGGGCGGGCATGCACTCCTGGTTTCCTGCGTTGCGGTTCCAGCCCGGCTTCAGCCTAAAGACAGCCCCAATCCCGCCGATAACCTATTTTAACGAGGCTGCGGTCGCAACGCGGTGCCGCAGGCTCTCGCTCATCCCCTTCTCGAAAAAAGATGAAAACGCTCCCCGATCCCGTCCTGGAGAAAAGACTGAGT
>JBEKJF010000078.1:0-15429 GCA_050011375.1 Candidatus Sulfotelmatobacter sp.
CCGCGCCGATCTTGGATCTTGTGAAAATGTCGCCATTCTTTATTCGGAAATCGGCACGCAATTCCTGAGCGCTAAGAGCGTGGTTGCCGGTGAAGTCGATGGTCGACAACCGGTATCGCGCTCCTTCGTTAACCTGAGCTTCCATGCGGATCGGTTTGGGAGAGGCGAGTGGGTCGATGACTTTGATGTCGAGTTTTTCGACTTCCGCTTTGAAGTAGCCGCGATCCTGAAACTGCATGCGTACTCGCTCGCTCAACTCGTCGTTATCATCGTTGAAACGCGAGCCCGACATGCTGTCGGTGATGTCGGCCAGTTCCGCGGTGTCAACGGCCCGCGTGCCGGAGATGACAAAGCTCTCGATGACGACTTTGTGCGCGGCAGAAGTTTGATCGCCGCTTTGGGCGACGCTAGCCTGGCAGGAAGCGAACAGAAGAATTGAAACTACGAAGGCGCTCGCGATGCGAAATCGCATAAGAACTCCAATCCGAGCCAGGCTTGCTTGGCCTTGTATTACTTCTTGAACAGATTCTCGAATGCCTGCCGTGCGTCGTTGGGACGCTGGCTGGCTGGGGTCGAGGTTTCCTTTTCCCGCGTCACGCGAATCTCGTAGAACGTGCAATCGTTGCGGGCGTCTTTCTTAGCAAGCGGCTTCCGGGATCGAAGTACATGCACTGTTTACAAGAATGAAGTTCGAATTCGCACTTGGGACACAATCCCGTCGGCGGAATCTCCTGTAACACGGTGCCGCATTGTGCACAGCGCGAGACAGAGCGCGTCCCGGGCATATTCACCGGCTTTGGCCCCATGCTGTAGTCGCGCCGTGCTGGCGGCACTGGGGCTGGCTTTTCTACGGATTCTTTGCGAGGCGTAGATTCGCGGTCGCGGTCCTGATATCCATGCTGACGGTATTTGGCTGCCACAGGAACCTCCCGGCACGCTGGCGTATTGTCTCGCCAGCCGCGCCCCAAGGCAAGTCTGAACCTCGATCCAGTTTCTACTGGGTACTCGGCACCTGGTACCCGCAACTCGCTACAATGGAAGCATGATTCACGAGATCTTTCCCGTCGGGCCGCTCCAATGCAATTGCTCGATCATCGGCGACGAGACCACGCGCGAAGCGATGGTCATTGACCCCGGCGACAATATTGATAACGTCCTCGCGCTTCTCCGCAAGCATAACCTGCAAGTCAAGCAAATCGTCATCACCCACGCCCATATCGATCATGTCGGAGGCGCGATGAAGCTGCGCGCGGCCACCGGAGCGCCCATTCTGCTCAACCAGAATGACTATGCTCTGCTGAAGATGCTCGACGAGCAGGCCGTATGGGTCGGCATGGCGGAGCCCGGCGCGGTCGAGATCGACCAGAGCGTGAGCACTGGCGATACCGTGAAAGCTGGGTCGCACACTGCCAGCATTCTCCACACACCGGGACACACCGAAGGCAGCATCTGCCTTTACTTCCCTGCCGAAAAAACTCTGATCGCGGGTGACACGCTGTTTGCCGGCTCCATTGGCCGCACCGACTTACCCGGCGGATCGATGCAGAAGATCATGCAATCGCTGCACGGCACGGTGCTCGCGTTGCCCGACGATACAGTCGTGGTTCCCGGGCATGGGCCGCTGACGACCATTGGAGAAGAGCGCGAGAGCAATCCGTGGCTGGTGAAAAGGTAGGCGTCCCGCGCAGGATGCTGACGGCCGTGAGGTGTGCCTGAAATGTAGTTCTGCTTCCCGTTTTGATCCTCGTGAGAATTTACAGCTGCCCGAGGTGACGGCCGTCACATCTAAACCCACTTCCTTCCGTGTAGAGATTCGTATCAGGGCACGGCTTCAGCCGTGCCGCGTCGTCACCCCGAGGAGGAGCCGGCTTTAGCCGCTGCCTGATGGCCATCCCGTCTCGTTATGCCGATCCACTCCACGCCGTTGCGGGCGCACGCACGTTCTTCGTCACTTCATCCATCTCCGGCGAGCGGAATCTCCTGCAGTCGGACCGATCTGCCGGTTTGTTAGTACGGGTCCTGTACGACTATCGGGCTCAGGGAAAATTCCGTCTGCACGAATTCGTAGTCATGCCCGACCATTTTCACCTCCTAATCACAGTCGAATGTGAAACGACTGTTGAGCGAGCCGTGCAGTTCATTAAGGGCGGCTTTGCTTTCCGGGCGGGGCGAGAACTAGGGTTCGCGGCACCCGTGTGGCAAAAGGGATTTTCGGAAGTGCGTATCCTCGATGCAGCTGCATTCTTGCACACGAGTCAGTACATTCGGAACAATCCCGTCGCTCGAAATCTTGTTTCAGAGGCGGAACAGTTTTCTTACTCTTCGGCCCATCCAGGATTTGAGCTTGATCTGGCGCCGCAGGGGCTGAAGCCCGTTCTTTCGCCAAGCCTGATTGGCACGGCTAAAGCCATGCCCTGATACGAATCCTGGGGCCTTGACGGCACGGCTGGAGCCGTGCCCGATACTCCTGCGTTAGCCATGCAACTTCTGCGCTAAAGCGTGCTTAGAAACCCCGTGATCTCCGGCGAATTCCAATCCACAGGCCCGATCAACTTGCGGCGCAGCACTCCCTGGCGGTCGATGATGTAGGTCTCGGGCCAGCCGAAAGTTCCGTATAGCGCGCTGCTCTTCTGCTCAGGATCGCGGACGGTCAGGAAATTGACGTCACGCTCTTTGAGGAAGCGGTGGTAGAAGTCGGAATCGACATCGATGCTGACGCCCAGTACGATCACGCCTTTTGCCTTCATGCGAGTCTGCATGGACATCAAGGAAGGAAGTTCTTCCACGCACGGCGGACACCAGGTGGCCCAGAAATTCAGTACCACTATGTTGCCGCGAAACTGGCTCAGCGTAACCTTGCGGTCGGAATCTTGCACCGTGAAATCCGGCGCCACCGTTCCAATACGCGAGGGGCGCGAGCTGCTGTAGCAGCCGGGCAGAAGAAAGAGAAGCAACAGGCTTGAACTGAAGAGAAACGACCTCACTGGTTGATCATCCAACATCTTCTTTCTTGAAGTAAAGCGAATTGTTTTTAGCAGCCGCAACATTGGGGTCATGAACCCACCACTGCCAGCAGCCGCTTGACTCCCTCGCCAAAATCATCCGGTGTAGTGATCAAACTCAAAACTAGATAACCGTCGTAGGGAAAATCATAAAAGTGTCCGGGATGCACGAGCACGGAATCTCGTCTTAGCAGATCAACCGCCAGCTCCTCATCTGTCTGCGTGACCGGGACGCGCACGACCGCATACCATCCGCCTTCGACATGAAGACGCTGGCAAGTCTTCTGTAGCGCAAGCTGGCGGTCGAGTTCGGCGAGATTGCCAAGCACGCGGTCTAGTAATTGCTGCTGAATGCTTTTCCGCTGATCGAGGAGAGCCGGAGTCGCGAATTGGATGGGCGCGTTCATCGAAAGATATGTGTCGGCGATTACTTCCAGCCGCGCCAAGGCTGGTTCCACCTCCGCTGGTGGGCCACTGGTTGCGATCCATGCCACTTTCATTTGTGGTAAGGCCGAGATTTTTGAAACTCCACTCAGCGTGAAGGTTAATGTGTCTTGATTCGACGCAAAGCTTGACGGCGCAGTTTGATCGAGGCCGTAGTCGAGGAACACTTCGTCGGCAATCACAGCAAGTCCATGTTCACGGCAAAAGTGATTCAGCGATTGCCGCTCGTGCGCATGCACGAACGAGCCCGTGGGATTATTGGGATGAACGACGACCACACCACGGGTGCGTAGCGTCACTGCTTTCTGCAGCGACGGAAAATCCATCTGCCAGCCGTGATCGTAAATCAACGGATAAGGCACAAGCGTGACATCTTGCAAATCTGCGAGAAATTCGAACAACGGATAGCTGGGCTTTGGAACCAGCAGTTCTTCTCCAGGATTGCAGAGCAAGCGGAACACGAACGAATAACCTTCGCTCGTGCTCGTGGTCAGCACTAACTGCTCCGCATCGAAGCCGCGAACGCCGTGCTGCTCTCGGTAATAAGCTGCCACGGCTTCGCGCGCGGTGAGCAAGCCTTTCGGCTGGGGATCGTAATCCATGGCATGCGGCGAGGCGAGCGCTTGGAGAATGCGCGCGTTATCGTAGTGCAGCCCGGCCCGGGTGGGATTCGAGATGGTTAAATCGAGTACGCGCGCGCCGCTCGCTTTGGCCTCTTCGAGCGCCTCCGTGAGCCGATTGCGCGTGAGCTTCCAGTTGGTGCGGTCCGAGAACATCCTGAAAGAGAGTAACAAAGTCTCTCTTATTCATTCGCGGGACGGGGCTTCAGGTCGTTCCCAATTAAGGGCTTCAACCGTGGCTCGGGAAACTGCCGCGCGCTGTGCTCACGCGATGGATGCGCCACGCGAGACAAGCGCCCTTCTGCGACCAGGTGTTTGTACGCTTGTTGCCAGTCTGGCACGGAGTCGCCCTCTAAAGCCCAATGAGCGTACGCGGCTTCATCGCACCACTCCGCAAGACGCGGCATTACTTTCCCGTGTGCAGCCGATCCGCGAAATGCCTTCATTGCCCGCTCATCCTGCCATAGCGTCAGGGTCCAGAACGTGCGCCGGCGGTCGATGAGCAGCTTTCCACCAGAGAACCCAGGTGCGCGTACGACTTGGCGTTGAGAAAGAAACGTCTGCCACAAGAACGCCGGAAGATACCTCAGTGAGCGAACCCGAAGACGTGTGACGGAAGCGAGCAAGGTCCCTCCTACGACTTTCGAAATGCTTCCTTGTTTACGACGTACGGCATCTTCGTGAGGTCTCCACCGTAGTTCGCTTCCAGCACGTCGATCAATCCCTGCACGCACCGGCCTGCCATGCCTTTATTTGGATCTGTCGAGAGGCGCGTGATGCGGGCCGCGCTGGCGAAGTGCGGCATAAGTCGGCAGCGATCAGCGATCGCCGGATCGCGCAACGGCGAATCGGCGGGCAGCGGCTCCTTTTCGTATACGTCGAGCGCGGCGCCGGCAATCCAATTCTCGCGCAGAGCTTTCACCAGCGCAGTTTCGTCGATCACCGGCCCGCGCGAATCGTTCACCAGGTACGCAGTCGGCTTCATCAGCCGCAGTGTCTTCTCGTTAAACAAATGATAGGTGGGCGTCGCGCTTTCTTCCGGACGCAGCAGCGGGACGTGCACGCTGACGAAGTCGGCCTCGCGCAGGGCGTCTTCGAAGCCAACATATTTGATCCAGTTCTTTTCCTGCGAAATGCCGCGGGCGTGGCGCAAGTCCATATTCTCTTGAATGGCCTTGATGTAATCGTGGTTCTCGTAAGCCGGGTCGTAGCACAGCATGTTCATATCGAAGCCGGCGCATTTCTTGATCATCGCCAGTCCGATGCGTCCCGTGCCGATGATCGCGATGGTCTTGCCCGTGACCTCGTCGCCTAGAAACGGCAGATAAGGATGCCAGTATCCCCACTGATTGTCGCGGGTGAGGTGCTCGGCCGGCCACATCTTGCGCGCCAGCATGCCCAGCATGAAAAAGGCGAACTCGGCCGTTGCCTCGGTGAGAACGTCGGCCGTGTTAGTGAAAGGAATCTTGAAGCGGTTGGCATCGGCGCGGTTAATGTTGTCAAAACCAACGGCGTACTGGGCCACAACTTTCAGCGTATTCTTGCCAGCCTCGAAGACCTCGGCATCGATAGGATCGCGCAGAGTGCTGATCAAGCCGTCGATGCCAGACTTTACCTTCTCGATAATCAGGCTCTTCGGCGGAGCCTGCGGATCCGGATAGACCTCGACCTCATAGCCGCGCTGCCGCAGCAGGTTGATGGCTTCCCCAATGTCACAAGTGGCAAAAACGCGGAATTTATTAGTCATGGGTTTTGTTCAGAACGACTGCGGTTCAAGTAGAAAATTCACGCCTGCATCCACATGGCGCGCGACATCCGAAACATCATACTCGTCAGGGCGGAATGTCCGACAGACGTGACGACAATGCCAGGCTTTTTAAGCGGACCCAGGGCCAGTCGGCGAAATGGGTGTACAATTGCCGCTTTCCATTCCTGAAAGGTGGCTTCATGTCAGCCAGTGGATTTTCCGGAAGGTGCGTCCGCCTCTTCTTAAAAACTTTCTTCGCTGCATTCCTCGTGTCGTCACTATCTTTTCTGTCGCTCGCCCAGACCACCGTCAGCCAGGGCAGTATTCAAGGAACGGTCACCGACCAGACCAACGCGGTCGTTCCGGGCGCGACCATCACGATCAAGTCTCTCGCCACCGGCCAGGTTGTCACGGTGAAGACATCGTCGGCGGGTACCTACAACTCGGGCGGCCTGTCTGTCGGCGATTACCAGGTTCGCGTGCAGGCCAAAGGTTTCAAAACGGAGCAACTCACTATTCCGGTTCAAATCACCGTCACATCCTCTGGGAATGTGAAACTCGAGGTTGGCCAGGAAACAACGACGGTTGAAGTACAAGCCTCTTCCATCACTGTCAACACGGAACAATCCGCAGTGCAAGGCGTACTGAATGGCGAGCAGATCGACAACATGCCCGTCAATGGACGCAGCTTTCTCGACCTCGCCCAGTTGGAGCCGGGTGTCCAGATGCAGGACGGACAGAACTTCGATCCCACCAAGGTCGGCTACAATTCCATTTCCATCAATGGCGATTATGGCCGAACCCCCCGCATCGAAGTGGATGGCCTCGACGTCAGCGACGAAACCGTGGGCACCACGACTCAGAACATCGCTTTAAGCTCTATTCAGGAATTCAGCATTGGCCGCTCCTCGCTGGACATTTCGACGGAGATTACCAGCACGGGCTCTGTCAATCTGGCTACGCGTTCAGGCACGAATCAGTACCACGGCCAGGCGTTCTATCTGTTCCGCGATTACGCGGTTGGTTTTGCCGATCTTCCGGGCGCGGTGTCTCCGCAATTTCAGCGGAATCAGTTTGGCGGCCGCTTCGGCGGCGCACTCATCAAGAACAAGCTTTTTTTCTTCATTGATTCCGAACGGCTCAAGCAGGATAGCGCCAACTCGATCGTCGCCGGCGCTCCCTTTCAATTCCTGACGCAAGGCATCGACTCTCCTTTCAAAAGTTCGCAAGCCAGCGGCCGGCTAGACTGGCAGGCTACGCAGCGCATAAGGGTTTTCTATAAGTTCGCCTACGACTGGAACTACTCCACGTCATCCGCCAGCACCGGCTTCTCCTATTACGCCAATCGCGACTACGCCCCCACTCACGCAGTGGGCGTTGATATCAGCGATGGCAACTGGTCCCACAGCATCCGCTTCGGATATTTAAAGTTCCATAACCAAATTATCGGGGACACCAACTCGCAGCCACTCTCCATCAATCCCTTCCCCTCGGCCGAAATTTATTTCAACGATACCAGTTTGTACACGGGACCGAACTATCTGGCGCCACAGCAGACTTTTCAGAGCAACAAGCAGATCAAGTACGATGCCAGCCGGGTACTAGGTGCGCACATCATTCGTTTTGGCGCCACGGTCAACCGCATCTCCACCGGCGGGTTCGCCTCTTTCAACGGAATCGCCCCGTTGCTGTATTCCTATGTCAACTTCAATCTGCTGCCCGCCGGAAGCGTGCAGACAACGCCGTTTTACTCCTGCAACCTCGGCACCAACTTCAGTGGCTGCGATCCCAATATCGCCGACTATCCATTCACCGGCGCTTACCTGGGTAATGGCCAAGGCTTCAGTACTGAATTGCCGGGCTTCGGCTATCCTGCTGGTGGCTTGTTCGACACCCGCTTTGGGGCCTACGTGGGCGATTCCTGGAAAATCAAACCCAACTTCACTTTGAACTATGGCCTGCGCTACATCCGTGACACGGGACGCACCGATAGCGACCTGGCGCCCATCCCCTGCTCGGCTACCACTTTGATCACTTGCACGGGAAATCTGCTGGATCAGTGGGGAGCTGGATTGGGCAACCGCGTTCGCCAGCCCAATCTGAATTTCGCTCCGCAGATTGGTTTTGCCTGGGATCCCTGGCACAATGGAAAAACCGCGATCCGCGGCGGCGGCGGCCTGTATTACGAAAACAACATCTTCAACAATGTTTCTTATGATCGCAGTGACAAGCTGGCGACTGGTTTGTTCAACCAGACGCCTTATCTCAACTGTGAACCCGGTGCAAGTGCAGGCTCACTGCCCTTCTACATGCCTCTAGCAGGCAGTACCCAGGGAACCCCAGTTTATTCAGTGGATGGCTACGATCTGGCTACGCAGGTTTGCTTCGCGCCTCTAGGTCCTAGCTCCATCAACGCAGAGGGCGCGGCCAAGGCAATGGCCGATTTGCAAGCCCAATACATTGCCGCCACGGCAGCGGTTGGCGCTGCCGGAGCGAATCCAAATTTTGTGGGCAATACCCTGGAACTCGGTTACCCCTACAACCCCAATTTCCGCACTGCTCGTTCTTATCAAATGAACATTGGCATTCAACGCGAACTCACCAAGGGCGGCGTCTTAACCGTAGATTACCTGCGAAATATTGGCCTGCACTTTCAGGTCGGCGTGGATGTTAACCATGCCGGCGATTCCCGCTACCTGGAGATGAATGCGGCGCTCAATGCCATCGGGTCTACCGTCCTGTACGCCAACAACGGCGCTGCTTCCGGCTGTTTCCCGGGAAGCGGCGTGACCCAGGCCAATGCCTCGGCTACAGTAGCCTGTTACATCGCGAATACTCCGGGCGCCAGCATCAATGACTTCGCCGGCAACGGACTGGATTCCGGCGGTCCCTACTACGGAGGATATTCCGCCGCTTACTATGGACTCACTGCCGACACGGGTGCGGCCTTCGGCGGTATCAACCCCAACGTGGGAAGCATGTTCATGAACTATCCCATGGGCCGCTCCGTGTACAACGGCCTGCAAAGCGAGTGGCGTCAACACGTCAAGAATCCATTTCGAGGCGTTGGCAATCTCGACCTCCAGGTCAACTACACCTTATCCCGCTTCGTTAGCGATGGAGGCAGCGACCAACACTTCACTACGAACGCCTGGGATTTCCGCAACCCCACCGCCTTTATGGGCCCCACAGCAGAGGACCGCACCCATCAGTTCAAATTCGGCGCAACCTTCGAATTTGCTCATCGCGGTCCTCGCCTCAGCCTGATCGGAGGCTTTGCCTCGCCGCAACCGTCAGATCTCCGGTTGCCTACGCAAGGAACCGTGGGAGAAATCTTCCGCTCCGACGTGACCGGGGACGGCACGACCGGCGATTTCCTGAACTCTGCCTCCAACGGCATCGGACATCCCGGGACCTTCATGCGCTCGGTCTCGTCCGGGAATCTGAATGCCTACCTCACCAACTTTAACAACACGGTGGGCAACGGCAGCACGCTCACGCCAGCCGGCCAGACTTTGGTCACAGCTGGTTTGTTCACACAGTCTCAGTTGGTGACTCTGGGTGCGGTGGTTCCAACAGTCCAGGCGCCGCCCGCGAACAACGCGGGGAACGGCTATTACAAAGACGTTGACACAATCCTGAGCTGGCCCTTCAAATTCCGCGAGCGAGTGACCATTTCGCCCAGCGTTTCGTTCTTCAATACTTTCAATTTCGTAAACTTCGGACCTCTAAGCGGCCTGACTGGAGGAGGCGGCGCAATCAATGGAACAGTCTCCGGCACCAATGCAGATACCAACACTGTCCGAATCGGGCGCGGTAGCGGCGTATTCGCGGTTGGCGCTCCGCGTGAAGCCGAATTCGGTTTGCGCTTTGATTTCTAAACTCGCGGGCGAATTCCGGCGGAGGTGACGAGACCCACTACTCGAATTTCCAGCGCGTGGATTTTCCGGCGAAATGTTTCTCCCACAAGCCGAAGACGACGCGCGGACGCACGGCGAAGACTGGTTCTTTCATCGAGAGAATGTCGTTCTTCATTCCCGATATGTCGAACTTGTATTTGCGCTCGTAAACCGGAAGGAACTTGCGGCGCGCGAGCAGATCGGCAATTTCGGCTGTGCCCTCGACGATGACCGCTTCGTTGGCATCCTCGGTGCATACAATACACTCACGGTTCTCCGCCAGGTTACGAGCCTTTCGCGATTTGCTGCCGGTGCTGAAGAGAAACCGTCCGTCCTGCCATAAGCCCCAGACCACCATTGTGTGAGGCGAAACGTTGTGCGGCGAATCATTCCGCGCAGAATCACCGGGCTTGATGGTCGTAATCCAGTAGTTGTGCGACTTCTTCAGGCGCTGCTCAGCCCAACTCCACGGGAGCAGGCCTTTGTTCCCTTCCGGCAAACCGTAGCCGGGCATGAGCGGACGGCTCGCCTTGGGAGCGCGGTGCGACTTTGCTCTTTTCTTTGCAGCTTCCAAATGGAGTTTTTGCTCTGCCAATGCTTAATCGGATTCCCAAGTAACCGTGAAGCTGCTTCCATCCGGCGACAGCGACGACGGCATTGCATCTTCTACGCCGCTATTCACGATGATGGACTTCCACACGTGCCCGCCGAAATCACCGATCTGGCCTGAAGTCTTGGAGTCGGCCGCGTAATTCGTGCGCCCCACAGAGGTGTAGTCCTCGCCAAAAGAAACCGTGCCGAAATCGGAGAGAAAGTATCCGTTCGCCTCGGCTATCCATTCGGCAGACGAACGCGTCGCGGACCCCGGAGGATGGCTTAGAGTGAAGGATTTTCCCGTGGTCTCGTTCGCCATGGTGACCACGAAATCCGAGCCGTTATAAAACACTTCTGCCGACATTCGGTCGCCAGGCGAGAGCGGCACGCTCGTGATGGTCACGCCGCCTGCCGGAATAAATTCGTACCAGGCGTAGTAGACGGGCGTCTCACCATTGCAATCGGAATCCGTTCCCGTCTGCTCCACGGTGTCGTTTTCCCATCCATCAATTCCAACCCAAAACGAGACTGATGAATTCGGCACGGCGCGGCAGTCAACGGCGGGAACGATCCACGAACCCCGTGCTTGCGTGAACAGAGCGCCTGTGACCGCGTATCCCCCCCAGTTGTTGCTCTCCGTAACCGTAACATTATCAATCACCCGGTCGGGATGAACACCGGTGATTTGCCGCCGCGCGCTGTGGCGGATGGTGATTGCTGTTGATGCAGAAAGCGAAATTGGCGCGCCAGCTTCAGACGAAGACGTCTGCGCAAGCGCTGGAGACAGGGCGAGCAGCAAGGTAACTCCAAAAATCCCGACGAGTTTTGATAGCATGGAAATTTGCTCCAAGCAACGGACGCGATGAATGTATCACGTCACAACCGTCGGGGGCACATGCGCTGCATCGCCCTTACTCCTTATTCAGAATCCCAAACCACCGAGAAGCTCGTGCCGTCCGATGAGAGCGACGACGGTACCGCTTCATTCGCGCCCGAGGTGCTCACCATGATGGACTCGTAAATGTTAGACCCAAACGCACCAATTGCTCCTGATACGGAAGAATCGGTCGCATCGTTCGTACTGCTTACCCCGGTATAGTCATCACCAAAGTACACGGTGCCGAAGTCGGATAGCGGCAGGATGCCACCGCTTCTGGTGCAGCAGGGGGCTTCCGCAATCCACTCAGCCGACGATCGTTTCGCTCCAGAGACCTTCGAACTCTTGCTGTAAGACTTTCCCGTGCTCTCGTTGGTCAGTGTGATCGTGAACTCCGTGCCGCTATAGGTTACCGATGCCGATATGTGGTTGCCCGGCGAAACCGACACACTGGTGATCTCATAGGACGGGTTCGGATAGAACTCGTACCACGCGTAATAGGATGGACTCGAACCATCGCAGTCGGAATCCGTTCCCGTTTGCTCGACGGTGCTCGAGGTCCAACCGTCAATGCCCACCCAGAATGAGCTATACGTATTGGGCGTCTTCGAGCAGTTGACCGTCGGCACTGTCCATGAGGCCAACGCCTTAGTGAAGGAAGAGCCTTCCACGGCGTAGCCGCTCCAGTTGGTGCTGTCCTCGACCGTGACATTGTCAATCACGCGAGCCGGCCGACCCGGATAAACTCTTCTTGGTGCATGCTGGCGAGGCGAGATTGCTGCTGTGTCTGGCGTTGCAGCGGGCCCGCTGGGTACCTGAGCCCAAGCCGGTATCGCAACAAGCGCTAACAGAATTGCGGAGAATCCCAATCCTTTCGATGTCATAAACGCTCCTCCGTTCTTTCCGGGATTTTCCTGTTGCCATCCCGAAACCGCGCCATTTTATATGCAACCCGCCTTGCGTCAACCGATTTTGCTGGGGATTTACAGAAGACGAACAAGCATGCTCACGTAAAGAATCGGAGCGTGAGGGCAGTCCAAGCGCCGAAATTAACCTTTGAAACAGCGCGGTGGCGCCGATATGATGGTTGATATCGAGTATGGTTAAGCAATCGAATGTAAGGAAGTCAACGACGACGCCCAAGGAAAGTCCTGAGAACAGCTTAAAGAAGCTTTTCGAGAACAGAGACCGCACCCGCCCCGGATCGAAGGAAGAAAAACAGGCCTCCGAAAAAATCCTCGAGGCCATATTCCCCGATACGAATGCCGATTGAAGTACAAACGAATTATCACAAATACCCTTCCGGAATCAGACAACACTTAATCGAACGTATTCGGAACCGTAGATTCTTGCCGGGAATGGCGCAGGAATTAGCGAACTGGCTTCAAACTCGGCCGTCAGCGCCTGATTTGGACGAGTCCCCGGCGGGATGGCATAAGAAGTTTTCGTCTTTTACGATCTGCGGGGAAGGCGAATTTGTGAAAACGTTGTTCACGATTTATTCGCCCGGTTCACCGCGCGAGGGCAGCATCGACTTAGACGAGCGAAAGCCACCCGCTCCGACTAATCACTGAATCGAGCGGATCGCGTCCCCTACAGATTTTTCTGGGTCCATTGATCGATGCGATCCAGCGCCATTTGCAGGTTCTCCAGCGAATTAGCCACGCTGAAGCGCAAGTAGCCTTCGCCGAACTCACCGAAAGCCGTCCCGGAAAGCGCAGCCACTCCGGCTTGCTCGAGCAGTGCATCGGCGAGCGGCTTCGATTTCCATCCCGTCTTCCTGATGTTGGGAAAAACATAGAACGCGCCCTTCGGCATGCGGCAGGAAAAACCTTTGATCTTATTCAAGCCGGCGACGAACACATCGCGGCGGTTCTTGAATTCGCCGCACATGTGTTCCACCGAACTCTGATCTCCACGCAAAGCTTCGATGCCCGCCATCTGCGTAAAGCTGGCGGTGCAGGAATTGGAGTTCGTCATCAGCCGCGTGATGTGCGCCGCAAGGTCCGCCCGCATTACGCCATAGCCCATACGCCATCCGGTCATGGCATAGGTCTTCGAGAAACCATCCAGCAGAATGGTGCGCTCCTGCATGCCGGGCACAGACATCATCGAAAAATGCTCGCCTTCAAACAGCAGCCGGCTGTAAATCTCGTCCGACAACACAAGAATGTTGCGGTCACCAATCACCTTCGCAACCTGTTCGACATCCCTGCGCTGCATGACGCCGCCAGTAGGATTATGAGGAGAATTCAGAATGATGAGCTTGGTGCGGTCGGTGATAAGAGAAGAGAGTTCGTCGACGTCGACAGAGAAATCACGCTCCTCGCGAAGGTGGGTCGGCACGGCTTTGCCACCCACATAGTGAATCATCGACTCATAAATCGGGAAGCCCGGATTCGGATAAATAACCTCGTCTCCTTCATCAATTAGCGCCAGGATCGTGAAGAAAATGATCGGCTTACCTCCGGGCACAACCACTACCTCCTCAGGCGTGACCTTGACTGCGCGAGTGCGGCCCACGTAGTCAGCAATCGTCTGGCGTAATTCGGGCAATCCAGCCGCGGGGCCATAGTGAGTCCAACCCTTGTGCAGCGCGTCGACTCCGGCTTCCACTACGTTCGCGGGCGTGTCGAAGTCCGGCTCGCCGATCTCAAGATGAACGATGCTCTTGCCTTGACGCTCCAGCGCGCGCGCCCTATTCAGAACTTCAAAAGCGGTCTCGGTGCCCAAGCGCGACATGCGGCGGGCAAGTTGTAATTCATGTTGCGTAGTTTGTGCCATGATGACCAGCGCTCCTGATTAAGCCAAACGGCACATTATACCCTGCGGAACCGGCATTTCTGCGGCAGTTGGAAACCAGGCAGCGCTGCAATTTGGCTTTTTCAAGAGCATTGTCATCCAGAGCGGAGCCGTATTTGAGGTGTATCGATGAGCCTTCCGCTCAACCAGCCTAACGCGTAATCCAAACGGCACCACTACCCATTCCTCTCGCAGTTTGACGATGGCGACAGCATTGATTATGATCGAACTGCGGGGTGGAGCAGTCTGGTAGCTCGTTGGGCTCATAACCCAAAGGTCGGTGGTTCAAATCCACCCCCCGCAACCAACCCAGCTTCATCTTTCCAATCACAAGATTTTCCCCAGGACGGTCTCGGGGCGCTGCGGAACCTGGCGGGAGCATTCCAGTTCTCCGGCGAAGACGTAGATAAGAAGATCCGCGCACTCTCCGGCGGAGAAAAGTCGCGGCTGGCCATAGCGCGCATGCTCTACAACCCGCCGAACTTCCTGGTGCTCGACGAACCGACGAACCACCTGGATCTTGCGACCAAGGAAATGCTGGTGGACGCCCTGAAAGATTTTGAAGGCACCATGATCTTCGTATCGCATGACCGCATGTTCCTTCGCGGTCTCGGCTCACGAGTGCTGGAACTGGGCGGTGAGAGCGGCACGGACCGCAATCCCACTGTCTATCCTGGGTCGTACGTTGAGTACGTGCAGAAACTTGGACATGAGGCGCCTGGGATCTATTCGTAGGACGTTCACCCGACGCGCCAAGTGTTCCTGCAGGAACATATCGTCATCACGCATGTGGGATGACGATTCTGTCATGACACCGTGTTCCTGCAGGAACGTATCGTCATGGCGCATATGGGGTGACGATTGTGTCATGACGGATAAGTCCATGGAAACATGGAGAGAGTGGAAAACGGATGGGTTCGTATCAGGGCACGGCTCTGGCTTTTTTTCGCGATTTTCGAAAGAGCCGAGCGGAGTCGAAAGGTGGGCACCACGGACGCAGATTTCTGACGCTCCCCGTGAAGCCGCTGTTCATCGTGGCAATGGAAAAACGGAGTCGCGTCGGGGAAGCCCTGATACCATCATCCGATGTACCCACCCTTCGAAAATCGCGAAAGGTGGGGCTGCCTCAGTTATTAATGGCGCCGGCAAGAACCAAAGATGGGCCAGCCCCCTGCCGGCGCAGTCGTGTTCAATTGCACGAAACCCGTTGCCCATGCGTTCGTGGTACCCGCCCTTCGCAAAGTGCGCGAAGGACTGGGCACCCACTGTCGTAGCGATGCCAGCAAAATCAAAAGCCTGGGCCACCCGCCTACTTAGCGCTGTGCGGGGTGATTCGTTTCCTCACCGCTCTGCTGCCAAGCTCGGAGCGGCGGAGTACAAAGCGTGTCATGGATGGACACCGTTCATCGGGCTTTGTGAACTCTGCTCGGCATTCCATCTTTAC
>JBEKJF010000079.1:0-14877 GCA_050011375.1 Candidatus Sulfotelmatobacter sp.
TGATCAGCCGGTCGTAAATGCTCTGGTATGGCTCCTTTACATAGAACACATCCATCCCCACTTGCCCAAAAGAAGTTCCATAGTGAGCGAACGCTCGATTGCAAATTGTCGGTCCCGGTATCGACGCAAACCACCGGTTGAACACGGCAAACTCCGTAGCCAGCGTGGTCAGCACCGGCAACTGGTTCTGCGCGAAGTAATACATGATTTTCTGCGAGTGCCCCACATCCTGCTGCTGATTGAAATAACTTTTCACGAACCCCTGCATATTCGGCTGGCGCCCGGCGCTCGTATCCCCGCCAAAAATCTGCAGATCGACCGCGGGGAAATGATGATCGGGATCCGGATCAAGCTGCCCCTGAAACGCTGCCAGCGGTTGCGGTTGCACCAATGCACCCGCAGTATCCGGATTGCTCAGCCCCGCGACAATCCCATCGATCTGCGGATTCACCGCCTTCAACGACCCTAGCATGTGATCGAACGACCGGTTTTCCATCATCAAAACGACAATGTGTTTAAGGTTGTCCAGTCCTGCGGGCATAAATCCACTCCATTCTTATTCACGGAGGAGAGTTAAATTTGCTTCGAATGAAGACTCTTCACTCGCCGGCCACGAGTGCGCTAGCCCTGGCAGCGTTTCGCGGAACCCCACCAAAGCAAGGAACTCATCCCTCTATGGCCCTCTGCAATCCCGTGAATTAACCTTGGCTCGTTAGTTGGTTGGCGAAGTTAGCAGCAGACGGACAAGAAATCAAGCTGTTTCTTGTGCTTGTTACGAAAAACGAACAGAATTGTTCGAGTAACTGAAAAGTTCAATGCCACGCGCGACTTAGCAGAGAAGTTAAAAGGCCGACTTACTTCGCGCTGACTGTGTAAGTCCCGCCAATGGATTCCGCGCTTGCTCGGAGTCCTTTGAATTTAACTCCGCCGACTGCTTCAGATATCGTTCGGTGGCTGCGCGGTCTCCTGATTTCCGCGCGATAATGCCTGCGTGAAGAAATATTTTTGCATCGCGAATTCCAACCGCCAGGGCAGTCTCAATCTGCTTACGCGCCTGCGCATCTTGACCGTTCACATGCAGCGCCCAGGCATAAGCATCCAGCGTGTAGATATCGTGACGCCAGCTGATTTCCTGTTCCGCGACCTTGAGGGCTTGCGCTGGCCGGTGCGCGTGATCGGCATAATAAAAGATTAACTTGCGGTTCGAGTTGTCCTTCTTGCCAGATTCAAGCAATGCCTGCGTTTCAAATTCTGCAAAGGCTTTCTTAGCCTCGCTATTACGCCCTGCCAATTGCAAAGCTTCGGCTAACTCGTAAAGATTGCCGGGGCGAGGCGCGACTCGGTAGCGTTGCTGGAATAGAACAACGGCGTCGCCGTAACGCTTCTGTGCCATGCGAACCTGCGCCAGACCGCCCAAAGCATTGGGATAGTTCGGAGAAGCCGCCAACGCCTGCTGCAATAGCTTCTCTGCCGCATCCGAGTTGCCGGAAGCGAAGCGAAGATGGCCCATCTCCGTGAGGATCGACGCGCGTTCTTCGGTTTCAGTCGGCGGCGTCGACTGATAAGCCAAGTCGATCGCTTCGTATGCGCCCTCTGCATCCCCAAAGAGTTCGCGCAAGTGAGCCGTGCGAATCAGTGCCGGCCGATTACCCGGACGAAGATTCAGCATCCACTGTGTTGACGTCTCGGCTTCGTTGTAGTTCCCAAGCTCCACATTCGCGTCGGCCAGCAAACCGTAGATCATCACGTCGTCAGGAACTCGCTTGTTCAGTGCCTTAGCCAAATCAAGGGCCGCAGCGAACTCATGCTCGTTCATTAGAGTCGAAACTCGCGCTTTTTCAGTATCGAGATTGTTCAGAGCTTGCCCAACGGCGAAGCTGGAAATGATCACAAAAAATGCTGTGAGACGTTTGTTCATGAGAAGCCTCATTTCTAGAACATGAAGAAAGAAAATAACGAAAGTAAAGCGTGGCCGCCGCACTTCGTACAGCGGCCACGTGATTCACCACATTACGGCTACTACATCACAGGGCAGATGCCGCCGGGTTGTCCGGTGCATCCCGCCTGGCCAGGTCCAGTGTGCGCGCTGTCGCGTCCATTGTTCGCTGGCATCACGTAAGGGAAGGAAGTATTCAGGCCTTCCGTTTTGGTTTGCACGCCATCTCCGAGTCGAGTCCCGTAGGTCACAGGGTCAACCAGGATGCCGGCAACTGCGCGAGCCGAGATGTCAAACACATCGTCGACCGGCCTGCGCCCGTTGGGGTATCCGGCCGAATCTCCGGCAATAAACCCCAGTCGCAGTTGGCTGCCCACCGGCGTTGCAGGGATGCCCGTGTTCAGCCGCAGCAGATCGGCAATAGGACCCACATCGCCCGGTCCGCATCCCGGACAGATCGGAGCCTCATACTGCACCAGTATCAGCAAGTCAGTCCGCGGGTTAGGCGCAACCGGCACTCCCAAAGAACTGAACACAGACGCCAGCACGGGCTCCAGAACGAAGCTTGAGAACTGCGAATCGTGAACTGGATAATCCATGCTGAAGCGGTCTTTCGATCCAGTGCCGATGATCACTTCATTGATCAGCGGATTGCCTTCACGATTCACCTGGCGCAAAAGGCTGGCATCGACATCCGGGTTCGTGGATCGTCGCACCGGGAAAAGATGGCGCGACGTGCTGCCATAGGTTCCGATTACGGCTTGCTTGTCGCCGGAGCCATGCAGTTTGCCATCGACCGTCAGCATCGTGATGGGAACTTCCAGCACAATAGAGTTGACGTTGTAACCGCCCACGGCGTCCGGCGCGTAGTTGTGAGTGTTGTCAGCATCGATCGCTTCTGACAGCACGGGCCCGACGCCGCTGCGAAAATTCAGCGAGTCGAATGCAGCTCCCAGATCGATAAAGAATGGATCGTCCGCGGTTCCAGCCCATACCCGGATGCCGCTTCCCAGGCTATAAATCCCCTGGTTAAACAGCGATTGATAGTTGGGCATGGTCAGCGGTCCAACGTTCGAAGGCACCGCATAGAGCACCTGCCCGTTGTTGAGGTTGGTCGCCTTCCCCTTCTTGATCATGGTTACGGTGTAAGTCTGGCTCAGGCTCAAACCTGCGGCACCCGGACCACTCAACGAAGTGATCTGCGGAAAGCCGTCGATGCCGCCGACAAATCCGGTGAACACGGTCGGCAGATTGATTTGCGTGTTAAAGCGGAACTGGAATGTGATGTCATCCAGTCCGTCCTGATTGTTATCCACGTGCATCTCGTAGAGCACGTTTGGATCGAAGGGGAAATAGTTGGGCCCGTTGGCGGGCTCAAGCAAGGGGTCCACATTCAAAATGAAAGTGACCTTCGTAGGATCGTCATAACTGACAAAGGCGTACCAATCGGTGACATCCGCGGCACGGTCCAATGCCGTAATCGGCGCTTCGCGATGGCTTGACGCGAACAAGCTGGAAGGTGCCAGCATGAACAACGACATCGCAAGAGCCACGACTGACTTCAGCTTTTTCATGGGTCATGTCCTGGTTGAAGATTCGGGGACGTCCCCCGCCGTGGGCTAGATCCCGCTCCCGACGCAGTAGCACGCAGGAGAAGATGACGGCAGAATCCGTCTACGTGCTTTAGGTACGCTGCCGGCAGCTGGATGGATTGAGCCGGCGCGGTGTTTATTTGCGTGGGCCGACGACATTCCGCTTACTGCGGAACCCAATGCACATGGGCAGTGAATAACCCGTCCACAAAGCCGATCTGATAAACCAGGAACATTCCGAAGGCGACGCTGGCCAGCCCTGAAACGACCGTCAGATGCCGGTTTACATTGAAGAATTTCTTTCCCGTGTAAACCAGCGGCGCCGAAATCGCAGCCGTCATCAGCATCATTCCCAACATCGTGCCAAACCCAAACACGAGCAAGTAGGCAGTCGACCAGAACGGACTCTTAATGGTGGAAAGCACCAGCAAGGCAACTGCCGCGGAGCCGGCCAAACCGTGTACAAGGCCCACAACAAGCGGCCGCAACGTCTGATAAAGGCCAAGTTTGCCGACCGTCCTTTCAGTGAAGAAGTGAACTCGCGCAAGAAGCCGCGATTTCATATCAGCCGCGTTTCCAACCAGATGATTCTCTGAAGCCTTCGGAGTCAGCCGATTCGTGATCCAACTCATAACACCAGTCAGATTCAAGACGCCGAGTAAGATCAGCATCAACGCAACGCAAAACTCCATCGACAATCCGAGCCTCGGCGGGATCACAACGCCGAAAATAATAATCGCCGACCCAACGAAGAAGATGGTCAGCGTATGCCCCAATCCCCATAGCAGCCCGATAGCCGCCGAGCTTCGCACCGATCCCTGCCGGCTCACGATTGTAGAAACCGCCACCACATGGTCAGGATCGGTCGAATGCCGCATACCCAGAAACAATCCGAGCAATACCACAGTCACAAATGGAACCAGTTTGTCCGTAGAAATGAGCACTTGCTTAAATTGGACGGACCCGATGGCAGACAACATGATGCCCACGCCCAGCACAACCATAAATGCAGACGACAAAAAGGGAAGATAGCGCAGAGCCGCGCTGCCCACCTGCATCCGCGCTGCCACCAAGCGCTTGGTATACACCATCGTCAAGCCAACAATTACTAGGACGGCCGCCAAGCCTACGCTGAATGCGGTAATCAGAAACAAACCGAAACCTATCCGATGCAGCGCGAAGGCGCTCAGAAGCACGACCAGCGCGGCGGGACACGGCACGATTCCTCCCGTGATGCCCAAAACGCAGAGCTCGCGCAGCGACAGCGCGCGCTCGATTGGCTTCGAGCCCTTCGTCCCATTTTGCTTGAACATGGAAAGAAACCAGTGCGAATGCCGCTCCCCCGCAGCATATGAATGTTCTCCGGTTTCTCCAGTCCAATGTCTGAGGAAAATGAAAACTCCGAGCCCGGCAACGCTAAGGCCCGAAATTGCGCCAAGCCACGGATAAAGTTGCTCAGGGACGATATACCGCGATGCATAAAGTGTAACCGCGCCCAACAAAAACACGCCCGCCGTATGCGCGGCGGTGACGACAATTCCAAGCAACACAGCGTGCCTCGCCGTACCGCGAGAACCCACGAGATACGCCGCGACAATGGTTTTGCCATGTCCCGGTTCCAGCGCATGCAGCGCACCCAGGCCAGCGGCAATCAGCGCCGCCGTTAGAAGAAACCAAAAGCTCAACGTTCCCTGAGTTGAAATTAATTCTGTAAAGCGGCTGCGCGGAGTGTTCTGCGCGCGGGTCGCCGGCAACGGCGAAGCAACGCCAGAAACGACACCGCCTGTAGATGGGCCCACCTTATTCCGATGAACAGAAGTGACTTCACCTAGCGATTTTCGATCACGCTGCCCTGATAAAACTTGCCCCGTATCGCTCTTGCGTGATGTGCTCGTCCTCGAAAGCATTTGGCTCGAATGCTCCCCAGTCACGGAGGCTGGAGCACTTCCGCCCGCATCAATGCCAACAGTCCTAAAGCTGACCTCTGCCGATAACAGCTGCGGTGGACTATTCAAAGCATCGCTCGAATAATTAGTCAGCTCGCTGCTGCGATCAACTGAGGGAGCGGAATTGTTCACAATCTCCGCTCCATCGCCAAGAACAACAATCTCTTTCCACCCTGCGCGCCCGACAAAGTTGTTATCCGCGAAAGAGAGCTGGTGAATGCCCGCATTAAAATCAAACTGCCCGCGGAACACAAATCCGAGCTTCATCGTCAGCAGACCGCCGGCACCCTCGGCAAACGTAACGCGCCGCTCGATCGTTTCAAGTCGAACAACCCGTCCATCGCTCTCCACCGAAAGCCCCGCCTTCAAAATCGGCTCCTGCCTATCGAGATAGCGGTCGACGCTGGGATCATCAGGCTTTGCAGTAATTTCGAACTCTCGAATCTCCTGATACGTTGGGATTTCCGCCATATCCACCAGATAAAGAATCTCAATCGTCTGTTTGCCGACCGTGATCTTCGAATAGTGATTGATGCTGAAATTTCCCATCGGGTGCGCGAGGCAACTCGCTGATCCTAAAACCAGCAACAGGAAACCCAGAACAATTCCCCGGCGAATATTGCTGTTAGCGCGTTGCATTGGTCGTCCTCAAATCCCGATTCCGTGCCTGCCTAACTTTTTCCAGAGTTCGCCCGGCCTCTTCCGCGTGAAGAATGTGAAAGTGCGGATTGGCCTTCACAGCGCGAGACAGAAAATCTTCTGCCTCATCGTCCTTGGCCAAAGCGTGGTAAATCATTCCCGCATGAAACAGAAGAAGCGGGTCATTCGTCTGCAGCACCAGCGCTTTGCTCATCGCGGCGACCGCTTCTTGCAGTCGCCCATTTTTGTAAAGTACCCACGCCAGCGTGTCCCATGTATAAATGTCGTGCCGCACCTCAAGTTCTTTTCGCGCAAGTTCCACGGCCTCCGGCAGCTTAGTGCCTTGGTCAGCATGAAACAATGCGAGCTCCCGGTTGGCCAGCACTCGATTCAATTCGCCGAGGTGTCCGATGTATTCCACCAGGTCATATTGCTGCTGCGCTTCTTTTTCCTTTCCCATCTTCCGGTAAACATCGCCCAACTCCTCGACATAAACCGGAAACGGAATAATGGCAATCGACCGCTGGTAAAGGTGAATCGATTCGTCGAACGCACCCTGCGCCGCGCGCACCTTCGCCAAACCAGCCAGCGAACGATAGTGAGCGGGATCAGCCGCAATCCCTGACTGATAAGCCAGCGCCGCATTCTCCAGTTCGCCTGCCTGAAAATAACGTTCGCCCAATTCGAAATACAGCCACGCCAGATTTTCTCGCGGCATATTAATTTGGAGCGTCGCCGCAATCGCACTCCGCATCAACCGGATCGCTTCTTCAGAATGTCCATGCAAAAAGCGCAGGTAGGCGATTCGACTGTCGCTCATGCAGGCGAGCGCCAGCGGCGAAGACGTCACCTGCCCAAGGGTCTGCACCGTGTTGTAGGCCTCTGCCGCCTCGTCATAATCTCCAATGTCCGTGTAAGCATCGCCCTCGATGGCGAACGCTGCCAGGTCCCCCGAACCCAGGCCGATCGCCTGCTGCGCCGAACCGAGAGCGTCTTTGAAACGATGCTCTCCCATATACACCAGCGCGATATGAACCAGAGGATCGGCCGCGTGGAAGTCGTGCGGCGCCAACTCGAGTGATTTCTTCAGCGTTTGTTCGGCAAGGTCGTAGTAGGCAATGTCGCCGGTCTCGCGAGCTTTCTGAAAAAAAGCGGAGCCTAAAGCGTCATACCCCGCGTAGTCCCTCGGCGCTGACTTCACATGAAGCTGAAATGATTGGATCTGTTTGTCCGTCTCGGAATTAAGCCGCGACCCTGCGAGCGGGGTGGCTCTCGATGCCTCCGTCTGGCACCATCCGACGGAAGCGCAAAGAATGAAAACAACAAGTTGCCACCGTGCCATGCGAGCCTCGCCGATTTGCAAAATTGAAAGGAGTGAGCGCAGTCTTTGCCGTACTTGGGAAGTACGGGGCAAATCACAAATCGGATTGCTCGCTAATCCAGGTAGGACAGATGCCTCATGCCAAACGAGAAAAAAGACTCAATCCAATAAGTGGGTTCGGGAAGTAAACGGGTTCGGGAAGGGCACGGCTTCAGCCGTGCCGCCCAGAGCCACTAAGAACGCGGGCTTTAGCCCCTGGGGTCAGTTCGTGCCGGTCGTGGAGGATTCGATGACCTCTACCGTTGCCAAGTCGCCTCACAGCCTTTCCTTACGCGTCCGCCTCCGGCGAACCCGCCGCCGGTTGGATAATATGCAGTCCGCACTCCGTCTTCGACAATCCAGACCACCGCCCTGCTCTCTCATCCTCTCCCGGCCGCACCGCTCGCGTGCAATGCGTGCACCCGATGCTGGGGTAATTACGCTCGTGCAGCGGATTGAAAGGTACGTCATGCTCGCGGATATACTGCCACACCTGCTTCGAACTCCAATCGGCAATGGGATTGATTTTAACCAGCCCAAATTTTTCGTCCCACTCGATTTTGCCGGCGCTCGCGCGCTCCGCGGTTTGATCGCGCCGGATGCTCGTAACCCATGCCCGCAGTTCGCCCAACTTGCGCCGCAGCGGCTCAACTTTTCGCAGATCGCAGCACTGATCCGGATTCCGCGTCCACAGTGCTTGCCCGTGAACCCGTTCCTGTTCTTCGGCCGAGATCAACGGATATACCCGCTCGATCGCAATCCCATAGCGCCGCTCCACTTGATCCATCAGATTGTAGGTTTCGGGAAACAGAAATTCCGTATCCAGCGTGAAGACCCGAAAATCCTTGCGCACGCGCGAAGCTATGTCGATCACAGCCATGCCTTCGACGCCAAAAGCGGAAGAGATCGCCACCACGTTGCCGAACTTGTCGAACGCCCACCTGAGAACGCGCTCAGGATTCCACGTTTCAGCGGCAATCTGCAACGTCTTAACTTCTTTTTTCATGACTTCTTCTTTCATGCCAAAGGCTCCTCGTCTGCTCTCAGACTTTCCGTAAAAGCCGCTTCCGCCAAGTACTCCGCCTGAGAAAGCCCATCTTCCTCGAACAGACTGCGATCGGCGAACTTCACCACCTCGCCGACGACCAGCAGCGTCGGAGACGCAAGTCTCGGCGCACGATGAATATCCGAAACCGTGGTGCGGTGTATCCGCTGCTCGCGAGTCGTGGCCCGGGAAATAATTGCGCAAGGAGTTTCTTTGGCGAATCCAGCGGTTAGCAGCCTCTCAGCAATTTCCCCATAGTCGTAACCGGGCATGTACACAACGAACGTCGATTCATTTCCAGCCAGCCCGCTCCAATCCTCGTCAGAATTCTCGGAAGCACGATGCCCAGCCATCAGCACCACGGCGGAGGACGCCCGCCGATGCGTGAGAGGAATTCCCGCGGCCGCCGCCGCTCCCAACGCCGCGGTGACTCCGGGAACAATCTCGTATTCAATGTTCGCTTGCCGCAGCGCCTCGATCTCCTCCCCGGCGCGCCCGAAGATTAGCGGGTCACCGCTCTTCAGCCGCACTACTTGCCGTCCTGAAGCGGCCAGCGTCACCATCAGAAAATTGATCTCTTCCTGCCGGATGGTCTTGCTTCCGCACCGTTTGCCCACGTTCCGCACGTCAGCGGTCGACGAAATCAGTTGCAATATCTCAGGCGTGACCAGGTCGTCATGCAGCACCACCTCAGCTGTGCGCAGCAACCGCAGAGCCTTCACCGTAAGCAGTTCGGGATCGCCCGGCCCTGCGCCCACCAAAAATACTTTGCCATTCATACCGTTACCCTCCGTTCATTTCTCGCCAAATCGTCTTTCGCTAATTCATCCTTCGCCGATTCCGCGATCGCCGCCTTCACCGCTTCGCGACTCGCCAAGGAGTGCAACAGTTCCTTTTTTCGTTCGGGGTCAAGGTCGCTGGCCATTACCAGCTTTCGCGTCTCACCCAACTCCGCCACCCATCGCGCATATCCCGGACCAAACTGCTGCTCTAGCTGCTGCCGAAGTTTTTGCGACAGCGAGGGACTTCGCCCATTCGTAGAAATTGCAATCTGCAGATCGCCCCGCCGCACCACCGCGGGATAGTAGAAGTCGCAATATTCCGGAACGTCCACCACATTGCACAGCACTCCACGCCGCTGTGCCACCCGATAGATGGATTCATTCAGAGCGCGGGAAGCAGTCGCCACGACAGCAAGAAACGTTCCATCGAGATCGTCAGCATCGAAGGCGCGGAGTTCCAGCGAGATCTTTCCCGCTTGCGCCCAGCCCTGCACCGTCTCACTCGCCCGCAAAGCAATCACGCGGATGTGCGCGCCCGTATCAATCAGCCCGCCGATCTTCGGTTCGCCAACGTTCCCGGCGCCGACCACAAGGCAACGTTTGCCTTCGAGTTTCAAAAACATTGGGAACAAGTTGCTCATTTTTTCTCGGCCTGACCTCTCTTGCAACTACGCTTAACCTTCCACTCCACTAGGCACGCGCCCCTCGGGCAGATCGCGCTCTACCGCTTCGACCAACTCGCCAGCCAGAAAGTTCCGCAACTCAGCGTCGCTGTGCCGCGCAAAAAAGCGCCGGAGATTTTCATTGGGCGTGCCGTCGGAAAGAAATTTCTTCAGCAAACGCTCGATGGCTTCGGGAACCTCCGTAGCAGCGCAGCGAAACCCCACCGGCCTCGCAATCGACTGATTCAAACCAAGCGCTCCGCCCAGGCAGAAGTAATAGGCATCCACCATGTGCCCGTTCACCTTGATCTTCTTGCCTTCGATTCCAATGTCCGCGATCCAGTGTTGACCGCAACTGTTGGGGCAGCCCGTGACGTGCAATTTCAAGTGCTCATCAAATCCAGGAAGGCGCTCTTCCAGTTCTTCCACCAGCCAGCGCGAAAAACTTTTCGTCTCGGTAATTGCCAGCTTGCAAAATTCCGTCCCGCTGCACGCCACGGCCCCGCGCCAAAACGGAGACCCGCTCACCGGCAGTCCCATCGCGCCCAACTCTTTGGCCAAATCATCCGCCTGATGGCGCGGCACGTTTACGATCAGCAGATTCTGCATGTTGGTAGTGCGCAGTTCGCCGCTGGCAAATCGATCGGCAAGATCGGCCGCAGCATGCATCTGTTCCGGCGTGATCCGGCCCCGCAGCACCGTAGCTCCCACGTAGCAAAGCCCAGGCTGTTTCTGCGCATGAATGCCGATGTGATCGCGATAAACATCAACCGGCGGATGCTCCTCCACAGCAGGATCAAGTTGAAATCCAATCCGCCGCTCCAGCTCTTCTTGAAAGCCCTCAGCCGTCCAGCCATGCCGCAAGAACAAAAACTTCAGCCGCGCCCGTTCGCGATGCTCGCGCAGTTGATCGGAGTCGCGAAACAATTCCGCAATACCCCGAACAACCGGCAGCACTTGATTCCAGCGCACAAAAGCATTCAGCGGCGCGCCCAGGTAAGGCTCAGTGGAAAGTCCCCCTCCAACTCGCAAACCAAATCCAATCTCAGACTTACCTTGAATCACTCGCTCCGTCGCAGTCAGCCCAACATCATTAATCTCCGGATAAGGGCACCACACACGGCATCCCGTAATCGAAATCTTGAACTTCCGCGGCAGGTTGTAGAACTCCGCATTCCCCGCCAGCATCCGATCCACTTCCAGCGCCAGCCCTGACGCATCGCAGATCTCGTCCGCATCCACTCCAGCCACCGGGCACCCTGTAATATTTCGAGTGACATCGCCGCATGCGCCCATCGTGTTCAGCCCCACCCGCCACAGTTCCTCCAGCACTTCCGGTAGCCCTTCAATCGTGACCCAGTGCAACTGAATGTTTTGCCGCACCGTGAGATCGGCACTGCCACGCCCATAGCGGCTGCTAAGGCTGGCGATTGCCCGCAACTGATCCGATCGCAAAAGTCCGCTCGGAATCCGAATCCGCAGCATGAAAAACGGCAGCGCCTTCCCTTGCCCATCCTTGCCGCCCACTACGCCCGCGCCATCGCCCTGCGTGTAGACCCCCCACCAGCGGAAGTACGTCCCAATCCACTCCGCCGGGATCGCATCGAAGCCCTCCCGCGCAAAGCGCCGAATCTCCGCCAACCCCTCCCACGGATTCATCGTGCGCTTCAGTCGTTCCACCTTCTGCGCCTTAGTTTCTTTCACCGCACCTGCGACCGATGGACTAGCCATAAACTGATTTCCCCTGCGTGATGTGCCCTAAACTAAATCGCCCAAAAAAGAAAAGCCCCCCGCCAGATACTCTCTGTCGGGGGGTGATTAGTGCTGAATTGTCTTACAAAACTTTTAAGTCAGCGACCTCCCCACGCCAGAAGACACGGATGCACAACAACAACAAGAGCACATGCTCATCTGGCGTAGATTGCTGAAATTATTCATTGCTAAAAACAATACTAGGCGCAGCCGTTGAAACGCGTCAACTTACCTTCGATACGTTTGGATTCATAATTTCGATGGAAAGCATCAGAATTTTTCACAGCTCGCGCGTCGACACCGGCAGGTTTACCGCTGCTTCGCAATCAACTGCGCCACCTGGGATTTTTCGCCCACCGGTTCCACAAATAGAATCTGGCCCGGATTCAGATACATGCGGTCGGGTTCGTGCGCTTCCTTACCCCGCTTGACCAGCACACTGTTATTTTGTTTGGTCTCGGGATTCGTCTGAGTTACGACGTAGTAAACCTCGGTCAGCACCGGCCGCGGCGTGCCGTATCCTTCCAGCTTGCCGAAATAAGCCGAGCCATTCATCAGTACCACCGCCTGATAAGGCGTGCTGAACTTCTCCGCCGCGCCGGGTCGCGTGTATCGAACCAGCAAAATGCCCGCGGCGATCACCACGATCCCCGCCACTGCCCACACAATCTGAACCGCCGCACTGCCTCGCTGATTCCTCATCATAAGAAAATCATCCTCTTTATTCGGCGTTGCAATATTAAAACGAATGCAGATTCGCACAAAGCATACCATTTTTCCCGGACCCGGTCGCCATCCGCGAGGAGTCCCAGCAGCGGTCGTGGCGGCGGTCGTAGCGCCGCCGTCTCGGCGGCAGTCCGGCGGGCGTTCCGCCCGCCGCGCCGAGAGCGGCAAGAACGCCCGCGTTACGTAATGTGAAACCTTTCCCCAAAACTACGATCACGACTCGCCCCTCAGCATCGCCACGGACTGCCCTCGTTTTGGCGTACAATGCTATCGCTCGTGAAGAATTTTTAGGCGGCAATGTGATGGTTACGCCTGATCAACGAAGCTTCCGAACCCGCGCGGAGCGCGCCGTACGTCTTAGCTTTGCTTTTCTCTTTTTCGCCACTCTGTTCCCGCACAAACTTACTGACGCCCAATCCACGCCACAGGCGCAGTCGTCATCGCCCGTCACTACGTCTCCCGCAACCGCATCGCCCACCACCCAAGTTCCAAGCCAAGCCGCTGGCCAAGCCAATAATCAACCTACCAATACGAATAAAGATAAGAACGTACCCGAGATGGCATCGAGCGACGTGCCCACCACCTTCAAGGTCAACGTGAAACTCGTCGTCGTACGAGTCGTAGCGCGTGATTCTCAAGGACATGCCATCGGCAACCTTCAGCAACAGGATTTCCAGGTGTTCGACAACGGCAAGCCCCAAACCATCACCCAGTTTTCCGTCGAAAAGGCGGGGTCTCGAGTGACAATCGAGCCCAGCGGATCCATCTCCGAAAACTCACCTTCTTCCCCAAACAACTCCGACAATCCAACACCGAATGCGCCCGTTGAAAACGCCAACCCACCCATCGCTCCGCAGCGCTACACAGCCTTTCTCTTTGACGACGTTCACCTGAAGTTTGCTGACCTGGCCTTCGTTCGTCAAGCCGCCGAACGTCATCTCGCCTCACTGCAACCCACCGATCGCGCCGCGATCTTTTCCACATCCGGTCAAACCGTTCTCGACTTCACCGACGATCACACCAAACTGCACGCTACCCTGCTCACGCTTCGACCGCACCCCATCGCCGGCGGAGAAGGCCTGAACCCATGCCCTGACGTGAGTTACTACCTCGCGGACCTCATCGTAAACAAAAATGATTCTCAAGCTTTGCAAACCGCCTCCTTCGACACTCTGCATTGCGCCTTTGGCGACGACCCGGAGCAGATGACCGCCGCGCAACAAATGGCCCAGAACGCCGCTAGGCGCAGTCTCGAAGAGGGCGAGCAGGAAAGCCGCCTCGCGCTGAATGTCTTGAACAACTTGGTCCGCCGCATCGCTCTCATGCCCGGCCAAAGAAGCATTGTGCTCGTCTCTCCCGGTTTTCAGACCCCGCAACTGGAACACGAATACGTCGACGTCATCGACAAGGCACTTCGATCCGAGGTCATCGTCAATGCCATCGATGCCCGCGGTCTCTACATCCCCGGAGATGCGTCCGATCCCAGTAAAGCGGGATCGAGCAATGCGACCGGCGCCAGAATTCGAACCGGCTTCGCCACTTCAGCTCCCATGCCCGGCGGCGGCGTGATGGTTCAAGAACAAAAAGCTTTTTACGATAGCGCCAGCGCTTCTGCCGATGCCGATGTGCTGGCCGTGCTCGCCGATGGCACCGGCGGCACTTTCTTCCACAACAACAACGACCTCTACGCGGGATTCACCCGCGTCGCCGCTCCGCCCGAATTTTCCTACGTGCTCGCCTTCGCTCCCCAAAACCTGAAACCCGATGGCAGCTTTCACACGTTGAAAGTTAAATTAACCAATCCTCTGAAGCTGAATCTGCAGGCCCGCCGCGGCTATTACGCGCCCAAACATCTCGACGATCCCGCGGAAGAAGCCAGGCAGGAAATTGAAGACGCCGTTTTTTCCCAGGACGAATCTCACGGCCTTCCCGTCGAACTGCGCACCCAGTTTTTTAAATCAAGCGACACCGATGCCCGGCTCTCCGTCTTTGCCCGCGTCGATGTGAAGCACATTCGCTTTCGCAAGGTCGACGGACGCAACAAGAATGATCTCACCGTAGTCTCCGCGCTTTTCGACCGCAACGGAAACTACCTCAAGGGAGAAGAAAAAATCCTCCAGATGAACTGGAAAGACGAAACCCTCGCAAGCCAGCTAGCCTCCGGCGTCACGGTCAAAACCAGTTTCGATGTAAAGCCAGGAAAATATCGCGTCCGCCTCATAGTGCGCGACGCAGAAGGTCAGTCAATAACCGCAGCAAACGGCGCAGTCGAAATCCCTTAGCCGCGAAGCGGCGTGAGAATGCAGCCCACGGCGTAAGCCGTGGGTGGGATGTGGCAGATGAGAAAGCCCCGAAGGGGCGGAAGAGCAGTTCGCACGAAAACGTTTAGCCTCCGGAGTTGACCCCGGAAATTAGCACTGTCGAAATTTCCAAATTA
>JBEKJF010000080.1:0-14854 GCA_050011375.1 Candidatus Sulfotelmatobacter sp.
ACTCCATCACGACCCAGAGTTCGCCAGCGTGTTCGATGACGTCGTAGACGGAGCCTACGTTTGGGTGATTGAGCGCGGAGGAACGCTGGGCTTCTTTGAGCAGGCGCTTGCGATCTGCTTCAGTGGAATTCGCGTGCGGGGACATGCGCTTGATGGCGACGAAGCGCTTGAGCGTGGTGTCTTCCGCGCCGTAGACCTGTCCCATGCCGCCGGAGCCGAGGCGCCGGGAAATTACGAAGCGGCCTACGGTGGTGCCGGTGAGGGCATCCGCAGCGGGGTCGGCCGGAACATCCGCAGGGGGCGTCTTGATCAAATCTGCCATAGACGAAGTACGCGCCGGATTTCTGAATTCTAAACTTAGTTGCGGAAGAAAGCCAAAGGGAAGTGGGGAGGGGCCTTCACCACGGAGGCACGCAGGGACTTTAAACGAGTTGGTTACTTGGAAGCGACTGCTGCGCGGGAGGCTTTGATCTTTTTCAAATCTTGCACGAACGCGTGAGTTCGGGCGTTCTTCTCGCTCTCTGAGAGTCCCATCTCATCCATCTGCTCTTCCAGAAGGCGCGCGATTGTCCGGAACGCCTCTTTGTTGGCATTCTTTCTGCGGCGCTGTGGCGGCGGGGTTCGAAGTGCTGACATCGGTTTCCTCTTGCTGTTCGCTGTTTCGGGCATCAGTGTACGCCTCCGCGCAGGCTTCCTAAAGTTTATCGCATGTGATCTGGATTCACGCAAATGACCGAGAGCACGGGTCTGCATGTGGGCTGGTTCGCCATCCCTTGCTTCCAATCATCGGCCCCGGCTATTCTTCTGACTTATGTCTACGCTGGTGGAGTGTGTGCCGAATTTTTCGGAGGGGCGCGACAAGGCTAAAGTTGACGCCATTGTTGATGCCATGAAGATGGAGGGTGTTTACCTGTTGGATCGCGAGATGGATGCGGACCACAACCGGTGCGTGATTACGCTGGTCGGCGAGCGGGAGGCGATTCAGGAGGCGGCGATCCGCGGGGTGGGGAAGGCTGCGGAGTTGATTGATTTGTGCGGGCATCGGGGGGCGCATCCGCGGATGGGCGCGGCCGATGTGGTGCCGTTCATTCCGATTGATGGTGTCACGATTGAAGATTGTGTGGCGATGGCGCGGCATGTGGGCGCGGAGATTTGGAAGCGCTATGAGATTCCGGTTTATTTGTATGAAGCGGCGGCGGCTACTCCGGAGCGGCAGAATCTGGAGAACATACGGCGCGGGCAGTTTGAAGGGATACGAGCGGAGATGGCTACGAATGCGGCACGGCGTCCGGATTTTGGCGAGGCGAGGGTGCATCCGACTGCGGGCGCGACCGTGGTGGGGGCGCGGAAATTTCTGATTGCTTACAACGTTTTCTTGAACACGCCGGATGTTGAGATTGCTAAGAAGATTGCGAAGGCAGTGCGGTTTTCGAGTGGCGGGATGAGGTTTGTGAAGGGCGCGGGATTTCTGGTGCGGGGGATGGCGCAGGTTTCGATGAACCTTACGGATTTTGAGCAGACTCCGGTGCATCGCGTGTTTGAAGTGGTGAAGCGTGAGGCGGCGCGGTATGGCGTGATGCCGGTGTCGAGCGAGATTGTGGGATTGATTCCGAAGAAGGCTTTGGAGGCGGCGGCGGAATGGTTTTTGCAGGTGGAGAATTTTGATTCGTCGTTAATTTTGGAAAACCGGCTGGCCGCGGTGATGAGTGGGAAGGTCGCCGTGGGTGGATTGCGCGCGGGAGTTGAGCCCTTCATTGAACAGCTCGCGGCGCCTACGGCTACTCCTGGCGGGGGAAGTGCTGCTGCTGCGGCCGGAGCGATGGCGGCGGCGCTGGCAAACATGGTGGCGTCGATGTCGCGAGGGAAGAAAGCTTATCTGCAATATGAAGCGCAATTGAGCGCGGCGATTGCGCGGCTGGGGACGCTGCGCGAGGAACTGAAGGCGGCTGTGGATGCGGATGCGGAAAGTTATGATGCGGTGATGAAGGCTTACAAGTTGGCGAAGACTGATCTGGGTGGAGGCGATGCGCTCATCAATGCTGCTTTGAAGTTGGCTACGGGAGTTCCGCTGGGAGTGGCGGAGAAGGCGCACGAAGTCGGTCAGATTACGGAGAGCTTGCTCGCTGTTACGAATCCGAATATGAAGTCGGATTTGACTACCGCGCGGGCGCTGGCTGGGGCGGCGATTACTGGCGCGCTGGCGAATGTGGAGATCAATCTGGCTTCGCTGAAGGATCAGGGCTTCGCGGCGGACGTGCGGAAGAGAGTGGGAAGCATTGGTCGTTGAGGGGCGTGGGTTGGGCGTTTTGAAAGTAGTAGGCTAGCTCTGAGCGCGTTCCGCCTCGGGACAGCCGAGGCGGCTGTCTCTACATAAGCATTTTGGTTTGATGAATACTGAGGGCTGGATACGAAGGTTGAGAAGAAGAAAGACTCTTGCAAACTTGGTTACTTTGTAAGATATTGCATAGTAAGAGTTTTACGTTTTTTCCCCCACAAATAATTCTTGCACCCGGCGAGTGGAAAGCTGCGCGCATGGGTTGCTGCATACGGTTGGATTCGGCGACCGTAGAGGGAAGATTCTGCCATGGGTGGTTTTCGTCTTTTACGGTTTTGTGGTGTCGCTGTTGGCCTGAGCGCATTGCTGCTTATCCTTTGCAGTTGTGGCGGAGGGGCGTCCTCGATGACACCGCCGCCAACACCCAGCTATTCTCTTACTGCTACGGCGTTGAATCCGGCTTCGGTTACGTCTGGAAGTCCGGCTACCTCGACGATTACTGTCACTCCGGCGAATGGTTATTCCGGGACTGTCACGTTTTCCTGCAGCAGCGTTACTGGTGGAACTCCCCCTCCCACTTGTTCGTTCACTCCACCGAGTGTGACGATCAACGGCACAGTTGCGGGCGCTTCCACGCTGACTGTGACTACTTCTGGCAGCACGTCCGCGGGCACCTATACAGTTAACGTTACGGGAAGCGATGCTAACAAGCTGGCGCCCAGCAATGGTGCTCAGGCGCTGACTTTAAAGGTAACGGCGCCAGTACCGAGTTATACGCTCGCTGCCAGCGCGTTGAGCCCGCCTTCGGTTACGACGGGAGGCACGTCTACGTCAACCATCACGGTGACTCCGGTGAATGGTTATACGGGCACCGTGACGCTTTCTTGCAGCAGCGTTACTGGTGGAACTCCGGAGCCGACTTGCAAGTTCAGTCCGTCGTCGGTCGCGATCAGCGGGACTTCGGCGGGCATTTCGACACTGACGGTGTCGACTACGGGAAGTCCAGCGGGCAGTTATTCGATCAGTGTTACTGGAAGCGATGCCAATACTTTGGCTCCGAGCAATGGGCCGCAGGTGCTCAGTCTGACTGTGACGGCGACGGCGGTGCCGAGTTATACACTTGCAGCTACCACGTTAAATCCAGCTTCGGTGGTGACAGGAAGTACGTCCACCTCGACAATCACGGTGACGCCTGCGAATGGATACACGGGGACTATCACATTTTCTTGCAGCAGCGTTACTGGTGGAACGCCGCCGCCGACTTGCGGGTTCAGTCCGTCGTCGGTCACGATCAGCGGAACTTCGGCAGTTCCTTCGACACTGACTGTGTCGACTACGGGAAGCCCCGCGGACATCTATTCCATCACGGTTACTGGAAGCGACGCGAACCATCTTGCTCCGAGCAATGGTCCGAAGGTGTTGAGCTTGACGGTTACAGCAGCCGCGACGCCTAGCTACTCACTCGGCGCGACGGCGTTGAACCCGGCACAGGTTACGGCCGGCAATACATCTACTTCGACGATCACTGTGACTCCGGCGAATAGTTATACCGGAACCGTCACGCTTTCGTGCAGCAGCGTTACTGGTGGGTCGCCGGCACCGACTTGCAGCTTTAATCCGGCTTCGGTTGTGATTAGCGGGACTTCAGCCAAGACTTCTACGCTGACCGTGTCGACTACGACTGCCACTCCGGGCGGACCGTACACCATTAAGGTCACCGGCAGCGATGCTAAAAGTTTGGCCCCAAGCAATGGTCCGCAGACGCTGACGCTTACCACGGCGGCTGTAGTGACAAACGTGGTCATTATTTTCCAGGAAAATCGCTCCCCGGATAATCTCTTTTATGGTTTGTGCATCCCGCCTTACGGATCGGCGAGTATGTGCGGTTCGCCTGCAACCTCGACTCAGTTCGAAATTCAGACTAGCAACTGGTTGAACAATCAGGTTACTGGCGGCGTCACGCAGCCCCAGGCGATTGACCTGGGCACGACCGGGGAACTCGGCAACTTTGACAACTACGATATCGGCCATACGCACGCTGCGTTTAAGGACCTTTGCGATCTGAACACGGTCACGAATCAGTGTGCGATGGATGGTGACAACCTGATTGCAACGTCGTGTACAACAGGCGCAATGAATTGTCCTCCGCCGCCGAACCCCGGATTTTATTATGTATATCCGGAGGATGTCGCACCTTATCTGGCAATGGCACAGACGTACACGTTCGCCGATCACACGTTCCAGACTAACCAGGGCCCGAGCTTTCCGGCTCACCAGTTTATTTTCAGTGGGACTTCGGAGCCGTCGGCGACGATCGACCTCGGTGATTTCGTTTCGGAAAACGTTTTGCCAGACAATGCTGACGCCGGTTGCCTTGCACTTTCGACTACCACCAATAAGCTGATCAGCCCCCTCGGAATAGAAACAACGCTGGACAACACCACCGGCCAGCTTTGCAACGATCATGCGACGCTCTCAGACTCGCTCGATACGGCCGGCATAAGCTGGCGTTACTATGCGCCTTCGGCCGGCAGCATTTGGACTGCTCCGAGCGCGATCCAACATATGTGCGTTCCGAGTCCCGCGGCGCCGAATGCTACTTCGTGCTCGGGACCGGATTATACCGATACGAATCCCAAGGTTGTTCTCAACCAGACGCAGCTGAATGGCCAGATATTTACCGACATTACGGGCGGGACGTTGCAGCAGGTGAGCTGGGTAATTCCTACGGGCGCGGATTCCGATCACGCCAAGGGCAATGCCGGCTGCGGTCCGTCGTGGGTGACGGAGATTGTGAATGACATCGGCAACAGCCCGTACTGGGCGAACACTGTAATCATCATCGCGTGGGATGACTGGGGTGGCTGGTACGATCACGTGCCGCCGCCGAAGATGGTGGCCGATGGCACGAGTTGGGGATCAGGTTATGTTTACGGTTTCCGTGTGCCGATGATTGTGATCTCTCCATATGCGAAAACGGCGTACATTTCAAAGACGCCGCATGATTTTGGGAGCATCCTCAAGTTCATCGAGAATACTTACAACCTGCCGTCGCTGGGCTTCGCAGACGCGAATGCGCTGGACGGTCCGAACTCGTTAAGCGACATATTCCAGTTCACGAGCGCGCCGACCACATTTACGCCTTTCGCGGTGCCGTGGAACGATGCTACGTGTAAGGGGGATGCGAGCCCGCCTAGCGATCCGGATGATGATTAGAGCGGGGGCTCCGGGGGCCGGCACGAGCGAGCCCTCGGGGATGAGGAGTGCTGGCATAACGTTCCAGTTCGCACGCACACTCCTCAGCCCTCGAATTCCTAACCTAACCTCATACCCTCAGCCAAGTTTTCCACAGCCCCATTGTGACATCTGACCTTGCGCCGCGATCCCGATTCATCTCATACTGAATCCAAATCTCTACCCGCTCTTTGACAACCGAATAGGACCAGCTAAGTCCAATCGATCCGGGATTTTACGGCTAAATTCTTTCGATTCAATATTTTAGCCGGATTCCACGTAGATCAGAAGTCCGCAAGCTGCTGATTCGAAGGATTTTAGGGGATTCGAGCCGTAAAATTTTTCATCGGATTTGGAGGCAACAACGGTAGCGGATCGTAGCAAGCTCCAACTATTTTTTGAGTCGGCAAATGTGAGGCCAAGATCAAGGATCAGCCGCGAAGCGACCAAACCTGGAGATTCCGTTCTGTGGCGTGAGGCCGCCGGGACGGCGGCGCTACCGTCCCGCTGCTTCTAGTCTCCCGCGATGGGTGCGGGGGCTGGAGCGGGTTTCGATCTGGAATCCCACCATGCTCCCATGCCTTGCTTCAACAGCTTTGAAATCGTGTGGCGGTTCTCCGAGATTACTTTCAGCCAGGCGAAGCGGCCTAGCATGGGGAAATAGATTCCGCGGAAGCAGACGCGCGCGATGAAGATGTTGACGCGGTAGCCGAGCGGTTGGTCGGCGATCGAGTCGACGGCTTTTGCAATTTCTTCCGCGCCGTACGCTTGGGACCAGCCGTAGTTGACTTCGGCGTGGGCTTCGGCGACGGTCATCCTCAGCGGAGTGTGCGCCATGGCGAAGGGGATGAACTCCTGCCAATGTTTGGGGCGGGTTAGGCGGCCGGCGGCTTCGAGACGCTTCAGCAGCGGAGTTCCGGGCAGCGGTGTGAGCAAGCCGAAAATCGGCAGGCCCGGCGGCCAGGTGCGAACCTGCGCCAGCGTGCGCTCGGCCGCGCCTACTGTGTCGTTATCCATGCCGAAGATGAAGGACGTGATGGCATACACGTTGCGCTGCGCGAGACGCTCGAGCACGGCCGTGTATTCTTCCGGTTTGTTGAAGCCTTTGTTGACGTCTTTCAAATTAACGGGATCGATCGACTCCATGCCGATGAAGATCCATTTTCCGCCGGAGGCGGAGATAAGGTCGACAAGTTCCTGATCGCGCAGCAGGTTGGCGCTGATCTGTGCGACCCAGTTCACTTGCGCGCCGGCGGCGATGATATCGCGCAGCAGAGATTTGGTGCGCTTGAGGTTGATGGCGAAATTGTCGTCGATGAAAAAGACGGCAATCTGGCCGCGCTCTTTGCGGGCGCGCGCCTTCAGCAGCAGCAGTTCGTTGACCACGCTCTCATTGGTGCGAAAGCGGATGGAGTCGCCGAAGAATCCGGTGACGGTGCAGAACTCGCAACCGTAGGGGCAGCCGCGTCCTGACTCGACGGGCACGAGACGGAAAGTTCCCCAGCCTTCGCCTATTTTTTGCAGCCAATGCTTGAACACATTGGGCACGAGGTTGAACTGGTTGAGATCGATGGTGTCCCAGGGAATGACGGGATATGGCTTGAGCGATGGCTTGAGTTCCTTGCCGAACGGATCGGTCGGTGAGTAAACATCTTTTAACTGGCCGCATGCGACATCTTCCACGATGCATGGCCATGTGTTGTCGGCTTCGCCGAGAGCGACGGCGTCGGCGTGGCGCGGACCGCCATCACGGCCGAGCGCTTCGTCCGCCATCTCTGTGACGTGAGGGCCGCCCATCACAACCGGTACACCGACGGCACGAACGGCGTCCGCCATGCGATAGGCTTTGGCGATCATGCGAGTCATGGCGCCGATGCCGACCAGATCAATCTTTTGTTGGATGACGTAGCGCGCGATGCCAGCTTCGTCCATGGGCTGGGCATTACCGTCGATCAGCACAACTTCGTGGCCCACCGGGGTTAAAGATTTCAGAAGGAACATCCAGAGGTGGGGCATGAAATTGCGCGTAACCCCGTTGTCGGGGTTGTAGAGTAGGATTTTCACGATTGTCCCTGATTTCTCGAGCGTCGGCGAGATGACGCTTTTATGTGCGGTGACGTACGCAGGCATATTATAGCCAGTTGCGACAGCCGGAGTAACTTATTTCTGGACGCGAGGAAAAGGCCGATCCAAGCTGATCACTGGGCTAGTACCTTTGGCTGGACCCGGAAGCACCTGGTTGGCTTAGAATAGGGGTACTGGGTAACGGGAACGCTTAGACCTGCATCTAAAATTGCAAGACGCAGGGAAAATCCCGTTCATTATTGTAGGGTTTCAGGAAAATCTTTTTGAGGGCTGAGGCAGTTATGAAGAGCATAAAGGCTTGTCTGGCTTTAGCAGTGATGGTGGTTGTTTGCATGGGCATGGCAAGTGCGATGCCGCTGAATTCGTCGGCACGCGGAGTGATTCCGGCGGATTTGCAGCAGTTGATTTCCGTGGATTACCGGGCGATGAAAGACTCGCCGACCGCGGCTGCGCTGAAGCAACAATTGATGGCGGCGCAGGAAAACCTGCAGCAGTTCGAGGGCGCGCTGAAGGGCGTGGGGATTAATCCCGACAAAGATATCGACACGCTGGCCCTGGCGTCGTTTCGTACATCCAAGCAGGGGGTCAAGACGATCGGAATCACCACCGGTCCGTTCAACATGAAGCTGGTTATCAAGAAACTGACGCTGGCGAAGATCAAGCCGACGAAGTACCATACGGCGAATCTTTATCCGATGGATGGCGGCTTCGTGATGACTTTTCTCGACGACAGCACGCTGTTGTTCGGCGAGCCTTCCTCGGTAAAGCTCGGGCTCGACGCCAGCAACGGGGAGATTCTTAACCTGGATTCGAACCAGACCATGTCGGACATGGTGAGCAGCGTGGATGCTGCATCTTTCTGGAGCATTCTCGACCAGGCGGGCACACAGAACATGGTGCGGTCAGCGTTGGGCGATGCGGCGAAAATCGCCGATTACGAGAGTGTGAAGAAGCGCGTGATGGGCTCCTATTACACGATGGACTTTACCAGCGGAGTGAATTTCGACCTGACGGTTGTGACCTCGGATTCAGTGACTGCGGGGACGCTTTCAATGGTGATGAAGGCGGCCATCATGTACAAGAAAACCAGCGCAACGCCGGTGGAGAAGGCAGCCATGGACATGGCCACGGTCGATTCCGACGGATCAAAGTTTATGGTGCACTTCAAGGATAGCGACGCGCAGTTTCAGTCGCTGATGCATTCGCCGCTGTTCGCCGCGGTTTCGCACTAGAAGAAGCAGAATCCACCACGGAGGCACTGAGATACGGAGAAAATCCAGTCTCAGTGCTTTTATTTTTCAGGGCAGTTTCTTCTCCGCGTCTCCGTGTCTCCGTGGTGTGAATTTACTTTGGCTTGCTGGCCGCGCGTTTCTCGCGGGCCCATCCTTCTTTCACCACTTGCTGACCTCGGCCAATTGCTAGCGCGTCTTCCGGAACATCTCTGGTGATGCACGACGCTGCACCTACGTAGGCGCCCTTGCCTATGCGGACTGGCGCTACTAGCGTGCTGTCGCTGCCGATGAAGGCTTCGTCTTCGATTACTGTTTTGTGCTTGTTCACTCCATCGTAGTTGCAGGTGATGGTTCCGGCACCGATGTTGACGCCGGCGCCGATTTCGGCGTCGCCGAGATACGTGAGGTGGTTGGCCTTCGATCCCTTGCCGAGTTTGATTTTCTTGGTCTCGACAAAGTTGCCGACGTGCGCGCCTTCTCCAATGTCGCTGCCGGGGCGGAGATGAGAATAGGGGCCGAGGATGGCGCCGGGTCCGATGCGGGCTTCGTCGAGAATGCAGCCGGGACGCACGAGCACGCCTGCGCCGATCTCGGAATTGCTGATTACAGAATAAGAACGAATGCGGCACGCGGGGCCGATGCGCGACTGGCCAAGAATTTGCACGAAGGGTTCGATCACGGTGTCGGGGGCGATTCTTACGTCGTTATCGATCACGCAGGTGGCGGGGAAGAAGATGCTGACGCCCTCCGCCATGAGTTCGTGGCACTTGCGCATGCGCATCTGGTAGTCGATGTAGGAGAGTTCGGCGCGAGTATTGGCGCCGAGAACTTCGCCGGGGTAATCGGTTTTCCAGACGACGACGCCCTGGCGGGCTTGTCGCAGCACCTCGGCCATGTCAGTGAGGTAATACTCGGCATGAGGGTTGGCCGTGGAGAGTTTTGTGATGTGCGAGAAGAGTTGAGGCGTGGCGAAAACGTAGAAGCCGGCGTTGATCTCTCGAATCTCTTTCTGCGCGGGAGTAGCTGACTTTTCCTCGACGATCGCTTGGACTTCACTGCTCGCGCCTTTGCGAATCACTCGACCATAGCCGGTGGGATGGTCGAGGTCGGCGCTGAGCAAGGTCATGGCGGCCTGCTCATCGAGATGGAAGTTCAGCAGGCTGGCGATGGTCTGCGGGGTGATCTGCGGGGCGTCACCGGAGAGAACGATGACGTGGTCGTAAGCTGAGAGTGCATCCTTCGCGACCATGAGAGCGTGGCCGGTGCCGCGCTGCTCCGTCTGCAGGATGAAGTTGACGCCGGTGTTAGCGACGGCTGTGCGCACTCGGTCGGCTTCGTGGCCGATGATGGCGAAGACGTCGTTGGGCGGGACTACCTTGGTGGCTGCGGCGATGACGTGCGCGAGCAACGGCTTGCCGCCGACTTCATGCAGCACTTTAGGAAGCTGCGACTTTAGCCGCGTACCTTTGCCAGCAGCCATGATGGCTACCGCGATGCGCGGGGGTATGGACATGCTCGAAGAAGGTGCGTTGGCGGATTTCTTCATTCGCCTCACTATACCTTGCGGCTAGAGAGTAGAGAAAGAGCGATGCCGGTATCCCTGGCGCCGTTTTCGCTCTCGGATCAGGATCTTGAATCGCGGAGGACGCGGAGAACTTCCGCGGAGACGCGGAGGAGAACTTATCTCACAGGATTCGCGGAAGTTCGCTTGACCGTGATCATTAGAGCCCCAGGCCGCCGTCGACGGCTAGAATCTGGCCGGTAATAAATTGCGGCGCGGTTGCGAAGAAGAGGACGGCTGCGGCGATCTCATCTCCTCTACCGTTTCTTTGCATCGGAGTTTCCTTCGCCATGCGCTTCATGAACGCGGCGGCTGATTTTTCGCCGAGGTCGATCATGCCGGGCGCGACCGCGTTGACGGCGATTTCGGGCGCCAGCGCTTTCGCCATCACTTTGGTCAGCATGTGCAGAGCCGCTTTGGAGGAGCAATAGTGCGCGTGGGTTGCCCACGGGCGCAGGCCGCCGAGCGAGCCCATGTGAATGATTTTTGCTTCCAGCTTTTCTGAGCGCTTCGATCCGGAGCGCTTTCGGCGCATCCACTTCAGGGCTTCGCGCGAGACCAGAAATGGTCCGCGAGTGTTGGAGGCGAAAATCGCGTCCCACTGGCGCAGGGTGAGGTGTTCGAAATCGGCGGTGGCATAATTGGCGGCGTTGTTGACCAGGATATCGATGCGGCCAAGTTCGCGGCCGGCCTCTTTCATCATGGATTTGACGCTGGCTTCGTCGGTAACGTCGCAGTGCAGTGCGAAGGCGCGCACGCCGAAGCTGGAAAGATCCACGACGGTCTGCTGCGCGTCCCGAGCGGAATTGCGAAAAGTGATGGCGACATCTGCGCCGGCTCGGGCGAGAGCCAGGGCGGAGGCACGTCCCAGACGCTTTGCGCCACCGGTGATAAGGCAGGCTTTGCCGAGAAGAGGCCGGGAATCGGGGGTGACCATGGTCAAATTTTACTCCTGCAGGTTCATTCAGGACGTTGCTCCGGAAGCGGGAAGGTCATCTTGCGCCAGGAATGTGAGTGCGGTTTTTCTCTTGCCAAAGGGTGTGGAAGTAACGGAAAATCGCGGCGTGCCGGAATCACGCCAGGTCGTGGTTTACTCGCGCAAAGGGTGTCATCTTTGCGAGGTGGTGAAGGAGAGCCTTTCCAAGCTTTCGCGGCGCGGCGGGTTCACGTGGCAGGACGTGGATGTGGATAGCGACAGCGAACTGCGGCGGAAGTTCAACGATGAAGTCCCGGTCGTTTTTATCGATGGACGCAAAGCGTTCAAATATCGTATGGACGAACGGGAATTTCTGCGCAAGCTGGCGAGCTAGAACGTAAGCCAGATTGCCACGGTGGACTGAAGGAATCAGAGAGATTTGTTGTCCGCCGGGTTACGACCACCGGGGCTGAAGCCCGCTAGTTTTGTTGCCATTACGCGGTGCTGAAGCGCCGCTCTTCCACGTGAGTGCATGCAGTCGTGACTTCTTCCGCAAACTCTGAAGTCGTGTCCATCCCGAGCAGACTTTCTGGAAGCAGGCTTGAATGCCTGCTCCACCCGCTTTGTTCTTGGATCTCAGTCAGTGTCTGGGTCGGTTGGCGGCTCCTTGTCATTGATGAAGTAGTTTGCGTCAAGGCGGCTGGGGATGGTCTGGAACACGCGGGGCACTTGCGTGAGAGTGAAGAACGCGCTGAGATTCGTGGTCGAGCGTGCATCGGCAAAATTGAGCGCACCCTCGGTTATGCCGAAGTTGTGTTCGAGGAAGCGCAGGATGGTGCCGAAATCCATCCGGGTGTTGTGGATATAAGCGGCCGGCGTGTAGGCCGAGACCACGATCAGCGGGACGCGGAAGCCATACTGGTAGTCGCCCTGAGCGCCTGCCAGGAATGTGGGCGCCTCGTGATCGTACCAGCCTCCCCAATCGTCCCAGACAATGACGATAGCGGTGTTGTCCCAGTAAGTCTCACCGTCCTTGCACTTCGGATTATTGCCGATGGCATTTACGATCGATGCCACCCAGGAGGGTCCGCCGCCCGTGTTGCCGTTGGGATGATCGGAATTCTGGCCGCCGGGGATAACCCAGCTGACCTGCGGCAGATTGCAATCGCCTATATCGGTCAACACCTGCGACGATTTGAGGACTACGTCGTTGGTCCAGTCGGAACCGGTGCAGACTCCGCCCGTAGGCTTGCTGGGCACGCAGATGTGGTTGATCGCATCGGGTGCGGTCCAGATGGAGCCGGCGCTCGGTGTGTAATATTTCCAACTGATGTTGATGCCGTCGAACAGGTCGGCCATGGTTTGATGATCGAAACAGGGATAGATGCTTTGGTTCTCACCCGTGGTGTCGATCACTTCGACGGTCGTGGTCGCTGCTGCGATGCACCCGGCAACCGTGCCCGCTACTTCAGGAGACACATTCTCCGAGGCGAATGTCGCCACAGCATCGTCGGCGGCACTGGGCGCCGATGTTCCTCCGAAGAGGTACTGGTGAGCGGGGTAGCTTGGCCCCTGATTGGTCTGAAACATGTAGTTCGCCCAGCCGTAGGACGTCGCGAGGGTGAGGTAAGGGTTCAAGATTGAAGTCGTATTGGTTACGTAGTGGTATGGGGGCTTGGTCGGGCAAGTGCCGGTGCACGGATTGTTGGCGCCACCATCCATTTTGCAAGCGCCGCTTGAGTTTACGTCGCACATACTGGTGAATGCGGCGTGCGTATGACGCGGGTCGTAGTCATTATCGAGCGCGACGGTGCTGGGATTCGTAGTGCCCGTGGACGAGGTCTTGTCATACCAGCTGCTGGTTTGAATATCGTATTGGGACTTGGTTGGGGTGATGCTGCACGATTTGCTTGTGCCGAACGGCGAACTGCACAGGCCCTGAAAAAGATTGTCCGGGGTGCGATTTTCCTGCACAACCACGATGACGTGCGTAAAGCCTGTGATTTGCGCGTGCGCAAGTATGGCGCCGCAAAAAGTCAGGAGTGACAAAACCTTGATGGTGGTCGACTTCATTTAATCCCCCGTTTATCTTTTGTCCGTTATCCCTTATCCCTTGTCTTTTATCCCTACATCTCTTAATCTCTGCAGCCTCTTCTTGCTACAGCATGACGAGCCCTGAGGCTTTAATAATCGTCCGGGTCCGTCGGTGGCGTCTTGTCATTGATGAAGTAGTTTGCGTCCAGGCGACTCGGGATGGTCTGGAAGACGCGCGGCACCTGGCTGAGATTGAAAAACTCGGAGAGATTACCGGTGGCGCGCTCATCCGCGAAGTTCAGCGCACCCTCGGCGATCCCGTAATTTTGTTCGATGAACCGTAAGACGGTGCCGAAGTCCATGCGATTGTTGTCTACATAGGCCGCCGCAGTGTAAGCCGACACGACGATGAACGGGACGCGAAACCCGTACTGATAGTCGCCTTGGGCCCCAGCCAGGAAAGTCGGAGGCTCGTGATCGTACCAGCCTCCCCAGTCGTCCCAGGTGATGAGGATGGCAGTGTCATTCCAATAGATCTCGTTATTGTTATTCTTGCACTTGGGATTGTTGCCGATGGCGTTGACGATCGATGCTACCCAGGATGGTCCGCCGCCCGTGTTGCCTTTCGGATGATCGGAATTGGCGCCAGTCGGGATAACCCAGTTCACTTGCGAAAGCTTGCAGTCGACGATATCGGTCAGCACTTGCGAGGGCTTGATGACCACATAGTCGAGGTAGTCCGAACCGGTGCAGGTTCCTCCGGTGGGGGCGCTGGGCAGACAGATATGTTCAATGGCGTTGGGCGCGGTCCAAATAGAACCGTTGCTCTCGGTGTAGTATTTCCAACTCACTCCGATGTCGTCGAAAAGATCGGACATGGTTTCATGGTCGAGACAGGGGTAGACTGATCCTTTTTCACCCTGAGTGGTGACCAATTTGACGGTGACTCCTGCGAGGGCGATGCAACCGGCATCGGGAGTGGTGTAGGGAGTCATGTTCTCGGCGGCGAATGTGGCGATGGCATCGTCGGCCGCGCTGGGCGCCGAAGTTCCTCCGAAAAGAAATTGATGGGCGGGGAAACTTGGGCCCTGGTTGGTTTGGAACATGTAGTTGGACCATCCGTAGGATGTGGCGAGAGTGAGGTAGGGATTCAGGTTCGACGTAGAGTTGCTCACATACGCGTACGCCATCTTGGTCGGGCAGTCTCCGGTGCAAGTGTCGCCGGCGGCGCCGTCCATCCGGCAGGCCCCCGTTTTAGTGTTCAAGTCGCACGAGGTTGTGAATGCGAGATGAGTGTGGCTGGGATCATAACTGTTATCGAGTGCGACGGAAGTGGGCTGAGTTGTTCCAGTAGAAGATGACTTATCCAGCCAGTTGCTGGTCAGAATGTCATACTGGGAGCCGGTCGGAGTGATGCTGCAAGAACTGCTGGTGCCGAATGGCGAGGTGCACAAGCCCTGAAAAAGATTATCCGGAGTGCGGTTCTCCTGGATGATCACGATGACGTGCTTGAAACT